>CBDTUI010000145.1:0-5200 GCA_965363765.1 uncultured Acidimicrobiia bacterium
TCGTGGACGTTCCCGTCGTCATCGATAAACGACCCACCCGGCGGCAACACCGCCAGGATGAGTGACAAAATGAGCGCGGCAAACGAAGCCATCAATGTGTAATCGGTACTTCGATCGAGAGCTTAAGCATGAGCCGGACCCGCGTTAACGCCGGGAGGCCTCTCGCTGAGGAATTCGAGACGGTTACCGACGGGGTCATCGACGTAGAAGCGACGGCGCCCCGGCCACAGATCATCCCACCGGACCTCACAGCCCATAACCGCCAGCATCGCCGCCAGTTGGTCCAGGTCGTCGACCGTAAATCCTGGATGGGCTTTCGTCGCCGGCGTGAACGGGTCTTGAATACCGATGTGGACCTCGGCTACGCCGAGTCGGAACCAGCACCCGCCGCGCCCCACCAGCGCAGGGGGTTTTTCAAGCTCGATGAACCCCAGTTCTAACCAGAACTCGCGCATCGTATCTTCGCATCCGACCGGGCCGGACAGTTGGACGTGGTCCAGGATCATCGCGCCACGTTAGACGGGTTGGTATTCGTCATTCAGATACGCCATGCTGTAACCATGTACACGATCGAGCGATCCGTTGAGCTGCGCGAACCTGTTTTGCTGATGAGCTTCACCGGATGGGTTGATGCTGGCGGGGTGGGCACCGCTGCGGCCGGATTGATCGCCTCGGCTGGCGAAGTGATCGGACATTTCGACGCCGATACCCTCTTCGACTACCGGGTCAACCGTCCTACCGCCGACTTTATCGACGGCAAACTCACCCGGCTCGAATACCCAGAAATCACTATCACGGCACGTTCGATTGACGACACCGACATCCTGATCGTTTCGGGAACCGAACCCGAGTTTCGCTGGCAAGCGTTCGTCGAATCGGTGCATTCGCTGGCAAAGCAGTACGCGGTGTCGCAATTCGTCGCCATCGGGTCGGTGCCTGGTCCGGTGCCGCACACCCTGCCGACGCCAGTATTGAATACGTCGATGCAACGTGACTTCGCCGCAGAAGGGGAGCGGGTAGCCGAAGGGCTACTGCAAGTACCGGCTGCGGCGGTCACAGCGACCGAGTGGCATTTGGGGAGTCTCGGTTATCCGACGGCCGGGTTCTGGGCCCAGGTCCCTCATTACATGAATCAGCCCTTTACTCAGGCGGTGATCACGTTGGTGGAGCGAGTCGGACGTCATCTTGATCTTATGTTCCCCCTCAACGACCTCGCCGACCGGGCCGATCAGCAGAGGGTCCAGCTCGACGAAATGGCTGAGCAGCAACCCGACATCGCCGCGCACATCGAACGACTTGAGAACCTGGCAAGCGAGGACGACGCTGTGCCATCTGCCGAAGAAATCGGCTTCGAAATCGAACGATTCCTTCGTAACGAATCCGACGGCGGAAATGCTCCCCAGACCGGTCCGGTCGGCTAGCAAAGCGGCCTTTTATTTGGGCGGAGGGGTGGAAACGCCCTGGTAGCCTGACTAGTCCCCAATGCCGGAGCCAATCGTGTCCGCTTACGACTTTGCACAAATAGAACCGAGATGGCAGGCCCAGTGGGAAGCCGAAGGCCTCTATCGTGCCAAGGTCGACTGGGACCGACCCAAGCATTACGCCCTCACGATGCTGCCGTATCCGTCCGGTGATATTCACATCGGACACTGGTACGCCATGACGCCTTCCGATACCCGGGCGCGCTACATGCGCATGAAGGGCTACAACGTCCTATTTCCGATGGGCTTCGACGCGTTTGGTCTGCCTGCCGAGAACGCCGCAGTCCAGCGCAATATCCATCCGGCCAAATGGACGTACGCCAACATGGAACGGATGCGAACCCAGATTCGGTCAATGGGAGCGATGTTCGATTGGGAGCGCGAAGCGGTTAGTTGCGACCCCTCGTATTACAAGTGGACTGAGTGGTTCTTCAAGCGAATGTTTGAATCCTCAGTCGCATATCGCGGTGAGGCGATGGTGAATTGGTCGCCGACCCTCGAAACCGTGCTCGCCAACGAACAGGTCATTGACGGTCGAGACGAACGGACCGGACAACCGGTTGTTCAGCGACTGATGGAGCAGTGGTTCTTCGCGATTACCCGATATGCCGACGAACTGTTGAGTTTTGAAGGCATCGACTGGCCAGATCCGATCCGAGCGATGCAAACCAACTGGATCGGGCGCTCTGAGGGAGCTCGAGTTCGGTTCGGAACCGACGTTGGGTCCGAGATCGAAGTGTTTACGACCCGTCCCGACACGCTGTGGGGCGCCTCTTTTATGGTCCTGGCCCCCGAACATCCGCTCGTCGACGCGTTGACAACTCCCGAACAGGCCGCCGAAATCGAGCAATACCGCCTGAAGGCTGCCGCCCGGTCGGAACTCGAACGGATGGAAGAAGACCGGGAAAAAACCGGCGTGTTCACCGGCGGCTATGCCGTCAATCCGGTCAATAACGAACGAATCCCGGTCTGGATCGCCGACTATGTGCTCTTCTCGTATGGGACTGGCGCCATCATGGCCGTGCCGGCGCACGACTCGCGCGACTTTTCGTTCGCCAGAGCGTTCGACCTCCCAATCATCCCGGTCATCGTCCCCGAAGGCGGCCAGCCGCTGGTGGCTGACGAGATGGAAGACGGGTACGTCGGCCCGGGAACCATGCACAACAGTGGCCCGATAACCGGGGTGGAGACGACCGACGCCAAAGGTCGCAAAAACCCGTCGGTTGCAGCGGCCATCGACTGGATCGAGTCGAGCGGTCGTGGTGAAGAGGCGATCAACTATCGACTGCGTGATTGGCTGATTTCCCGGCAACGCTATTGGGGCGCCCCGATCCCGATGATTCATCGCAATGATGGGGAGGGTGTCGAACCGGTCCCCGATGCCGACCTGCCCGTGATATTGCCCGAAGATGTCGAGTTCGATGGCCGTAGCCCCCTGGTCGACAACGAAGACTTCCTGGCAGTCACCGACTCGAACGGCCAGCCGGCTCGCCGGGAAACCGACACGATGGATACCTTTATGTGTTCGTCCTGGTACTGGTTCCGCTACCTCTCACCACAGTACGACGAGGCTCCGTTTGATCCGGAAGAAGCCGCCTACTGGCTACCGGTCGACGTGTACACCGGCGGGGCCGAACACGCCGTCATGCACCTCATGTACGCCCGATTTTTTGTAAAGGTGATGCGAGACATGGGGGTGTTCACCGACACCGAAGCTGTCATGCGCTCCCACAATCGAGAGCCAGGTCTGGCGTTCGACGAACCGTTCCGGCTGCTGCGAAATCAGGGCCAGGTGCTTGGTGGCGAACGGGCGGGCGACATCGTCTCGGTCGACGGGTCCTGGGACGGTGCCAGATGGCTAGCTGAACAGGTAACCGTTGTAGCCGATTCAGGCGCAACGAACGGCGATGTCGCCGGAGAAATCATGCGCCGCACCGAAAACCTGCTGCAGGTCCAGACCGCCGATGGGTTGGTGTCGGTGGAAGTCCCCGATGGCGCCAGTGTCAACATTCCGGCCATTGTCGGAACCAACGATGTGTCCCAGCTACGCCATCACCTCGATATCGAACGGATGTCCAAGTCAAAGGGCAACGTGGTCAACCCCGACGAGCTGGTTGAGGCATACGGAGCAGACACCGTTCGCACATACCTGATGTTCGCCTACGAGTGGCAGAAAGGTGGACCCTGGGACAGTCGGGGCATCATGGGGGCGCATCGCTTCCTCGAGGACGTCTGGAAGATAGCTCACGTGGATTACGTCCCAGGTGAGGTCGACGTCACCGCCACCGCTGACCTCCGTCGGACTGTGCACCAAGCGATCGCCAAAGTTGATAGCGACCTCGAAGAGTTCAAATGGAACACGGCGATTGCCACTCTGATGAGCCTGCGCAACGTTGTTCTAGAGGTCCAGAAACGGCCGACGGTGTCTGGCGAAGCGTGGACGGAGGCGGTCGAGACACTGATCAAACTGCTGGCACCGATCGCCCCGCACATGACCGATGAACTGTGGCGGAACCGCCTTGGCAACGAGGCGTCGGTCCATGTCCAACCGTTCCCGGAGTCCGATTCGGATGTAGCCAAGGACTTGCAGGTGACGATGATCGTGCAAATCAATGGCAAGCTTCGAGATCGTATTGAAGTCGACGCCGACATTTCGGCGGCTGACGCTGAGCGATTGGCGCGAGAGTCGGAACGGATCATTGAGAAGCTTGCCGGCCTTACTGTGCGAAAAGTGATCGTCCGAGAACCGAACCTCGTAAATATCGTCGCCAACTGATGGTCGGGGTCCGCGCCGGGGACCTGACACAGTTCAGCAACCCGGCCGTCGATCCTCTCACCGTCTGGGTTCGACCCGCCCCGTGGTGGCTTCGAGTCGTATGGCGCGAACCGTTTGTTGGGTTGGCGTTGCCGTGGGGCATCTATCTGCGGGCCGCCCCTGAGACGTTCGAACCGTCGGCACTCAGGGAGATCCTCGCCCACGAGCTTGTGCACATCGCCCAATGGCGTGAGCTGGGCGCTCGCCGTTTCCTGCAGTCGTACCTAGGCGATTACCTGGCGGGACGTTTTGCCGGTCTGGGCCACCTGGCTGCCTACCGCAAAATCAAACTGGAACGCGACCCCCGGATTGACGACCGCTAGACGACCACCACGTCATCGAGGTCGTCCTCGGCTGGCGGGAAGGCCATGTCGAGACCACCCAACGTGTCGATGATGACCTGGGAAATCACCAGATTTCGGTACCACTTGCGGTCAGCAGGAACCACGAACCATGGTGCGTGTTCGGTCGATGTTCGGCTGAGAGCCGCTTCGTACGCCTGTTGATACTCGTCCCAAAGGGCACGTTCGTCCAGGTCGCCTTTGGCGAACTTCCAATGTTTCTCGGGGTTTTCGAGCCGCTCATTGAGTCGCTCCTTCTGCTCCTCTTTGGAAATGTGGAGAAAGAACTTGATGATCGTGGTGCCTTCGTCGCTCAGGAGTTTCTCGAAGTTGTTGATGTGCTCGTAGCGCTTCTCCCAACGATCGGGTGGGACGAGGTCGTGGACTCGAACGACGAGGACATCCTCGTAGTGTGATCGGTTGAATATCACGATCTCTCCGGCCGACGGTGTTTTGGCATGGACTCGCCACAGGTAGTCGTGGCCGAGTTCGATGTCGGAAGGTTTCTTGAAAGAGGCGACATCTACACCCTGCGGGTTCACGCCCTCGAACACATGGCGGAT
>CBDTUI010000146.1:0-5190 GCA_965363765.1 uncultured Acidimicrobiia bacterium
CAACATCAGGAAATGGGCTCGTGTGGATCATGTCCGGAACTTACCATCTGGGCGAAGTCCCTGGCCGGGAAATGACGGATCGCTCGGACCCCGGCACAGTTACTATTGACCGCCGTGCTGAGCGAGACGACAGAATCCATGGGAACGGTGCTCCGGCAAGGCGCAGCCCATGTAGGGCGCCTCATCCGCCGTCACCCGATCGCGTTCACCATCGCGGTTTTCGGCTCCACGATGTTCGTTTCGGCGATTGCCATCGCTGCCGTTGTCATTGGAAATATCACCGACGATGTAATCATTCCTGTGCTGGAGGACGGAGAGGCCTACGCAGATCTCCTTCGGCCCGCCGTGCTTCTGGTGGCGGGGATCGCGCTTTACAAGGCGGTCGGAATCATCATTCGCCGGGTCGGGGCATCCTGGCTACAGATCCGCTCGCAAATGGATTTCGTCTCCCGCCTGATCCATCACCAATACCGGTTGTCGATGCCGTGGCACCACGGAGAAGACACCGGTGATCTCTTGGCTATCACCGACAACGACGCCGGGCAAGCAACGTTTGTCCTCGGACCCCTCCCCTATGCAACCGGCGTCAGCCTGTTGTTGGTTGGCTCGCTCATTCTGGTTTTCAGCCTCGATGCCTGGCTGGGCTTAGTGGCCATGATCAGCTTCGGCCTGGTCTTGATGACGGATATCGGTTCGGCATGGCTCATATTTGGCGGATTCGAGAAACTTCAGAAAATGGTCGGCGAGGTTTCCGCGGTCGCTCACGAGAGCTTCGACGGAGCCCTGACCGTCAAGGCTATCGGTGCAGAGGATCTTGAGGTAGAACGTTTCTCGAAGATGTCCAACGCCCTCCGCGATCAGCGAACCTGGGTGTCCCGTCGAGCCGAAACGTTCCGCACCTTTTCCGAGATGATTCCGACCCTCGGCCTGGTCGCTGTGATTGTCGTTGGTGGATACCGTATCCAGGCGGGAGCGATCACCCCGGGGGATATCGTCACTGCCCTCTACTTAATGTCGCTCTTGTCGTTTCCGATTCGTTTGATCGGGTTCGTTACGTGGGAAACGACGTTCGCTCTCGCCAGTTGGCGACGGATCGCCAGGATCGTAGAAGCCGACGACCTGGTGAGCCACGGGGAAACGGCTCCGACTTCGCGAGCTACGGGAACTGCCGTCTCGGGAGACGACGTGACCTTTGCCTACCCGGGTGGAGCGCCCGTCATCACGGATCTGACATTTGAAATCGAACCGGGCGAGACCGTCGCGGTCGTCGGGCCAACCGCTTCCGGTAAGTCCACAATGGTTTCCCTGCTCGCGAGGCTTTGGGATCCTGCCAGAGGGGCCATCCACCTTGACGGCCGTGACCTTAAAGACTTCGAGGAAAGGGGAGTTGCCTCCGAGGTCACGATCGTCCCCCAGGAGTCATTCCTGTTCAACCTGTCGGTCCGAGACAACATCACTCTCGGTCAACGTTTCACCGACGACGAAGTCAGGGCGGCGGCCGATCTGGCCCAAGCCACCCCGTTCGTGCTGGAACTACCGAACGGTTTTGACACGATTGTCGGAGAGCAGGGCGCAACTCTGTCCGGCGGTCAAGCTCAGCGGATCGCGCTGGCAAGATCGATTGTTCGCAAGCCAAGGCTTCTCATCCTCGATGATGCAACGTCGGCGATTGACCCCAGTGTCGAGACTGCCATCCTCACCGGTCTCCGAGATGCCGAGCTGCCTTCCACGGTGGTGCTCGTCGCCTATCGACAGGCGTCCATCACCCTCGCTGATCGAGTCATCGTCGTGAACGATGGGCGGATCATCGCCACAGGAACCCACGAACACCTCCTCGCTACCGAGCCCGTCTATTCCGACATCCTCACGGCGTATTCCGATGTCTGAGGCGACAGTCTTCCAAGCGCTCCGCCGAGCCTTTCAGGTGGCACCCACTCTGCGGAGAGGTCTCGTTATCACGCTCCTGCTGGCCGGGGCAGGCACCGCGATGTCGCTCGTGGTGCCCATCACGCTGCAGCGAATTGTCGACACCCAATTCGTTGGTGTTGATGTCATCGACACGGGGGCGGTGCTGCGATCGGGTTTGATTGCTGCCGGGGCTGTCCTCCTCGCCGCCACAGCGAGATGGACATCGCTCATGAGGATCGCCCGCTTTATCCCGGCCGGGTTGGCCGAACTGCGCAACGAAGCGTTCTCACATTTGCATCGTCTGTCGGCGTTGCATACCGAAACGAACCGGCGGGGTGCCATGGTGGCGCGAGTCACATCCGATGTCGCCGCCCTCGAACGCTTCATGGAGTGGGCCGGAATCGGCATGCTCATCGGAATTACCCAGCTCGCTCTCGCCATGATCACCATGTTGTTCTATGACGTCCGACTGGCTCTCATCGTCATCGCCGGAGTGGCGGTATACGGGACGCTCCTTCTATGGTTCCAGCGACTGCTCAAACGAGCACATAGCGTCCTCCGCAACACCATCTCGGACTCGATGTCGGCAGTCTCCGAATCGATCACCGGCCTGCCGGTCATCCGCGCCCACGGCGCCGAACCGGAAACGCTCGATCGGGTTGACCAGGCCCTCGACCGCCAGTTCGACGCCGGCTTCCGGACCGCCCGCTTCGGAGCTTTTCTGTTTTCTTCAGCGGAAATCTTCGCGGGCCTCATCACCGCCGCCGTCATCGGCTTTGGCGTGGTGTTTGGGGCCAGGGGTCAAGTAACCACTGGCACGCTTCTGGCATTTCTCTTCCTGGTCAACCTTCTGACCGAACCGGTTCAGATGATCGTTGAAGCATCGGACAGTGCACAGGCGGCTGGTGCGGGATTACGCAAGGTTCTCACCGTCATTGACGAACCAGTCGACCTCCCCGAGGCCAAAGATCCGCAACCGCTTCCGTTGGGATCGTTATCGGTCGCGGCGGTGAGCACGACGTTCCAATACCCGACCGGGCCTCCGATTATCCAGAAGCTGGAGCTGACGATTGCCCCCGGCGAGCGGGTGGCGGTCGTCGGGCAGACTGGATCAGGCAAGACCACCTTCGCGAAGTTGGTTGCGCGGCTCATCGATCCGACGGGCGGGGCGGTTACCGTTGGCGGAGTCGACCTGCGAAACGTCTCATTCCGTGATCTGCGCTCGCGGGTCTCGTACGTCCCGCAACAGGGCTTCTTGTTCAACACGACGCTTCTCGAAAACATCCGATATGGTCGCGCCGCGGCGACTGATCAGGAAGTCCAGGATGCCATCTCCGACCTGCACCTTGCGGACTGGGTGGACGGCCTAACCGACGGACTGTCGACCATCGCCGGAGTGCGCGGCCAGAACCTTTCAGCTGGCGAACGTCAACTCGTGGCCCTCACGAGGGCCTGGGTGGCCAACCCGGATCTGCTCATCCTCGACGAAGCAACCTCGGCGGTGGATCCCGCGCTGGAGCTGCGCCTTCGCGACGCGATTGAGCGACTGGCCGAAGGACGAACGTCGATCACCGTCGCCCATCGGCTTTCCACCGCCGAAGCGGCCGATCGGGTGCTCGTGTTCGAAGGCGGTCACATTGTCGAGGACGGCACCCACGCGGAACTGGTCAAGCTAGGCGGCGTGTACGCATCGCTTCACGCCGACTGGGCGATCGCTACTCGATAGCGCAAAGTCGCGAAAACAATTCCTGCCACAAGCGAACGTTTGTTCGGTGTGGCGCTACCTTGGAAGATTCAGCGGCAGGGGCCCAGATTGGGGGCCAGACAGGGGGCAACTGATGACTACGACAGGCTTGACAGCGGCGGAATGGGCCAGGATCAATATGGACCGGCCGATGAGCGCTCTGATATCGGACCTGGCTGAAGACTTGGAATTCCGCAAGGACACGTCGGTCGGGATCCCAACCGGATTTGACGGCTGGGACGATCGCCTCGGTGGCCTGTATCCCGGGGAGCTCGTGTCGGTGGTCGGCGCGGTTGGGGCGGGAACTAGCAGCCTGCTGCTGGCAATCACCAACGCCGCCATGCGGGGCGGGCATCCGGTCGTCTACGTGTCTTGTCGGCAAACGGCCGGCCGCCTCGTAGAACGGTTTGTTGCTCAGCGGGCCAATGTCGACGAGCTCCGTCTCAGGACTGGAAGGCTCAGCGAGAAGCAACTCGTCCGGGTCACCGCCGCCATGGACCAGGTTTCACAACTGTCCCTGTACCCGGTGACCAGTCGACAACCGTCAGCGATCGTCGAAGCGGTTGCGGCCGTGAATTTGACCAACGACTTCGCCGCTCCGCTGGTGGTCGTTGACGGATACGAAGAGTTCGTGCTCAGCACCAACGATGGCCCGGCAACCGGCGACCACGTTGTGGCTCTTCGTGCTGCCGCCCAGGAAATGGGCTTCGCTCTGGTGATTGCCGGCCGTCTGCGGGGCGAATCGACCGATTGGGAGCCGGTCATCGACGAAGTCCCAGAAGACCTCGCCCACTACTCGGATGTTGTGTTGGCGCTCGCCAAGAGCATGCCAACCTCGACCGACTGGAATGTGACGTCGCTGAAACTGACCGTTGTGAAACATCGAACGGCCAGCCCGAAAGCAACCAAAACCCTCCGTTTGGAAAGGCGAGGTCGGTATGGATGGAACGTCGACCAGACCGCAGAAGTCTCGTTCGGCAGGTCGTTGCGTCCGATCTGGCCCAACGATTGATGACAACTCTGGCTACCGCCCGCGATCAATCAGTTCGGCGACACCCTGAGCGGTCATCAGTAGCAGCGCCAGGAAACCAAACATTACGGTGGCGACCACCACCAGCAACAGCCCCCAAGCCGCGAACTCTGGAGCGAAAAACAGGGCGGCGAGCGCTCCCGCGTAGGTGGCTGCCACAAGAACTATCGACATTCGGCGGTACCCGGCAATCAAGCGCCGGAGAGTATCCGTATCAAAGGGTTGCATCGCATCCACCTTCCTTGGGGCAAACGGTCGCCACAGCCGATCCTACAAGCACTGCGTTTCCTTCGCTAGACGCTTTAGGCTGCTCTACCCATGTCTGATGCTCTCGTCATTGCCCACGCTCTCACCAAACGCTTCGACGATTTCACCGCAGTCGACTCAATTGATTTTGAAGTACGACCGGGCGAGGCGTTCGGGTTTCTCGGTCCGAACGGGGCGGGGAAGTCGTCCACGATGCGCATGATCGGAGCGGTTTCGCCGGTCACTTCTGGCTCGCTGTCCG
>CBDTUI010000147.1:0-4921 GCA_965363765.1 uncultured Acidimicrobiia bacterium
ATCTTCAATTGCCTCAATGGGGTCTACAAACCTCAGGAAGGACGGATCAATCTCGAAGGTACCGACCTTCTTGGAATGCGACCGGACAAGATCGCCGGTCTGGGTGTCGCCCGCATGTTCCAGAACATCGAATTGTTCTCCAACCTGACCACTCTCGACAACATCTTGCTCGGCAGGAACCTCCATATGAACTCGGGCATTCTGTCGTCGGCTTTGTACTTCGGAAAAGCCAAACGTGAGGAAACCGAGCACCGTCGACGGGCCGAGGAGATCATCGACTTTCTCGAGATTGCCCAGTACCGCAAGAGTCTGGTGGGGATGCTTCCCTATGGGGTGCAGAAACGGGTCGAGCTCGGGCGAGCCCTTGCCATGGACCCGCGCATCCTGCTGCTTGACGAGCCGGTAGCGGGCATGAACCTTGAAGAGACCGAGGACATGGCCCGGTTCATCCTCGACATCCAGGATGAACTCCAGGTCACGATGATCCTTGTGGAGCACGACATGGGCCTCGTCATGGACATCGCCGACCGCATCATGGTGATCGACTTCGGTCGCAAGATTGCCGAGGGCACGCCCGATGAGATCCAGAAGAACCCTGATGTGATCCGGGCCTATTTGGGTGAAGAGTTTGAAACTGACGGCATCGAGGGAGATGCCGCCCCGACGAGCGAAGAGAGTCGTCTATGACCGCCACGATGGAGCAGCGCAGTCCAGCCGAATCGACGATGCTTACTTCGCTTCCGGCTCGGCTACGTGCCCTGGCAGCTAGTCAACCGGGTGATATTGCGCTGCGCGAAAAAGAGTTCGGGATCTGGCAGGAAACTACGTACGCCGAGTTCTGGCACGAAGTGCAGGCGGCGGCGATGGCTCTTTGGCAGCTTGGCGTCCGTCCGGGCGACGCGGTCGCCATTCATTCGGAGAATCGAAAAGCGTGGGTGATTGCCGACCTTGCCATTCAGTCGATTCAGGCGGTGTCGGTCGGTCTCTACGCAACAAACCCCACCGCTGAGGTTGCGTATCTGCTCCAGCATTCCGAATCCAAAGTCCTGATCGCCGAAGATCAAGAGCAGGTCGATAAAGCGCTCGAAGTTGAATCCCTTCCCGATCTAGAAAAAATCATCTACGTCGAACCGCGCGGAGTCAGGGCATACACCGACAGCCGACTCATGTCCTGGAGCGCTTTCATGGGTGCCGGCGAGGCGGCGCTGGTCGATGACCCGCACCTGGTGAATGGTTTAGTCGACACGATCGATCCTGAAGCTACCGCCACGCTCGTTTATACGTCGGGGACGACCGGCGCTCCGAAGGGGGCAATGCTCTCGCATCGCAACCTGACCTGGGCGTCCGAATCCGCCGAGGACTTGATCGCGGCAGGTGGTCTACCCAAGGGGCAGCCGCAGCTCCTGAGCTACCTGCCTCTATGCCACGTTTTTGGGCGACTGTATGACGTCTGTGGGGCCCTGGCGATGGGTTCGTGCGTCAACTTTGCCGAATCGATCGAAACGGTGGTGGCCGACCTCGCCGAGATCCAGCCGACCTACTTCCCGGCCCCGCCTCGCATCTGGGAGAAGATGCACGCCCTCGTGAACATCCGCATGTCTGACGCTTCGTTACTGAAGAAAGCCATGTACCGCGTGTTTCTCAAGACCGGCATGAAAAGCGCCGATCGACTGCTGGCTACGGGTTCTCGGGGGCTCGTCGGTGGAGCGGTTCACTGGCTCGGCTACGTGTTGGTTTTCCGGTCGTTGCAGCGCAAGCTCGGAATGCAGCGCTGTATACAGGC
This sequence comes from uncultured Acidimicrobiia bacterium, assembly GCA_965363765.1. Classification (GTDB taxonomy): domain Bacteria; phylum Actinomycetota; class Acidimicrobiia; order Spongiisociales; family JAENVV01; genus JAENVV01. The sequence continues at coordinate 1,784 of CBDTUI010000147.1, forward strand.
CACCAGTGCTGCGGCCCCTATCGCTCCCGAGGTCATTAAGTTTTTTCTCGCGATCGGCATCCCGCTGTATGAAGGGTGGGGGATGACCGAGACGACCGCGCTCGGAACCGGGAATCTTCCCGGTCACGCCCGGCTGGGGACTATCGGGGTTGCCGTCAACGACGATGTGCAGATCCGCCTCGGAGAAGACGGGGAGATTCTCATCAAGTCACCTGGCATCTTCAAAGGCTATTTCAAAAACCCGGAAGCCACGGCCGAGACGATCGACGCAGACGGATGGATGCACACCGGCGACATTGGGGAGTGGGACGAAGACTTCCTGAAAATCATCGACCGTAAGAAGGACATCATCATCACGGCCGGCGGTAAAAACGTGTCTCCGTCGGAGATCGAAAACAAGCTCAAGGTTTCGCCGTTCATCAAGGAAGCGATGGTGATCGGTGACCGTCGCAAGTATCTCACCGCCCTCATCGGCATTGAGTTCGACACGGTCTCGAACTGGGCTCAACGCAAGGGCATCACGTTCACGACGTACCGGGACCTGTCGGAAAAGCCAGAGGTAGTAGCCCTCATCCAGAAACACGTCGATACCGCCAATGAGTACTTCGCCCGGGTCGAGACGGTGAAGAAGTTCGCCCTGCTTCCCAAGGAACTCGACCACGAAGAGGGAGAGCTGACGGCCACCCAGAAGCTCAAGCGGAAGGTCCTCGTCGATCGTTTCTCAGACCTGATCGAGCAGATGTACTGATGACGACCTTTATTCAGGCGACCATTGCCGGCCTCTCTTTGGCCTCCATTTACGCATTACTCGCACTCGGTTTTGTGATCATTTACAAAGCCATGAAGGTCGTGAGTTTCGCCCATCCAGCCGTCATGCTGTTCGGCGCCTACATGGTCTCGTGGTTCGCCGTCGACCGTGATATCCCCTTCATCCCCGCCGTCGTTCTCGGGGCAGTTGTAGCGGGGTTCCTTGGATGGCTCTCCGAGCGGGTCACGATCCGGCCGATGATCGGCAAGCCACTGTTCGCGATTGCCATCCTGACCATCGGGTTGGACATCGTCATCCGCACTCCGATCAACAACCTCATCGGGCTCGATATCCGGACCGTCGGTGCCCCATGGGGCTTCAACTCGTGGACTGTCGGCGGCGCCGTCCTGCCGCATCGCAGCGTCGCCATGATCGGGACGGCGCTGGTTATCACCGTCCTGTTGTTCCTGTTCTTCCGGTACACCCGGGTGGGTCTGGCGATGCGGGCAACTGCCATCGACCAGGAAGTAGCGCTCGCCCAGGGAATCAACGTCGGCCGGATCTTCTCGCTGGCCTGGGTGATGGCGGGTGCCATGGCCGCCGTCGCTGGCATGTTCGCGGCATCGGATCTTGCTGGCCTCTCGCAATCGAGCTACATCGTCGGAATCAAGGCTCTGCCCGCCATCGTGGTCGGTGGACTTGATTCGATCAACGGCGCCGTCGTCGGGGCGCTCGTCATCGGGTTGGCTGAGGCGTACACGGCCACCTACCAAAGCACCTACGCCCCGTGGCTCGGCAGCAACTTCAGCCAGGTGGTTCCCTACGTGGTCCTCTTGGCCGTGCTGCTATTCAGGCCATACGGATTGTTCGGCTCGCCGGAGGTCGAGCGGGTATGAAAGGTCGGCCCGCTCTATTCACCCGATACGAAGCTGACTCGGCGATGCTGCCGACCACGACGCAGCGAGTCTGGCTGGCGCTGGGTTTGGTCACCGTAGCCGGGGCAGCCATCTGGCTACCACGAGACTGGCTGATCCTTATCGCCACCGCTTTCATCGCCGCCGTTGGCGTCCTTGGTCTGAACCTGGTGACCGGGTACGCCGGCCAGGTCTCGCTCGGCCACGCATTCTTCCTAGGTGTCGGCGCCTACGCCGGAGCCGCGTTCGGGGGCGAAGCGACCGACAAGTTGGTTGGGATGGGACTCGATGTCATCTTCTGGCTTCCGCTGGCCGGGCTGACGGCGGGAATCATCGGGGCGGCGATCGCCCCGATCGCCGTGCGTTTGCGGGGCCTCTATCTTGCCTTTCTGACGCTCGGGTTGGTGTTCCTCGGTGAACACATTTTCCGGGAGTGGGAGAGCGTCACCGGTGGTCCAGGTATTGGGCGGAAACCCGGCGTCCTGCGGTTAGCGGGCTGGCGGTTCGATCTCGACGGCCAAATCGCCGGCTACGCGGTTACGAGAGAACAGCAGATCTACTGGTTGACGCTGCTGGTGCTCGTCATCATGGCGTTTGCCGCCAAAAACATTGTGCGATCGCGAATTGGCCGTGCGTTCGCGGCCGTGCGAGATCGCGATATCGCCGCCGAAGTCATGGGCATCGACTTGACCCGCTACAAAGTGCTCGCCTTCGGAGTGTCGTCGTTCTACGCCGGAGTCGCCGGCGCGCTCCTATTTACGGTCACCGGCTTCGTAAATACGAACTCCTTCAATCTACTGTTGTCGTTCACCTATATCGCCATGGTCGTCATCGGGGGAGCGGCCAGCATCACGGGATCGATCATGGGTGCCGCCTTCCTGACCCTGCTGCCCCGCATTATCGACGGCGCCGGGGGCGTAGTGCCGTTCCTCGCGGTCGGTTCCACTGGTTTACTAAGTACGTCACAACTCGAACGGATCGTGTTCGGCGCGCTTATTATTGGTTTCCTGATATTTGAGCCCAACGGGCTCAACGGGATATGGATGCGGTTGCGCAACTATTGGAAAGCGTGGCCGTTTAGCTACTAGTTAGTCAGATGCATCCGGCCGCGGCCGGAAAACAAAAATGGAGGAACATCCGATATGAGAGCTACCTACAGAAAGGGCCTGGCGTCGATAGCAGTGCTATCACTCGTCATGGCTGCTTGCGCGCAGGAGGCGGTTACAACCACTGTCGCCGCGCCTACGCCTGACACAACAGCCGCTGCCACCCCGGACACCACGGCCGCTGCCACCCCGGACACGACCATGGAAGAGATGATGGTTGCTACCGATATCGGTGTGACCGAAGAGCCTTGCCCGGGCGGTAACCCCGATCGTGGCTGTATCTACCTTGGTGTGCTCACCGACGAGTCTGGTCCATTCCAGGCAGCTGCTCCAGCCCTCTACGGTGCTCAGCAACTGTTCTGGGGAACGG
>CBDTUI010000148.1:0-4898 GCA_965363765.1 uncultured Acidimicrobiia bacterium
ATCTCTTTGAGCGCTTCGATCATCTTGCGCTCGTAACGATTGGGGCGGCGGCCGAGGCCGAGCATCGGCATGCGGCGTTTGTCGCCGTCGATGAATTCAAGCATGACAGGGTCGACCCAGGAGCCCTCGTTGACCTCGATCTGTCGGATCGTCTCATAGGGGTAGTTCCGCTTCATGTACCAGTCGGTAAAGACGATCAACTCGTCTTTGCGCAGGACCACGCCGGGGCGTCTCAAGAAAATGACGATCGACAGGACTAGGGCGACGGCAGGCGGCCCGACGGCTTGCCACGCTCCGGCCGAGACCTCCGAGAGCAACGACACCCCAAACAACGCCGCAAAGAACAATGCCGCTGCCGCATGATCCCATCGTCTGAACTGCTGAGAACGTTGACCCATGTGCGCATTCTGGCAGATGAGGCCAGCCAGTTTCGGAGAAGTTAGCAGCCGGCTCCGCTGGGGATGTCGGGGATGGACGGGTCGATCACTTCGATGTGGACATGCGGCCAGCTCGGGGAGGAGGTTGCCTCATCCACTTGGGAACGGAAAGGGAGGGGAGTCGGCCCGTCGGCGATAACAGTCACGCCCGCTTCGACTCGATCGCCCCGAAACACTCGCACATTGTTGATGTGGAGGATCTTGACCTCCCAACCGGGTTCAGCGTCGGGTTCGATGACCGCAAAGTCGTCTGAGTATTCGCAATACAGCACATAGGTTCCGGAACGAATCACCGTGCCGGTGACCGGTGAGCGCACCGGTCGATCCGGGTCGATGGCGACGTCAGCGGCGGTTCGAGAACCAGTAGGCCTTTCGCGCGTCGCCATGGTGAACGGGGCTGCGGCCGTCTCGAGAGGGGTCTGTTGTTGCGCCCCATCGTTGGTTGACTCGTGGAACCCGATGGTCTCGACTCGGTCCGAGGGATGGGTGAGGACAATGCGCCCAACACTGGCGAACGGGACGAAGGGTTGTTCAACCGCCACCCGGGCTGGATACTCGACCGGCTGACCGGCCAATGGATCCCAACTAGCGGATGCCAAATCAGCGACGGGGTCGACCGTGGAAGGCAGAGCTGGCGTTGGACCGACCGTGGTTGCAGGCGACGCATTCGGGACGGAGACGCTGGTCACGACGTTGTCGCTGGCCCCTGCCGAAACGCAGGCGGACAGGATGACGGTCCCGAGAAGTGTTAGAGCGACATGTCGCATGGTCGAACGGTACTCGGACTGCCGCACAATCGAGTTCGCCAGGACCCGAGCATGCCTCTAACTAGCCCCGATAACGTTGGAGGAGATCGAGGATGGCCTCGCAACCATGCTCCAAGGCGGCGATCGGGATCCGTTCGTCGGCCGCGTGGATGGTGGTTTGAAACGCGAAGTCGTCGGGGAGTCGCATAGGAAGGAACCCGTAGTGTTGGATTCCTAGCTGGTTGAACCATCGACCGTCGGTCACCGCGGGGAGAAGAAACGGGACCGGGACGCCGTGAGGATCCCGTTCTTTCACGATGGCGGCCAGCAGGTCAAAGAGACCCATGTCAGGTTCGGGCAGCGCCGATATCGATTCTGCCGTGTAGGAAACTTCAACGTTCTTTCCGACGAGGTCTTGTACTTCTGCTGCGAACTCAGCGGGGTTGATGCCGGGGAGCATCCGACCGTCGAGCCTGAGGCTCACTTCGGCTGGAATGACATTGTCTTTGTCGCCGCCTGACACGATGGTCGGGCTCACCGTGTTCCTCAAGACAGGCTCGAGCACGCCGAGCTGGGTTCGAAGGGCAGACAACGTGGCTCCGGCGGTTCGTTCCGAGAGGAGCGAACGGAGCGCTCGCTGGGCGGTTCCGCTGGTGTGGTCGATCATCGCCTCAAGCATCGTTCGGTTGGCGTCAACAATGTGGACCGGCAATCGTTTCCGGTCGAGCCGCCGGAGGGTTCGGCCGAGTAGGGCCATGGCACCGCCGTTGACGGGAAGCGACCCGTGACCTCCCTTGCCGCGCATCGTCAGGTCGAACTTCACGCTGACTCGCTCGGCGATCTGGATCGGATAGAAGCGGACCCCCGCCAGCGTGATCGGGAAAGCCCCGAATTCGCCGATTGCGTATTTGACGCCATCGAACAAGGCAGGGTGTTCCTCCACGAGAAATTGCGCGCCCATTGCGCCGCCATCCTCTTCGTCGGACAGAATCGCCAGGATGATGTCGCCCGCCGGTTGCTCGCCAGATGCGGCGAGTTTGACCATCGAATCGATCATCATCACTGCGCCGCCCTTCATGTCGAGGGCTCCGCGCCCCCAGACGTACCCGTCGATGATCTCGCCGCCGAAGGGGTCATGGGTCCAGGGCTGATGGCGGGCAGGGACTACATCGATGTGGGCGTGCATGAGGAACGGTGGGGCTTCTCCTTTGCCGGGTATGCGGGCAACGAGGTTGGGACGGGTGGCGTCACGAGCCAGCAGTTGAGTTTCAATTCCGGCTTGTTCGAGGATCGATTCGATGTGGCGGACGGCGTCGTGTTCGTTGCCGGGAGGATTCGTCGTGTCGTACCGGATCAGTTGCTGGAGAAGCGTGACCGGGTCGATCATGTCGCCACCTCGACGTCATCCTGCAACTGGGTGAACATGCCGACAACCTTGATGATGAGTGGGATCAGTAAAAGATTCCCGATCGCCAGGAACCGGAAAACCGCCTCGATGCCATAGGTCTCCGTGAATCCGATGGCGGCTTCCCCAAGCCCGAGGCCGATGTTTGACATAACGCCGAGTATCGCGAACATCGATCCGGCTATGCGTAAGTCGGTTATGTCCATCGAGAAGGTCGCGTAAGTGGTCCATTGCAGGCCGACGGCAATGCCCCAGACTGCAGCCGCCATAACGATGCCACGAGACGATCCGAGCGACGGGATCATCAGGCCACCGGCGGACACGGCCACCAGCGTGATCAGTGCGGCTTTGCGGTGGCCGAGCTTATGGACGATCTTCGCAACGCCCCACGCCCCCAGGACCATCCCAATCCCTTTGAGAGTCCCGTATGCGCCGATCGTCGCTCCGGACGCACCGAACTCCTCAGAGAGATAGAACGTCACGAGCCCATCGATACCTTGAAAGACCGTCCAGGATCCAACCAGAAACAGACCGAACAGTAAGTAGGGCGGCTCCTTCATGACCCGAAAGGCCGCCCAATCAAATGACTGTCCCGGTGGTCGAATAGTGGACTCACGGACCCGGCTGACCTGAAACAGCGGAATGAGGAGCAGGACAGCGATCACCAGGAATATGGGCTGGTAGCCGACTCGATCCACCATCAGGCCGAATATGGCGGACAAGGCAATCAGCCCGATGGCCCGGCCGCCGGTCATGTATGCCTGAACCACAGAGTGGTCCTCTGGCGCCATCACATCTACGGCGTAGGCATCTGCCGCCGTATCGAATAGGGCCATCATGAAAGTGGCAGATAGCACCACTGTCGCCAAGACTCCGAAGTCTGTCGAGGGGTCCACGAAGTAGGCGCCAAAGAACGCCGCGGCCGTTCCGACCAGGCCGATCAGCATGTACGGTGCCCGATGCCCGCGCCCGAACAGGTTGTACCGGTCAGAGATGATGCCGTAAATGAATTTCAGGACAAATGGAACCAACGCCAGGCTGGCCACCAGCCCGATGCGTTTCGTGTCGATCCCGGCGGAAGCCATATGGGGTTTGAAGAAGTTCAGCTGGTACGCCTGAATCACGCCCTGCACGAAGTAGAGCATCGTGAACATGCGGAGTAGCTGCTGGCGGGTCATCGATTCGGGCACGGCCCACCGAGGTTAGCGTCAGGGGACCTATCGCCGCCGGGGTGTCTCGAAGACAGCCCGAGTCCGCCGTTGCGGCGTCGAATCAGGTAATGGTCGGAGCGTCGGTCGAGGCGGTGGATCCGCCTGAGATGATCACCGTGGCTCGAATAGTCATCTGGTATCCGGCCGGCTCTGAAATAAACGTGATGTCGACTCGATGAGTCCCGGTCCAAGTGTTCGGAAACTGGAACGTCACGAGCTTCTCGGCGACATCGTTCGTCACAACTACTGGCTTGACAACGACGACCAGTTCCGTTCCGTTGAGCTTGGCTTCGGTTCTGACCTGCGAACTATTGAAGGCGTTCCGATCGGCCGCGGCAACCTGTGACCACGGTCCGGTAACGAAGCCTTCATCGAAGTAGAACGGCTGGCCGGCGGCGACTGTGACCGTCGTCAAGCACGTCGTTCCTCCTGCGAACGTACAGCCGGCATCAGCGGCGGCTTCCGCAATGGCCAAGTCGATGCCATTCGTGGTTTCACCACGAGGCGGAACGGCCATCGTGGGATACTTGAGTGCTCTCGTCAGGAATGCGGCCATCTGCTCACGAGTGACGGACTGGTTGGGGCAGAAGGTGTTGCCCGTCCCACAGCCCTTGGTGATGCCTGCTGTCGCCAGTTTCTCGATATCGTCTTCGAAAATCAGCCCGTCGTCGTCTGCGAAGTCGATCGTCGAGTCCTGAGCTGTGAGCCCGAGTGCCCGAACCAAGAATGCGGCCATCTCCTTGCGGCTGACTTCCCGATCGGGACAGAACACCGTGCCAGCGGCATTGCAGCCTTTCGTAATTCCGGCCGTGGCAAGTTTTTCGATGTCGTTTTCGAAGATCGAACCGTTGTCATCGTTGAAATCGATCGACGGATCCTGGGCAGTTAACCCGAGGGAACGAACCAAAAAGGCCGCCATTTGGCCCCGGGTGACGAACCGTTTCGGGCAGAAAGACGTGCGCTCGTTGTTGCAGCCTTTGGTTACTCCGACTGCCGCAATGGCTTCAATCTCCGATTCGAAGATACTGCCATCGTCATCGACAAATGACCCGCCAGGAGGCAGCGAGGCAGCTCCGGCCGGTGCGGCGAGGAGTCCGAG
>CBDTUI010000149.1:0-4836 GCA_965363765.1 uncultured Acidimicrobiia bacterium
GTGACGTCCGACAAATCGGCCTGATCTTGATCGATGGGTGTATCGTCGAGTGTCTCAATTGAGGGCTTAGGTTTATCCATAGCTGCCATTATCGCCGACATCTGTGACAGGAAGTTGTTTTGATCCCTCTACGCGACCAAAACCCAGGAATCAAGTTCCCCACCATGACCGTTGCGCTGGTTCTGGCCGCAGTAGCGATCTACGTTTTTGTGCAGATCCCGCAAGGCGACTCTGCGTTCTATGAGTACGCCACCATTCCCTGTGAGTTCATGGGGGGAGGTCCCATCTCGATGAGCGAATTCAACAGCGGAATCTGCGACGTGCGTCAAGAACCTGGCCTGTTTGACGACAAGTCAATCCTGGCCAGCCTGATCTCGTCGATCTTTCTGCACGGGGGCTTCGCTCACCTTCTCGGCAATATGTGGTCTCTCTGGATCTTCGGGAACAATGTCGAGGACGCATTCGGCCGAGCCGGATACCTCGTCCTCTACCTGGTCGGAGGAGTGGTGGCCAGCGCTGCACATATCCTCATGAATCAGGGATCAACCGTCCCGGTGGTTGGCGCCTCTGGAGCGATAGCTGCGGTAATGGGAGCCTATGTCATTCTCTTCCCTCGCGCCCGGATCACGACATGGGCAGTGCTCTTTCCATTGGCCGTGCCCGCCTGGGTATTCCTGGCGATCTGGTTCGGTAGTCAGTTCTGGATTGCGGGTTCGTCGCCCGACGTGGCGTGGGACGCCCACGTGGCCGGGTTCGCGTTCGGCGTGGGTGTTGCTCTTCTACTGCGCCGAAGGCTCATCGACCGTTTGGCCGATCAGGCGTTCCAGTTCGTCAGGTAGGTCCGCGATCGAGTCCAGAACGAGATCCGGTCGCCACTGATCGGGCACCTGTTGGATCGAACTCGTGACGCCCGTGAGGACCAGCGCGCTCGCCCACCCGGCGGTCTTGGCCATCGCCAGGTCCGTGCTGGGACGGTCACCAACCATCCACACGTCTGCGTCGTCATCGACGAGGTCGGTTATCAGGTCAATCATCGGTTGGGCTGGTTTTCCGGCGACGATCGGCTCTGCCTCGGCAGCAATGCGTATCAGTTCGACGATTGCCCCCGCTCCCGGCCACTGACCGTCCGGCATGGGATAGGACGGGTCAAGATTCGTAGCGATGAAGGTCGCTCCATTGCGGACCGCCAGCGTGGCGTCGCGAAGCATGTTGTAGTGCACGTCAAGGTCTAGTCCAACAACAACGGCATCGGCCGTTGTTGGATCCTCAGTCAGCACGATGCCTCGAGCCTCCAGTGCACGGCGCACTCCCGACGCTCCGACCACCAACGCCGTTGAGACACCGAGTGATACCGCCAGCCTGGCACCCGCCAAGGCCGACGTAACTACCTGCTCGGAACGCGCCTGGTAACCGGTGACCGAGTGAATCTTTTCGGCAGCCGCCTCCGGGGTGCGGAGCGAAGAGTTGGTGGCGAACAGAATGTCGTAGCCGGCCCTTTCGCAGGTTTCCAACGCCAGGCCAGCGCCGGGGACGGGCTGACCACCGAGGTATACGACCCCATCGAGGTCGACGACGATGGTCGTCATTCGGCGCGACCCTCAAACGCCGTCAACGCCTCGCCAAGAAACTTGACACTCAGGACCATCGATTCGACCGATATGCGCTCGTCGTGACCATGGAACATCGTCAGGAACTCTGGAAACGAGACTCGTTCGCAGAACAGCCCGGCACCGTACGCAGTCGCTCCGCGCTTTCGCCAGAATCGGGCATCGGTTGAGGCAGGCGTCAACGTTGGCGCAACTGCGCGTTTGCCGAGGTTGAGTTCGTATGCATCGAGCAACGATTCCCACAGTCTTCCCTCAGGTCGCGATGAATTGGCAGCCGAGGTGCGGACCAATTCGACGGCGATCGACTCGGCGTCTCCCCCCAGGATCTTGGCCAGATGATGGCGGACCGTATCCTCGTCCTGGCCGGGCAGTAGTCGGGCATCAATTGACGCTACCGCTTCATCCGGGATGACGTTGGCCTTGCCGCCCGAATTGAAAACGGTCGGGGTCATCGTGAGATGAGTGCAAGCGTGGACATAGCGGGCAAAGTACGGGTCGGTCACGGCAATCTCGTCGATTACTCCGTCGATCATGTCCGGATCAACCAGGGCCGCCCGCTGAGCTTCGCTGATCCCGAGGGTGGCAACAAAGGCCCGCCAGTCTTGCGTGATGATCACCGGAGTTGCCGACTCTGCCACGCTGGTTACCGCTCTCGCCAGCGGAATTAGGGCGTTGTCGGTCCCGTAGGGTTGGCTTCCATGTCCGGGCGTTCCGGTCGAGCGCAGCATATGCCAGAACGGTCCCTTTTCGCCCACGTTGATCGCCGGGATCGGTCCGTCGGTTCCGGCGAGCGCCGGGTACGCAATTTCGGTGAGCAAGTAGTCGGCTCGCACAACGTCCCAGTGGTTCTCCACCAGATACTCCGCACCGTATGTGCCACCGGCTTCCTCGTCGGCGACAGCCAGGAAGAGGAGATCACCGAGCGGTGGTTCACCCGCCATTCGATCACGAAAAACAGTCGCCATCGCGGCGGTGAGATTCAGCATGTCGACGGCGCCTCGACCCCATATAAAACCGTCGTCGATCTCGCCCCCAAAGGGGTCGTGGGTCCAGCCAGAAGACGAGACAGGAACTACGTCCAGATGCCCCATGAGCATGAGGCGGGGCGCCTGCGGATCGGTCCCGGGGATCCGATACAAGACGTTCTGGCGACCCGGATGTGGTTCGAACACCTGACCGGGGGTTCCGAAGAATTCTGTGAGCGTATCCACCGAACGGAATTCGTGGCCCGAATCCGGGGACCCATCGTTGACGCAACGGTTAGCAATGAGCGCCTGAAGAAGGGTTACCACATCGGGTTGGGGCTCTACCGGAACTGTCATGGCTTCACCAGGCCGATCAGCTCGGCCATCGTCGGGGTTAGGGCGTAGCTCTCGAGATCGTCAAACGCCACCCACCTGGCATCGGCAGCGTCGTCGGAGGCTCTGAGTTCGCCGCCGACCACGGTGCCCGAGAAGTCGACCAGAACGTAGTGGCCGTACTCAGTAATCGCGTCGCCGGTCCACACCACCGGACCAAGCACAACGTCCAGTCCGGTCTCTTCCTTTACCTCCCGGCGCGCCGCGTCACGCATAGGCTCGCCGAGCCCGACTTTGCCGCCTGGAACCGCCCAATAGCCTTGAAACGGCATGCGGGCACGCTGCACGAGCAGTATTCGATCACCATCGACGCAAACCACCCCTACGCCAGGGATCGGGTGGTGTTCAGGCGTCGTCATCGTGATGCATGACGATCGTCCTGGCGGAAAAGCCTCCAGCCTCAAAGAAGTTCTTGACCAGTCGGTGGCCCGGCAACACGTGCGCATCGAACCGGGTCAATCCGCGCGAGCGCAGGTCCTTGAGAGCAAGGTCACGCATTGTTTCAGCCACTCCCACTTCACGACCCGCTTGCAGGGTGAAGATAAACCGAATCGCACCGATCAACGACCCGTCAACCAACGGCTCGACCGTCGCAATGAGGAAACCGAAGGGGATCGCATCAATTTCACCAACAATTACCAACGAGTCGTTGTCCTCGATCGCCTCTGCCAAGGAATCACGGACCGGTAGGCGCAGGGAGTCTGCTCGTTTCCACATGACATGGAGCGCGTCCATTTCAGCTTCAAGGGCGTCATACATACGCTCAATCTGCTCGATGTCGTCCAAGCCAGCGTATCGGGCGGTTACAGAAACAGTCACGGACGAGAGGCTAGCCGACCACTCTGATGGCGCTATCGCCGGACGATTCTCGTAAGTCCCCACCGGGTAACGAGCCACATTGCCTCAATAACGATGGGTAATCCCATCTTCGACTCGCCGAACTGGCGGTCCCTGAACGCAATGGGCACCTCCCGCACTGACAGCCCCGCTTCGACCGCTCGGCGAGTCATCTCGACCTGGAATCCGTACCCCGATGCCTCCGCCGAACCAGCCTCCAAGCGGTACAAAGCAGCCGCCTTCCAGGCCCGAAAACCAGCAGTACAGTCGTGAACACCGAGACCAAGCATCGCCTTGGCGTACCCGTTTCCGCCGACTGACAACAGCCGACGGTGCATCGGCCAATCAGGGGTCGACCCCCCACTGACATATCGCGAGCCGATCGCCAGGTCAGCCCCGGCTCTAATCTCGCCGATCAGCCTGGGCAGGTCGGCCGGATTGTGGGAGAAGTCAGCGTCGATCTGGCTGACGATCTCGACCGTCTCGTCCCGAGCTAACTGGCGGAATGCATCGCCATACGCTCGTCCCAGACCGGCCTTATCGGCGCGATGGAGAACAGCTACCTCGGGATAGATCTCTGAGAGTCGGTCAGCAATGCGTCCTGTACCGTCCGGAGAGTTGTCGTCCGCAACAAGAATCCGGTACCCATATTTCCGAATCGCCTCGACCATCGATTCGAGGTTTTCCGCTTCGTTGTACGTTGGAACAACGACAACGACGTCGGATTCATCCGGCACAGTCGTTACACACCAGTTTTCGCTTGTTGGCTAGCTGTGAGGTTCGTTTCACCATGTAACACACCGAACACTGGAACTCGTCCGAGCGCTTCTCCTGAGCTCCCCCGACGTTCAAAGACAGTTCTTCGCGTCGGATGTTGCGCAGCTCCTCGACTTCATCGACGGCCAGCTCAGCCGCTACCTCTTCCTCGAGGAGCTCCAGCTCCTCGGCCTCGAGCTCCTCAAGAGCCTCGGTGTCCGATTCATCATCGGAGTCGTCATCGTCATCGTCGGAGTCATCGTCGGAGTCATCGTCGG
>CBDTUI010000150.1:0-4800 GCA_965363765.1 uncultured Acidimicrobiia bacterium
GCGGCGATCTTCATCGAGGCGGCGAAGTCTTTTCCGGTGCAGCCGTCAGGCTTGGCGAATGCGGCGGGTGCCAGCGCGGCGATGGATAGTGCGGCGGCCAGAGCCAGTGTTGCAATCTTGCGCATTTCATCTCCCAATGAGGTGTTCGGTGTGTCCCTATCCTTTGTATCGGCAAAACCGCTCAAAAACCTGAACGCGCAGAGTGGTTTTTTATTTGGAAATGTTGGAAACCCGTCAATCAGGCTTCTTGGGGAATGGTGAGCGAATCAGCATGGTTACACATGGGGATGGGACGACTCAAATGGATCAGCGCTGCCCTTGTGCTCCTAGCCGCTTGTGGCGGAGGTGGAGGCGCTGAAGCAGCCAGCCTGCAATACGGTCCGGCCACGGTTGCCGGCCAGGTAGAGCAAGTCGACGGGGTTTTCTACGCGCCGGACTTCACTGTTGTCCTGTCGGACGGCTCGACACTCGACACCTCCCAAATTGACACTCCGATTTTCATGATGTTCTGGGCCGAATGGTGACCTCACTGTGCAAAGGAGTTACCTTTGCTCGAAACGGTCTCAGCCGACTACGAAGGTCAGGTGACGTTCCTGGCGCTCGGCGGCAACTCGCGTCTTGATCTTCTAGGGGTTCGTGCAAACGAGTGGATCCCGTCTGGCCGGGTCGTGTGGGGCTACGACGAAAAGGCCACCGTGTGGCAGGCTCTCGGCGTCTCTGGAACCCCAACCACTCTGACGTTTCTCGCCGATGGTCAGGTCATCTCCGGATGGTCGGGTGAGCGCGGCGAAGCGTTCATGCGCGAACAAGTCGAGGTACTTCTCGCTGACGGCTGAACCGCCGCCTAGGGCAAAAGCCACAGGTAGGGGCCGGGCGCTGGTACGTTCCTGTCGGTGAAACCAGCCTTTCTCATTGCCTTTCTTCTTCTTGTCGGCGCCTGTACGACCGAAGAGGTGCGCCCCCAGGACACCGTTGCCAGGACCTGTGAGTTGCCAACCGACGGGTCCCCGGCTCCCCATACCGGCTCATGGGCACCTGAGCCGGACACGATCGACGGACTGTCGCGCCTGGCCAGAGTCGAAGGAACCGATCTGCTGCTGCAGACCGCCGGATCGGACGCAGCCTTTGTCGTCGGCGTAAACCTAGGAGCGACAGTTCCCAACCACGCTCCCGGCGAATTGGCGCTCGACCGCGACGACTATCAGCGATGGTTCCCGCAGATGGCGGCAATGGGATTCCGAGCCGTCCGGATCTACACGATCCATCCGCCCGAGTTCTACGAGGAGCTTGTCGCCTACAACACCGCCAACCCCGATGCGCCTCTCTACGTCATCCATGGGGTGTGGATCCCCGAAGAACAATTCATCAAGGATCGGAATCTGCACCTTCCGGACGTCGTTTCGGCCATGAAAGCCGAAATCGATGATGCGGTGGGAGCCGTAACTGGCACGGTCACCATCGCCGACCAGCCAGGGCACGCTTCGGGCACCTACACCGCCGACATCACCCCCTGGTTGTACTCGTGGTCGATCGGCGTCGAGTGGGACCCGACCGCTACCGAGGCGTCCGATAAGGCCAACCAGGGAATGCAGCCGAAAGTCGGCCAGTACTTCTCGAGCCTGGAAGGGGCTAGCCCCACCGAGATCTGGATCGGCGAAATGCTCGATCATCTGGCCACCGACCTGGCCGGACGCGGGTTGACCATGCCGCTCTCGTTCGTGAACTGGCCGACCTCCGACCCGCTGTCTCACCCCGACGAGCCCATTCCGTTGGAGGATCAGGTGGGCGTCGACGCCAACTTCGTGGCCGCCACCGCCGCTTGGCCGGGGGGTTTCTACGCCAGCTATCACGCCTACCCCTATTACCCCGACTTCGTCCGCTACCAGCCGGGAATCGCCGACTGTCAATTCCGCGGTGGGTCTGATCCCTACGCCGGGTATCTCATTGCGTTGCGTAATCATCACGCCGGGATGCCGGTCGTTGTCAACGAGTTCGGGGTTCCATCGGCCGCCGGCTCGGCCCACTTCGGTCCTAAGGGCCGCGACCAGGGAGATCACTCCGAGCAGGAAATGATGGAGATGAACGCCGACATGCTCGACATGCTCTACCAACTCGGGTTCTCGGGTGGGTACGTGTTTGAGTGGGTCGACGAGTGGTTCAAGTTCACCTGGAACACGATCGATTTTGAGTTGCCTCGCGGCCGCCGGTCGCTGTGGATGAATCCGTGGACGAACGAAGCGCACTTCGGGATGGTGGCGGTCGAGCCGGGCCTTGAGCCGGTGGTTGTCATCGACGGAGACGACCAGGAGTGGAAAGACAACGGATCTCAGGTCATTCTCGAGAACGATTCGGGAGTACGTCAGGTTCGAGCGCTCAAAGACGAGGGGTATTTGTATCTGCGGGTCTTTGTCGACGGCTCCTACGCTTGGGACACCGACCCGGTCACTATCGGGTTCGATGTGTTGAGCGGTGGTGCGGACGGCCTGCCCGGAGCGCCAAATGCACCTGATGGCTCTGACTATGCCCTCACGATTGGCCCTGACGCCGAAGCGCAGCTGTGGCTGCGGGCGTCGAACGACCAGTTCGCCATTCGCTATGGCGTCAACCTGGACTACATCGAGGTCGACAAAGCCGACGTGGCCGAGGGGAGTGGCGTGTGGAACAAATATCGGCTGATCACCAACCGCCCCCAGACCGTTCCGACAACCGGAGAGACGTACCTCGCCGAAATCTTCGAAGTTGGGGCGCTGCGATACGGGACATCTGACCCGGCCGACCCCGAGTTTGATTCGCGCACGATGTGGGCCGACGCAGCAAGCTTCATCGAGGTCCGAATCCCATATCAGGGCATTGGCATCGCCGACCCGTCGTCGCGCCAGGCCTATCGCATTCAGACCGATGGGGCGATCACCACCGAAGATTTTGATCGGATTGGCATCGTCGTGGCATTCCAGGGTCAGTATCTAGAAACGTCGGGATACTCATGGGATCCGTGGCAGGCTGCCGACTCTCACGAGCGAATCAAGGCTGGCGTTTCGGTGTTCACCGATGTGGCTAACCGAATTCACGGAGAAAATATCGGAAATTAGCTTGACTCGCTCCCTGTCGATCCTATACGGTGGGACCCACGAGCTATTCGCAACGATTTGAAGGAAAGGAGCCAACCAACATGAAGCAGATGATTCACACAACTGCATTCTCCTTCGGGACCCTCGTTCCGACGGGTATCAACGCGCTTGGGCGGCTCCGCGTGTTGTAGACGAAACTTCTTTTCGTCACCGAGCCGCCGAAACATACCGGCGGCTTTTTTTATTGGTTGGTTGTCGGTGAAACAGAGGGATAACCACCATGATCAACCTATATGAGCAAGGTTTGTGCGTACCTGGCGACGTGGCCGACCTGTTTTTCTCGGAGAACGTCCGGGATCTCGGCGAAGCCCAAGCCATCTGCGCACAGTGCTCGGTTCAGATCGAATGCCTGGAACTCGCCCTGGAAAACGGCGAAGAATGGGGCGTGTGGGGCGGCGTCATCTTTTGGGATGGGGTGCCGTTCTACCGTCGGCGGGGTCGAGGACGGCCACGCAAGGACGAATCCAACGCTCCGATCGAGGCTGACCGAGCTCAGCTATGGCAGCTCGTCAAGTCGGCGTAACCACCTGAAGCAGGAAACTGCTTCAGCCGGCGAACAGGCGCCGGAGGTTCGCCGGGCTTGACGGGTGCCGCAACTTGGCGAGGGCTTTGGCTTCGATCTGACGGATCCGTTCGCGGGTCAGATTGAAGTGCTGGCCCACCTGATCGAGGGTGCAGGGCACATCAGACTTCAAGCCGTAGCGCATTTCTAATACGAGGCGTTCTCGCTCGGTGAGCCGTTGGAGGAAGCGTTGTACGTCGGCCGATTGAAAGGCTGCCGCTACTGCTTCGAATGGTGCTTCGGCATCCATGTCCTCAATGAAGTCGCCGAGCACTGCATTGTCTTCGCCGACTGGCTCGAAGATCGACACAGGTTCGGGAGCGTACTTTTTTGCCTCGACAACCTTGGCAGCTGATATGCCCGCTTCCAGCGCGATCTCATCGGTCGTTGGCGGATGACCTTCTTGTTTGAACAAGTGCTGTTCGGTGTATCGAACCAGACTGATCGTGTCGATCATGTGAACCGGGACCCGAATCGTGCGGCCCTTGTCGGCAATCGCACGGGTGATCGCCTGACGAATCCACCAGGTGGCATATGTCGAAAACTTGAAACCTTTGCGGTACTCGAATTTCTCGACGGCCCGGATCAGACCGAGATTGCCTTCCTGAATGAGGTCGAGCAAGGGGAGGGAAGCCTTCGAATACCGTTTGGCTATCGAGACGACCAGTCGGAGGTTGGCGTTGATGAAAGCCTGCCGGGCGTCGATCCCTTTGCGAACCGCTCGTTCTATCTGGACCCGTTCGCGAACCGTGTGCTCGTTTGTCGTTGCGAGATGCTCGGCCGCTTCCTTGCCGCACTCAATCGCCTTGGCCAACTCCACTTCCTGATCGGCGCTGAGAAGCGCAAAGGAACCGACGCTATCGAGGTATCTCCTGAGGTCCTCGTTGCCTTCGGATGGGTGTGACCTGGCCGTCATCGAGTATTCGCTTTGTTTGGGGGAAGCGTCGCGGATAGTACCGACAGGACCACCGAAGTTTGCGTCTTTCACTCCAGTTGGACAGTCGACGGGCGGTGTGGTCTCATATGGCGGACGGGGACGTAGCTCAGTTGGGAGAGCGCTGCCCTTACAAGGCAGAGGTCGTCGGTTCGAGCCCGGCCGTCCCCACCACC
>CBDTUI010000151.1:0-4729 GCA_965363765.1 uncultured Acidimicrobiia bacterium
TCATGGGGGGATGGACTGAGCTTTCTATCGACTGGCGGATGATCGGTCGAGATGAGGAACTCGCCTTCATAGGCGATCGGATCGCCGCTGGTGATTCCGGCGTCCTGTTGACCGGTGCGGCGGGCACGGGAAAGTCCCGTTTGGGTCGCGAAGCCGTCGCCGCCGCCGAGGCAGTAGGGCATCGGACCGACACGATCGTGTGCACGCAAGCCACCGCCGAGGTGCCGTTCCTGGCGATTTCAATGCTGGCGGACGCCGGATCGGGAACTGTCGACCGGACACATTCCATCATGGAATCCCTGCGGTCTCGCCCCGACCGGACCGTCTTATTGATCGACGACATCGACCATCTCGACAGGCGGTCGATGGCGGTGGTCCACCAAGCGACCGGCGAGGGGCTTGTTTTCCTACTAGCGACTGCCCGGACTACCAGCCAGCCCAACCCCGACGTGATCGCCCTGTGGAAAGACCTTGGCCTCGTTCAGGCTGAGATCCAGGCCCTGTCTCGGACCGAAGTAGCGACGATGCTTCGCGATGGTCTCGGTGGTGAGGTCGACGGTCTGGCCATCAAGGACATCTGGCGAGTGGCGGCGGGTGTTCCTCTGTATGTGCGTGAACTCGTCCAGGATGCCGTCAGGCAAGGAATTCTTGTGAGCGAACGCGAGGTCTGGATACTGCGCGGTTCGCTCCCGACCCCGGCGTCGTTGGTAGACCTGGTCCGTTCCCGTCTCGTGGCACTCACCAAACCTGCCAGGGATGCCGCCGACTTCATCGGGGCAGCCGAGATGCTGCCTGTCGCAGTACTGGAAGATCTGGCGTCAGCGGCCGCCATCGACGAACTCGAGAGCGTCGGGGTCGTAGCGCACGCTGGCGATTTGTATCAGCTGACGCATCCAGTGTTCGGCGAGGTGGTGCGCCAATCGATGACATCTGCCCGGCGACGCGACGTAATGGCGAGGTTGGCCGACGAAATCGAACAGCGCGGCATGAACGATCCGGGCGATGTTATTCGAGCCGCAACGTGGCGGCTGGCAGCAGGTATTGCCGAGCCGACCGAACTGATGAGCGAGGCTGCATACGCCTCCTACGAAGCCGGAGATTTTGAACTCGCGAGGCAGTTGGCCGAAGCGGCCGACCGTGGTGGATCTGCGGAAGGGGCACTGTTGCTCGGCCAGATTCTGCACGAAACCGGCGAACACGATGCTGCCGAACAGATCAACGTGCGACAACAGCTCTCGGAGGCCGAGCCGTCGATCCAGCAGCGCGCCATCATTCAGCGATCCGTGAACCTCTTCTTCGGGCTCGGCCGCGGCCACGACGCCCTCACGGCACTCGATGCCAGTCCCGATCCTCTCCCGTATAACCGGGCATGGTTTTTGCTCAACATGGCCCGTATCGACGAAGCGGCCGGCGCCCTGCCCGACGGTGGAGACAATCATCTCCGTCTCGTCACCTCGGCGTGGATCGCCGCCCTCGCCGGAAGAGCTGATGAGGGCCTCGCGTTGCTTGACCAACTGCCGGAGTCCGGCGACGAGCCGAGCATCGCCCCGAGTCGATTCCGTGACTTTCCCGACCTTCCCAGGACGCTCGCACTAATCGAAACCGGTCGATTGTCAGAAGCCAAAGCACTCGCCGAGGTCGGACACGAAACCTCGATTGAAGAGCACCCCGCCTTCATCCGAGCATGGTGGCTATTCATGCTCGGTCGTATCCACACTGACCTTGGCGAGATGGTGACGGCAGCCTCCTACTTCCACCAAGGCGAAGTGCTTCAGGCGTCGATCAACCAACCGGGTCTGCGCCGATGGTTTCTCGGTGGCTCGGCCTACGCCCGGTCCCAAACTGGCGACCGGGCAGGCACCGAATCAGCGTTGGCGATGTGTCGTTCCATTCCGAATCGGGACGAACAGGCGTTCAGTTTCCTTGAGCAAGGCGCCGCGGCTTGGCAGCAGCTGCACTCCGCCAGCCGCACTGTGGTTGTCGACCAACTCGTATCGGCAGGCGATCAGCTGGAGCCTCTCGGAGCGTTGACAGCGGCCCGTCGACTCTGGTTCGACGCCGTCCGGCTAGGTGGGGCTCGCCAAGTTGGCGAGCGGTTGGAGAGCGGCAGGTCGGAAATGGATCGCAGCCGCGCTTCTTTGGCTTCGGCCACCGCCAACAGCGATGCAGCCTCTGTTGCTGAAGTCGCTGACTTTTTCACGGAGCGGCAGGCCAGCTTGTGGGCGGCTGAAGCCTGGACGACAGCAAGCTACCTCTTCGCCCGCGATTCGGAGCCTCGGCTTGAAGCGGCGGCGGCCCGGTCGGCCGATGCTGCCCGGTCTCGCTGTGAGGGGGTAGCAACCCCCGGCCTCATCGCCGAACGAGACTCGATCCCGCTTACTGACCGCGAGCGAGAGGTGGTTGTTATGGCGGCTGGTGGTCGGGCGTCGAAGGACATTGCCGCCGCGTTGTTCATTTCGGTACGAACGGTCAACAACCTCATTCACCGGTCGTACGTCAAGTTGGGCGTGTCCAGCCGCGGTGAGGCAGCCCTGGCCCTGGGGATCGACACCGACGCCGAGTAGGGCAGCCGATCGGCGAAGGCCAGCCAGTGAACCGCTGCTGGCGGTGGGTATCGCATCTAAGGCAATGAGTACTCGCTGCTCATGCACGATTGGGGCGATCCCTGACAAGCTGACGGCATGTTTAGACACAACGAGATGAGATGGCGGAAACGCCCATGGCTGCTTGCCGCCCTGTTTGCTGGCGTCATTGTGGCGGTTCCGATTGCCGCCCAGGCGATCGTGGTTGGACCCTGCACCGGGTCGGTCAAGATCGACGGAGTCCTCTATGGCCCTGCCAATGACAGCCCACAGAATCCAATTGTCATCCCTGACAAGCCAGGTTTGATCGCCGAATGGACGGGGGAGACGACGCAGGGACCGATCAAGAACCACACCGGTTCGGTCGGCATTGTGGTCGGGCCTGGGAGCATCGTATTAGCCGAATGGGAAGGCGAGAACGCCGACGACGAGACGACCTCGAACGGTAACTACAGCATCGACGAAGCCCGTGACACCTTGCCGGTTTCGGTCGTTGGGCTCTACGAAGTAGAAGCTCGCCACTCAGGCGACGAGGGTTCGTGTGACGGTCGAGTGATGGTCCTCATCGAGGGTAACCCTCTCACAACCCCGGCTGGCGCAACCGCCGGTGTGGGAACGTTATTGGCTTTGGGCGGTTTGGTCGCCGCAGGAAGGGGTAAGGAAGTATGAAAGGCAAACCTGTACTCGGGGCGTTGGCGGGGCTTCTGCTCGGTCTCTTTGTGGCTGTCGATCTGCAACAGTTCGGGATTCGACCCCTCGACAACCTATCGGTGATCGGCTTTCCCCTTGTCGGTCTCATTGTCGGCTTGCTCGTGGCAGCGGCGGCTCCGTTTGGCACTAAAGCCTCGGCCGGCTCCACTGGACAGAAGGGCCCCGGAGCCGATGGCTCCGTCTAGGGGGAAGCGACGCAAGGGATGGGCAGCGATCGGAGTTTTGGCAGTCGTGACGATGACGACCGCCCCAGTCTCAGCCCAAGATTCCGAATACGACCTGCCGGCGGCTCTGGTCGAATTCTGGGCCTCTGAATCCGGACAGGAGCTCATCGCTGAGTACACAATTCCTCCCTCGTCGGTTACCGATCCGCTCGACGACTTCGAGTTTTCCAGCGGCGACGCCCCCGGGCTGGCGCCCACTGGCAACCTCGACATCGTTGAAGCTCGCACGTTTTCGATTCCGCCGCTCGCCTTCCCGCAACCGTTCTTTCAGAGCGAAGACAACGGTGGAATCTTCTGTGAGTCCGACGCTTCCAACCCGGTGATCCCGGGGGTCACAACCATCTGCCCGGAAACAGGAGTCGACCTGGCCGCGTTTGCCGACGGTGCCGTTGTGACGGTGATCGACACGGCCGAACCGCACGGATTCTTCGACCTATCTAAGACTTGTGAATGGGTCGTCTGGTACCAGCAGCCCGATCGTCCTCTGTTCCAACCACTCGACCAGTTCCCGCTCGACCCGGCCCGTGACACCAACCAGGCGATCGGTCTGCGGGCTGGGCCCAATGAGTTCGGTCCGTTCCGATTAGACCTCACCGATGACGGCTTTTTCCAGCCGATGCCAACCAACACGCTCATCGCTCGCGGTGAGAATCAAATCGCCTTCTTCACGCCAGCATCCGAGATCGGCACCCCACTGGGTGCTCGGGCCTACACATTCTGCACCGAGGGTTCCTATCAACCATCCGACTCGGTCGCCGACAGCACGAGCTTCTTCGACGTCTTGATCGAAGTCGATCAAGGGCTCGTGCTTGTGCCTGCGACAGTGCCGACAACCACCACCCAGCCGCCGGCCCCAACTACCACTGTTGCTGCCGCCGCGGCCCCAACCACTACGACGGTGGCAGCGGCAATCGTCGGTACCGAAGCACCGGCCGAGGAGCCGGCTTCCTCATCGAGCAACTCATGGATTCCGATACTCATCGGAGCCGTGATGATCGCCGTCGGGGCCATCCTGTATGGACGCACCAGGGAACGTCGTCGCCCAGGAAGCGGGGCCCCCATCGGCTCGACTCCGGCGCCCCAGGACCCGACCCACCAGTGTGATTGGGCAATGTACGTCTCCGATGGCGGAGTCCGCACCGTGGTACGTCCGGCGGGCGCTCAGGAATGTTGCGTCTACGACCTGGAGATCAAGACGACTGTCGACTTCCA
>CBDTUI010000152.1:0-4643 GCA_965363765.1 uncultured Acidimicrobiia bacterium
CCTCAACCACCTCGGCCTCAACCACCTCAAGTTCGACCACGTCGACGACGGTTCCGACCTCAGAGTGCGAACCGCCCGACTGCTTGCCCTACACCGGCCCGGCTGATGAGTATTGGCCGATGGCCATATTCGGCGCCGTTCTCATGATCTCCGGAATGGCGGCTCTCACGATGAGCCGGGTGCTTGAGGATCGGCAAGAACAGTTGCTGGTTGAATAGCGACGATTCGTGCCCCTGCTGCGCGTCAGGCGGAAGGAGGCTCGGGCGCTCTAGGGAGTAGCAGCTCGAAGACGCTGTGATTGTTCTCATGGCGATAGGTGAGATCGCCGTCCATGAGGCGAGCGAGCTTGCGAGAGATCGAAAGTCCGAGACCAAGCGAACCAGCCACGCCAGGTGCATTATGCGCCCGTTGATACGGTTGGAAGATTCTTTCCCTGTCCTGCTTCGGGATCCCGGGGCCGCTGTCGCAGACCAGGAGTCCGGACTGGGCTCCGTCGATTACTTCGACGTGAACGTCCTCGCCACCGTATCGGATGGCGTTGGTAATGAGATTGCGCACGATCTGGCGGATCCGGTCCGGGTCACCGATTGCGCGCACCTCTGGAGCGTGCCGGAGGCTGATCTGCGCCTTGTGATCCCGGTTGAAGATTTCGAGTACCTGGGCGGTCTGGGCGAAAAGGTTCACGGGAACCCTCGCGACGTTGAGCGTTCCAATGTCGGCTTTGGCGGCTACGAGAAGATCGTTGACGATGTTCGTAACGTCGGACCCCTGGGCGATGAGTACGTCAAGAAACTCTCGGCGTTCGCGTTCGCTCAAGGTATCGCCGGAATCGCGCAGGAGCTCAGCGAACCCGACAACTGCCGTTAGCGGCGTCCGTAGCTCATGGCTGATGCTCGCTAGGAATTCATCTTTGGCGCGGATCAGTTGTTCTCGGGCTTCGCGGGCTTCTTCGCGTTCCCAGAATGCCCCGATCATCGTGGCGGCGGTAGTCAACAACGAGATGTCTTCTTCGGTCCACTCTCGAACGACCGTGGTCTCGGAGAACCCGATAAGACCTTCCCATTTGCCGTCCACGAAGATCGGAATATTCAGCTCCGAAGTCACCGGAACCGGGTCGGACGCGTACTGTTCTCGCTCGACACCTTCGAGTTCGTCGGGGATGATGACGAACGGTTGGCCCGCCTCCAGCCGGGATCGAGAGATGGGCATTCTGTCCCAGGGGACCATGCTCCAGTACTCATTGCGGAGTTGGCTGCTTGGAGCCGCATCCTTTTCTACTTCAGCAACGGTGTAGGAACAGAGACCGAGTTCCGGGTCGATGCGATTGCGTTCGACGAGAACGTACGTCGCCTGAGTGGCGGTCAATAGGGCCCGGACAGCTCGGTCGAGCCGATCTTCGCCGGTGTTGCCGAGCAGCGCCTGGGCGCATTCGGCAAGCGCGGCCTGGAACCGCAACCGGCGTTCCTGTATTTCCGATTGGGCAGCGATTCTTTGTCGGGCTCGATGGTTGACGATCGTGCCACTGAGCACGTTGGCGATCGATCGAAGGAAGTCGGCCTCATAGGTGGTGAACCTGCGTCGCTCGCGCGTGTGAACCCCCAGCAGGCCGTACGGGCTGCTGCCGACCGGAATGACGACGCTCATGCCGGCCATGATCCCGACGTCAGTGAACTCGGCGATCCGCAGCAATGGTGAATCGTCATCCCAGTAGGCCGCCGTCACTGGTTCCTCAGAGGCGAGAGTAAGACCAGGCTGGGTGTTGGGCGCGTAGGTCACCGTCGAACCGACCGGCTTCCTGACTCCCCACCCGATCTCGTTCGCAACGATGGCCTTGGACCCGGCCCCGGTTGGTTCGAGTATCCATCCGAACTCGACGCCTAATGCCCGTCCGACGAGTTCCATGGCACGTTGAAACACGTATTCAATGCTCGAACCATCAAGCGCCGCTTGGCCGAGCTCGGCGACCGCCGCCTGCGATGAGATTGGATCGAGTTGATCACGACTCCAGATTGGCACTGGGTCGCTCTTAGGATCCACCTTATCGAGGTCCATTGTCTGCCATTTCTGGGTTTGGGTCACCCTAGGGGAATCGGCCTCCCCGAGCGGTTACTTGAGGTTTCTAGGGGGTGTGCAGATTCCGCTTTGTTGGACTAAACCAGCCAAAACACGCCACGGACACGATGGAAATTTTTAAGCCGGGTACGTGTAGAACCCTCGTCCGGTCTTTCGGCCGAGTAGGCCTGCCTCCACCATTCGGACCAGTAGCGGCGGAGGGGCGTACTGGGGCAGCTTGTATTCGTCGAACAGGACATCGGCGACCAGTTTCATCGTGTCGAGGCCGATGAAGTCCGCCAGTTCCAGAGGGCCCATAGGATGGTTGGCTCCCAGTTTCATTCCGTTGTCGATGTCCTCGGCCGAAGCATGCCCGGCTTCATACATGCGCATGGCCTCGGTCATATAAGGGACTAGAAGGAGGTTCACGACAAAGCCAGCCCGGTCTTTTGCCTTCACGACTGTCTTTCCGAGAGTTGTGGCTGCGAAGTCCTCAGCGGCGGCGGCGACTGCCTGGTCGGTGACCACGGTTGTGATGAGTTCCATGAGCCGCATGACGGGGACCGGATTGAAGAAGTGCATGCCGACCACGTTCTCGGGCCGGTTTGTGCACCTCGCCAGTCGGGTGATAGGCAACGAGGAGGTGTTCGACGCCAGGATCGCTGTTTGCGACGTTACGATCGAGTCGAGAGCCGTGAAGATTTCGATTTTGAGCGGTTCGTGTTCGACAACAGCTTCGATGACCAGATCGCGGTCGGCCATCGCTCCGAGGTCGGTGGTGAACTGAACCCGCGCGATGGCATCGTTCCGATCAGACTCGTCAAGCTTGCCCTTCGAGACCGCCCGATCGAGGCTTTTGGTAATCCGGCTCTCCCCGGCAGCCGCCGCTTCCTGACTTACCTCCCGCACAATCACGTCGACGCCGGCCTTGGCGCATACCTCCGCGATCCCGGCGCCCATTTGGCCGCCTCCGACAACTCCTACCCGTTCAATCTTCATTTCAGACCCTTCCTTCTACTGATCTCAGTGTGGCAGGTGTACCATTTCACCGTGTCCGATCTCGCTTCTTCCTGGTCTATTCGCTACGCAATGAGCCAGACGCCGTGGGATCTCGGCGAGCCGCATGCCGAACTGGTTACCCGACTGGCCGCAGATCCGGGCCTGGGAACCGGCGAACCGGGTCGGGTGCTCGTGCCCGGATGTGGTTCCGGTTACGACGCCGAGGCGTTGGCCGACGCGGGGTGGACCGTCACCGCTCTTGACTTCGCCGCCTCTGCCCAGAACCTTGTTGAGACCAAGCTGGGCGACCGGGGAGCCTTCGTGCTCGGTGACCTCTTTGAGTACCAACCGACCAACCCGTTCGATCTTGTCTTCGACCACACCTGTTTCTGTGCCATTGATCCGGAGCGACGGCCCGAATATGGCAACGCCGCCGCCAGATGGCTCAAACCGAACGGCCGGTTCGTTTCGATCGTTTTTCCGATGGGCAAACCGGTCGAGCTTGGCGGGCCTCCGCATGCCATGGCAACCGACGATCTTCGGGTCGCACTTGGTCCAGCCTTTGAGATGGTGACTGACGACGAAGCCGACTGCTCCGGGCGACGCTGGGAAACCCAATGGGCCGTTTTTGATCGGGTCGTTTCCTAGGAGCTACGGCTGCTTGGCCTGACCCGAATTAGGGTCGATCACCATGGCTGAGGCGTCGACGGCTTCGAACGCCGATCCAGGCACCAACTTCAACTCCCGCAGCATGTCATTGTCCCAACGCTCGTCCGGCGCACCCGAGACGAACCAGGAACTGCCGTTGTCGGCCAGGATCAGCCCATATCGTTGCATCGCGATAAGTATCACTCGGATGTCCGCTGAGTAGCTCGACACGTCGAAGCTCGCTTTGAGCCGGAATCGTTGGCCCATCGGGGGAAGCGCCAGGGAGCTCGAACTCGACGCATCGTGGCGGGCGGGCCAAACGTGAGACGATCTCGTCTGGTCGGCGGTGAACCTGATGGCGTGGGCGATCTCTCCGGCGGCGACCTCGTCGTAGCGGACCAGGCCAGGAAAGATCGGCAAACCAGCGGCGTCTGCGGAAGTCCAACTGTCGGGCCGGAGATCCGAAGACGTGAGGTCATAGCGCGCTCCTGAGGCGGCGGTCCAGGCGTTGCCGGGGCCGGGGGAGGCGTCGAACAGTTCGAACAGTTCGCAACGGAAGCGATCAACGACGATCACGTGCCGGTCGCCGGTTCCGCTCGGTCCGCCTTCGACCGGTGCGTTGAGGGGGATCGGGAACGGTCCCGGGTCGGATTCGGACCCATATGCGTCGTAGATGACCGTGATCGCCGGCGTACCTGCGGGGACGTCCACGTACGGGATTCCGATCGGGCTGTCTGAGTCCGGCGGCCAGACCCCCGATCCAAAATCGGGATGGAGGGTACGAGTGGCACCAAGCGACGAGATGTAATCGTCCGACCGGGCATCGACGGGAAGGTGATCGATGCGCGTGTTCCAGGCATCGTCGGTTGGCAACGTCGGGCAGCGCGTTGGTGGGGTGGTGGGGGTGAGGCCGATGGCTCGGGTGAGGAAGGAGGCCATGGCGT
>CBDTUI010000153.1:0-4592 GCA_965363765.1 uncultured Acidimicrobiia bacterium
TCGATCGGATGGGCATTGGCCGTCGGAACCGCCACGTACTCAGCGAAGCCACCGTCACGCTCGGACCCCAGATACCGAGCCTTTTCGAGGTCCCCACCCGGATCTCGCATCCAGGCGTCGATAAGGACCCGCTCTCCGATTCTGGCTGAGGGCACGTTCGGGCCGACGGCGACGATGTTGCCCACCGGATCAGCCCCTTGAATACGTGGAAAGTCCAATCCACCGCCCCAGGACCCGTCGGTTCCGGCCTGCGTTTCCTCGGCGCCGGTGGCCCCCGTTACTGACTTGGCGTACCAGCCGGTTCGGGTGTTGATGTCGGTGTTGTTCATCCCGCAGGCGCTAACCCGGATCAACACATCATCCGCGCCACGGGATGGAATCGGGACGTCATTGCGGTACTCGAGCTTGTCGGGCCCGCCATATCCAGTCAGCATCATCGCCCGCATTGTGGAGGCTTCACTCATTCGGGTTCGTCTGCCCAAACGATGCTGACGGCATCATCAGCCAGCGCTTGGCCGGCCTCCTCGTACAGGTTCCGAGCAATGTGCACTCCCGACGCCTGGAGTTCAGCTACCTCGTCTGGATAGGTGGCCGCCGCGGCGATCCGTGCATTGGGCAGGAACTCCCTGATTCTCTTGACGCACTCGAGGTTCGCCGCATGATTGTTCGTGGCCGCGATCACCAGCTCGACATCCGGGTGGAAGCGGACCCGTTCCCAGAAGTCGCGATCTAGTGCGTCGCCCCGGATGACCGTCCGACCAGCCTGGCGATGGCCGTCGCTTGTCTCTGGGTCGCGTTCGACACCGACTACCGGTCCGCGGTTGTTCTTGATGAGTTCGTCGTAGGCGCCAAGTCCGATCCTTCCCATCCCGAAGATCAAAACCCTCGCCTCGCCGAAGTCGATAATCGCATCTTCTTCAATAGGCGGGTGACGCTCCAATCTCGATAGTCCCGCAGACAGTCGGTCGTAAATGCGGTAGCGGGCGCCATTGGCGGCAGCAGCCCAGACGAATGAACCCGCTACTGCCACGCCGATGGTGGCGAGCCAGGTTTGGTCGATGTAGCCGGTGGCAACCGCCCCGGCGGCCACGATCAAGCCGAATTCGCTGTACGTTGAGAGAGTCAGTGAGGCATGTAAGGCGGTGCGGCTCCTGAGCCGAAAGCGGGTGAGAAGCCAGATCAGGGTGACGCTGCGGGTCGGGATCAGCAGCGCGGCGACGAGGCCGATGACCCAGCCGGCAAGTGGGGGAGTTCCGGCCAATCCGATTGACAGAAAGAACCCGACCAGGAATAGGTCCTTGAAACCGAGCAGACGGTCGGCCAGCTCCTCAGAACGAGGATGGTTGGCCAGTACCAAACCGGCCGCCAAAGCGCCGAGGTCTGGCTTGAGTCCAACGAGGTTGAACACCTCGGCGCCGGCGATGACCGCAAGCGTGAAGCCGAGGAGCACCAGTAGCTCACCGTGCCCGCTTCGGTCAATGAGCCAGGAGCCGATCGGTCGCAGTACGAACAGCCCAGGGATCACAACCAGCGCCCACCAGGAGGGACCTTCGGCCCCTGTTGCGACAAGGAAACCGACCGCGATGAGGTCTTGAATGATGAGTATCCCGATGGAGATTCGGCCCGAAAGGGACCCCGTCTCATTGGTGCGTTCGAGCGCCTTGATGGCGAAGACCGTGCTTGAGAAAGAAAGGGCGAGAGCGACGGTCAGCGTGGCACGGAGATCTAGATCTTCGATCATCGGAATGCCCAGCAAACCTGATACCCATAGGGCCAAGGCTCCGACGCCGGTAGCCAAAACCGCGAAGGATGTAGCTGGCCCCCAGACGGCGGGGTTTGCCAATGTACGGAATCGAAGTTTGAGGCCGATGCCGAACAGCAATAAGACAACACCTATGTCGGCGACTGCCTCGACGGTGGCGGTCGACTCGAATCCCATGGCGTGGAGCACGAATCCGGCGACGATGTAGCCGACGAGCGGAGGGAGGCGGATAAGGGTCGCGACGAACCCGAACGCGAATGCTGCAAGAAGAAGGCCGATATCCACTGTCCGGGATTATGGCCTATACAGCTTCGGAGTGCCTCATTCCGTGCACTATTTGGTCATGCACATGGCCGATCGGGGCCCGGAAACGAATTATCCTTCGAGTTCCCCGAGGTATGCGTCGCGCAGTTTTGGGTTGGCAAGCATGGCTTCGGCCGTGTCCGACATGACGATCCGGCCCGTCTGAATGACATACCCGCGGTCGGCGATCGACAACGCGACATTGGCATTCTGCTCAACAACGAGAACCGTCATGCCCTCGGAGTTGATCTGCTGGATGGTTTCGAAGACCTGCTGAACCAGGATCGGAGCCAAACCCATAGAGGGCTCATCCATGAGAAGTACGGTCGGCTTGGCCATCAAGGCCCGGCCAATCGCCAGCATCTGCTGCTCGCCGCCGGACATCGATCCAGCCTTTTGGGCAACGCGCTCCTTGAGGCGAGGGAAAAGGGCGAACATGCGGTCGATGTCAGCCAGAATTTCGGCCTTGTCCCGCCGCATGTTTGCGCCGATTTCAAGGTTTTCGCGCACGGTCATTTTTGCGAACAGCCGCCGATTCTCCGGGACCATCGTGATTCCTTTGGACACGATTTGCTGGGTCGACATCCCCTGGATCTCTTCCCCTCGCAATGTGACCGTCCCGGTTCGGGCTCGAACCATTCCGAGGATCGTCAGTAGCGTCGTGCTTTTACCGGCGGCATTTGAACCGAGCAGACAGACAATTTCGCCCTCGTTGACATCGAGGTTAACTTTCTGCAGGACTTCGCTGGGGCCATAGCCGGCGTCGATGTCCTTCAACGAAAGGAGGCTCATAGCTGGGACTCCTCAGCGGCCTTGCCGAGGTACGCTTCGATCACTTGTTTATTCGTTGCAACTTCTTCGTACGACCCTTCGGTGATCTTCTCACCATGGTCGAGGGCCACGACCCGGTCAGACACGCTCTTGATAACCGGCATGTCATGCTCGATGAGAATCACCGAATAGCCGAGGTCACTGCGAAGTCGGCCGATCTGGCTGATCAGGCCCTCCTTTTCGGCCGGGTTCATACCGGCTGCTGGCTCGTCGAGGAGCAGGAGCTTGGCATCAGTCGCCATCGCCCGAGCAATCTCAAGACGACGCCGGTCGGCGTATGCCAGGTCTGAAGCGAGGGCGTCTTCACGGCCCGATAGGCGATCGCCAAAGAATGCCAGGGCTTCCCTGGCACGTTCTCGAATGTGGTCTTCTTCGGCTTTCGTACGCTTTGATCTGGTGAGCGCTCCCCACACGCCTGCCTTGGTTCTTGTGTGCTGGCCGACCATGGCGTTCTCCAGAACTGTCATGGCGTTGAACAACCTGACCGACTGGAATGTTCGAGCCATTCCCAGCCGCGTAAGCGCATTGGGTTTGAGACCAGAGATATTGTGGCCGTCGAAGGTCATGGTTCCTTCGTTGGGACTGTAGAAGCCAGTAATGATGTTGAACAACGTGGTCTTCCCCGCCCCGTTGGGGCCTATCACTCCGACGATCTCTCCCAGGTCGGCGTGAAAATCGACTTTGTTGACGGCTTGGACGCCACCGAAGCGAATCGAGAGTCCCTTCACCTCCAGCAGATGGCTCATTGGATGCCTTCCGTCGATGCGGCACTGAGCACCGACTTCTCGGGTTGGTGGTCACCCAGATGGAGTTCGAGCGCTCTCCGTTTGTCGGGGATCAAACCCTCAGGCTTGAGAACCATGATGGCAACGAGAATGGCTCCGTAGATGTGCAGGCGGAACTCACCGAACTCTCGAAGCAACTCCGGCAAGCCAACGAGGACGAGGGACCCGACGACGACGCCAGGGATCGAGCCGATGCCTCCCAGGACGACAACGGCCAACACGTTGATCGATACCAACAGGGTGAACGATCCCGGGTTGGCGACGGACAATTTGGCGGCAAAGAACGCTCCACCAAGCGACCCGACGGCAGCGCCGGTTGCGAACGCAAGCAGCTTGTATTTGATGACACTGACTCCCATGCCTTCAGCGATGTCTTCGTCTTCGCGCATGGCAGCCCACGCCCGACCGACCCGCGAGGTCTGGAGTCGATATGAGATAAACAGTGCCAGACCGGCGAACGCATATATGAGGTAATACAGGATCTGTGGGTCGCGGGTGTTAAGACCAAAGAACGGCACAGAAGCAACCTCGGTCAGCCCCTGCGGCCCACCGAATGTGCCTTTCAGCCAGTCAGACAACACCAGGGTGCGGATGATCTCCCCGAACCCAAGGGTGACAATCGCTAGGTAGTCGCCGCGTAGCCGCAGCACCGGGGCGCCGATAGCGACACCGATGATCACCGCGATGACGATTGTGATCGGAACTGCGACCCAGAAATTGGTGTAGCCAGCCGCGGCGGGAGACGTGACCGCACCGCCAACAAGCGTTGAACTTCGTGCGGTCAACAAAGCTACCGAGTACGCCCCGACGGCGTAAAAGGCGACGTATCCGAGGTCGAGTAACCCGGCGAAACCGACCACGATGTTCAGGCCGAGGCCGAGCAGGATGTACAGCCCCACGAATCCGAGGAC
>CBDTUI010000154.1:0-4453 GCA_965363765.1 uncultured Acidimicrobiia bacterium
CGAGAAAGACTTGGTCCCCATCCCCTTGGGGATCAGGTCGTTAAGTGTCGATGTCTGGGTTTTGCATGGTCGAGGAGGGGAACCGAGGAACGAGCCCCCCTACCTCCGCCGCTAAGCGGCGCCGACTGCACCCTGGACGAGTCGACCGACCTCCAACAGACGCAAGAGCACCAGTTAGAGGTCGAACGTGTGGGTGGTGCGCTGGCGATAGGTCTCGCCGGGGCGCAGAATGGTCGAGGGAAAGTCCCGGCGGTTGGGGCTGTTCGGCAGAGCTTGCGCTTCCAAAGCAACCCCTCGATGAGGGGGATTGAGGGCGTTGGCCGTGTAGACCTGCAGACCTGGTTGATCGGTCTCGATCTTCATCGTTCGACCGGAGGGTTCGTGCGATAGAACTGCCGCTGGTCCTCCCGCGTTCAGCACGTAACAGGTGTCGTAACCGGCCCCGAATCTCTCACCGGACAACATTTGTTCGGTCCGCAAGTCATACCGGGTCCCCGCAACGGTTTCCATCGAAGTCGGAAGCAACTCGGCATCGGAGGCTAGATACCGGTCAGCGTCAATTTGAAGCTGGTGATCGACAATGGTGCCACCCCCACCGAGGTTCCAGTAGGCATGGTTCGTAAGCGATATGACCGTCGGAGCGTCGGTGACCGCCTCATATTCGAAGATCACCTGATTGGCAGTCGTGAGCCATTGAGTGACAACGACGTTGAGGGTGCCGGGGAAGCCCCCGTCTCCATCTGGGCTCGTCAGCCCGAACCGAACGCCAACGCGATCGGCCAGGGCCACCGGTTCAGCCGACCAGACCCGACAATCGAAACCAGCTGCGCCGCCATGGAGCGTATGCGGCCCGTCGTTGGTGCTGAGCTGATGCTCGGCTCCGTCAAGCTGAAAGCGGCTATTGGCGATTCGATTGGCGTATCGCCCGATAGTCACGCCCATAAACCCACCCCGATCGACAGCGCAGTAGTCGGCCTCTGGATCTCGGGGCTGAATGAGATTGGTACCGCCAGGAATCTCCGCCGCAACGAGCGTGGCGCCCTGGTCCCAAACGGTGATCGACATCGATCCAACGTTCAAGTGGAATTCGCGAATCGGTCGACGAGAAGACCCATACCGGATCGCTATTTCGCGTTGTTCGATCCAAGGCTCATCCACATCGACCAAACTACCCCCGACGGACGGTCCGCCCACCGGGAAGCGTATATGCGCAGATTCGTATATAGCCCCAACATGACGTTACGCTTTGCCGAGCCCCCATCCAGGAAATCATGTTCAACAAATACGCCATCAATGTTGCCACTGCTCACGAGCGCCACGCCGCGGGAGCCACGCTCCTCGACGTGCGCACGAAAGAGGAGTGGCGGCAAGGCCACGTTCCTGGCTCCGTCCGGGTTTCGCTCGAATCGATCCCCCAACGCCGGCAGGCTCTGGCTCGTCAATATGGCGACGCCGAGCTTCTCCTCATTTGCCGGTCCGGTAATCGGTCGGCCCGTGCGGCTGCCATGTTTAGAGATATGGGTGTCACCGCCATCAACGTTCGGGGCGGCATCAACGCCTGGAACCGAAAAGATCTACCCATCAAGAAAGGTCAGTAGATGCGACGCGCAATTCTCCCCTTGATCATCCTGTCAGTCGTGGCGGCCGCATGCGGTACCGCAACTCAAACCGGGGTTGTTCAGGTTTCAGCAGACGACGCCTACGCCATTACCTCGGCTCCGCCGGCCGACCTGGTGGTACTCGATGTCCGGACGCCAGAAGAGTTCGCCGAAGGTCACCTGGACAACGCGGTCAACGTCGATTTCTATGCAAACGACTTCGCTGGCAACCTCGCGGCTCTCGACAAGAACGTGCCGTACGTTTTGTACTGCCGGTCGGGTAACCGAAGCGGCACCACCGCTGAGCAGATGCGATCACTTGGCTTCACCGAGGTGTACGAAGTCGACGGCGGCATCCTGTCCTGGATCGACGTCGGCTTACCACTCGCCGATTCATAACCTGGCGGTGTCGCAGCCCGGCTAGAGCCCTCAGGCGACATTGACCGGGATGGCGTGATGACCAGTAGCGCCGTCCGGGCGAGGAGCGGCCAGGTCAGCCGTCTGGGTATACCCGGAGCTGTCAGTAGCTCGGACCTTGATGCCGTGGCGACCGCTCGGCGCATCCCAGTCCAGGTACCACTGCCGCCAGGCATTGTCACCCAACGGTTCACCGAGCGTCGCTTGCTGCCATTCGCCGCCATCGATCGCGACATCAACGGCCGCGATACCGATGTTCGGCGCCCAGGCAACCCCGGCGATCCGGTGAACTCCGGCTTCCAGGTTCGCTTCTCGTCGCGGCGAGTCAATGCGTGACTGGGTCTTGATTGGACCGGTCTTCGACCACCCTCGGGGAACCCAATAAGCATCGAACCCGTCCCAGGTAGTCAACTCGATCTCGCTCAGCCACTTGGTTGCCGAAACGTATCCGTACAAGCCAGACACCACGAGACGGGCTGGATATCCGTGATCGACCGGTAGCGGTTCGTCGTTCATGCCGATTGCGATCAGCGCGTCACGTCCGTCGTAGGCGGCCTCGGTTGGGAATCCCACGGTGAAATCGTCGATGGCTCGCCCGACGATCTGAGTGGCGCCTTCTTGGACACCGGCCAAGTCGAGAACATCGCGGAGCGGAACACCAAGCCACTTGGCGGTACCAACCAGGGATCCACCGACCGAGTTCGAAACACAGCTCAGCGTCACCACCCGTTCGGTAGTGGCCAGAGCCGACAGGTCGTCATAGGTCAGCGTGACCTCGTTGTCGACGAGGCCTTTGATCGTCAGGGTCCAGGTTGCGAGGTCCACGGGTGGGGGACGTAGCGCAGTATCGATCAAGTAGAAATCTTCGTTCGACGTTATTACCGGAACCGCCCCATCAACCTGGGCACCATCCGGGATCACAACGGGCGTTTCTTCAGATGTCGGAAGCGAGATCTCCGCACGCTCGGACGCGGCCGAGATGCCGTTGACCAAACTCCGACCGATCAGGCCACCGACTGCGGCCAGAACTGCGGTAACGCCTATGGCTGTCAAGAGGGATCGGCGTGAGTCGTCGGTGGTCACGAGGCGTCGTTTGCGAATGAGCAACACCTTGACGGCGATCCCGGTGAACACTGCGACGACGATCGCCGAGGCAGCAACCGTGAGGTTGGCCACCGGATCAGTTGAGACAAGAACGAAGCCCAAGATGCCTGCTACGACGAACGCAGCCGACGCCAGACCTAGTCGGCGGGTAGCGACAACGCCGACCAATGCCCCGAGAGCGAACACCGTCGCCAAAATCGAAAGCACCAACACCAGCTTGTCCGAAGTGCCAAAGACACGAATGGCCCACTTCACGAGCGGCTCGGGCGACACGCCGATCACCCAGTTGCCGATCGAAACGATCACAGACTGACCGCGTCCGACGATCCCGACGACCAGTTCGGCTACGGCCAACGCCACGGCTACGGCCACTAGCCCAGCCAGTGCTCCCGACCCTCGATGGGGCGTAGCGGGCGGCGGACCATCAGCGGGCATCTCGTTCGTTACGGTTTCCATGCCACCAGAATGCACCAGGTTGGCGCCTACGACAACTTTCAGACGGTTTGTTTCTCAAAACTTCACCGAGGGGCAGCGCTAGCGTATCGACCATGTCTGGCACCCCTTCACCATGGGAATCATCGAGCCGAGCGGATCCCCACCCCATCTACAAAGAGATGCGCCAAACGGCGCTTGTAATGCCGTTGCTAGACCCAGAGACCGCGGGAGATTCTGGTTTCTGACGAGCTATGACGCCACCCCTCAACGGGGTTGCGAAGCTAAGGCTGATGGCCTGCACCCACCTTGGTGACATCCGGTCAGCTAGCTCCGTCAACTCGACGAATGCTCAGAGATCACAGACCATAGTTACGACGGAGGCGACGGCGAAGACGTTGTACCCGAAGACTCGTTCGTCGGCTCGACCCTCACGAACGGCAGCGATGTCAGTCTCCAGGTTGTCGAGGCCTGCCCGCAAGCTCCCGAATGCCTCAATCTCGATGTCCTGATGCGGACGGAGCAGGGCGATGTACTCCTCGAACTTTACGAGTCCGTCCTCTCCGATGGACTTGTCGATTCCTTCCTGAGTGTCCTGCGCGGTGAGCTGGTTGGCATTGCCGACGTAGGTCTGGTAGCCCTCGTTCAACGCTTGACAGTCGGCAGCCGAGGCCATTGCCACATCGGGGGCTGAGCCTCCGTCGGAGTTCCCATCAGAGCCCGCTGCGCCGGAGATCGACTCATCGCTCGTCTCGATGTCGGCGCCATTGGCTGAAGGAGCGGCATCGTCGGATCCGCAGCCGGCAGTGGCCAGCAACAACGCGCCGACCAGGGCCGCAGCGAGAACCTTACGTGTTGATCGACCTGGCATTGGATTCTCCGTTCGAGTGGTGGCCGCTCCT
>CBDTUI010000155.1:0-4441 GCA_965363765.1 uncultured Acidimicrobiia bacterium
CCGATGAGACGCTGCATCGCGATTCTGGCGATGGCCACGATGGCCCTGGCGGCGTACTCGGCCACCGGACGCTCGATCTCGTTCAGACGCAAGCCCAAGCACGGGCTCTTTGGTGTTCTCGACAACCGAACATTGTCGATGTCCCATCCGTCATCGAGCACCAGGCGGGCGAGGCGTGAATTACCAGACTGGGCTGGATCTCGGGGCCGGTGGTACGGCTTGTGCTCATCGGGTTGGCGGTCGGCCCAGTTCCGCTCTCGTCACGGCGCCGCCGAGAAATTAACGATATCAAAAGACCTGAAGATTGGAGTTCCCATACCCAGACATTGACGAGACGGCCAGCCGGAAGTGATCGCCGAAAACGGGGGACTTCCGCGCTGAGGTGGTTCGGACCCGTACATGCCGGCACAGATCGAGCGGGTCACGGCACCGGACCCGGCCCGGAATCTGGTTTGATATCGAGCGCCCGGCGGGAACGGGATTGCCGGATCTGTGCGGGTGGCCGAACCGGCTGGTTTCCTCAGGTAGCCGATCCTCTTCCTCGGCGCGAAGCGGCGCGACAACTTCCTTTGCGATATGGTGGTCGGGTCACCCATGAGCCACTCGCCGTACAGCTCGGCAGCCAGATTCCCTCGGGATCGGTAATGGTCGTGGTGGAGTTGTAGCTGCCCCCGACGGCAACTCGGGGACACTGAGGAAGGAGAACCGCTTGCGTATTGGCGCGACGATTGGTGGTGAGACGCCCGCCCAAGCGGTCCTTCAGGCACGTGTGTGGGACCGGGGGCCGGCACTTTGCCGACGCCCTGCCAGCTCGCGTCTCTCCTATTGCGCAGTGAAGCCGAGTTTTTCGAACTGGACCCCGACACCACGTGGAACCAGTTCTACGCCGCGATCATCTCCGCAGCTCTGGCGGCCTCCCGTGAGCGCTGGGCTGCGACTCGGTGACGACATCAACAGACTCTCGAAAGGCAGACAACAATGAATCGACTACGACTGACTGACCTGGTCGTCGGCACTGCCGCCGGCATCGTCGGCACGATCGCGATGGACACGCTGTGGTGGCATCGCTCACGGCAGGCCGGTAGCGATCTCGGGTTCGTCGAGTGGGAGTTCGCCGCTGGCACCGACTACGACAGCTTCGATGACGCTCCAGCGCCTGGCCAAGTCGGTCAGAGGATTGGGCGCCTCGTCGGGGTCGACATCCCAGTCGAACACGCAGGGCTCACCACCGATGTCGTGCACTGGACGACGGGTGCGAGTTGGGGAGCCGCCGCAGGAGCGATGACCGCAGTGTCCCCAGTAGCTGCGGTTCCGGCTGGGATCGCAGCCGGGGTGGCTGCGGTCAGTACGGCCTATGGAGTGTTGGGGGCTGCCGGGATCTATGAGCCCGTCTGGGCATACGACCGCCAAACGTTATGGAAAGACGTGAGTGCACACCTTCTATTCGGCACAGCCACCGGCTTGGCGTTGTGGACGATGCGGAAGCTGTGTTCGTGGTTCTCGCCGTCGGCTGCCGCGACAAGGGGAAACACGTGACCACCGTTGCCGAACTACTCGTCCAGGGCCTCGCCGCGACCGGCGTCGACCAAGTTTGGGGCGTTGTCGGCGATGCGCTCAACCCGTTCGTCGACGCCCTCGATCGCGACAAACGGTTGACTTGGAACGCAACCCGTCATGAGGAAACAGCCGCGTTCGCCGCCGGGGCCGAAAGCCAGATCACCGGTCGAATCGGAGTCTGCGCCGGCACCGTCGGGCCCGGTGCGCTCCACCTGGTCAACGGACTCTTCGACGCCATGGCCAGCCATGTTCCAGTCCTTGCGATCACCGGTCAGGTCGCCACCTCAGATATCGGAACCCGATTCCATCAAGAGGCGGACCTCGATGCAATTTTCAGTCCCCTGACGGTCTACAACCACACGCTCCGGTCGGCAGACCAGATCGAACGTGTCCTCGGGATCGCGATTCGCACAGCGATCGCGGAACGAGGGCCTGCACTCATCTCGATCCCGGCCGACCTGATGGAAGAGGACACCACCGACCTGTCGGGTCCGCTGACAGCGGCGAGCCCGACGCTGCTCCCCGACCCCGCAGCAATCGATGCCGCGACGGAGGTGATCGCAGCTGCCGACAAAGTCACACTCCTCGTCGGTATCGGAGCGACCGAGGCGCGCCAAGCCGTGCTGCGTCTCGCCGACCTCGCCGCTGCGCCGATCGTGGCATCGTTGCGCGGGAAGGAATCCTTCGAGTGGGACAATCCCAACTACGTTGGCCTCACCGGCCTCATTGGAAACCGCGCTGCAGCCGATGCCATCGACGACGCCGATGTCCTCGTGATGGTCGGCACCGATTTCCCTTACCGCGAGTGGCTTTCGGTATCCGCAACCGTCGTCCAGATCGACACCAACGCCGCCGCCATCGGCCGCCGCACACCGGTCGCCGTGGGAATCCACGGCGATGCGAAACTTGCGATCGAACAGATCACCGATCGACTCGAAGCCAAACCCGATCGATCCCGGCTCGACGCAGCACAGTCGTCCTACGCCAAATGGATCGAACAGCAGCAGAAGATGGCCGACGGCACAGGGATCATCGGCACCGCCTACTCGGCATTCATCGACGTTCAAGACGGGCGCCTGCATCCCGAGCTGGTTGCGAAAACCGTCTCACGACTGATCGACGACAACGCCATCGTCACCGCCGACGTGGGCCTGTCGACGGTCTGGGCGGCTCGGTTTATCCAAAGTCAGCCGCGTCAGCGGTTGCTGGGCTCGTTCAACCACGGCTCGATGGCGAACGCACTGCCCCAAGCCCTCGGCGCACAGTCAGTCGACCGGAACCGACAGGTCGTCGCCCTGGCGGGCGACGGCGGCCTGATGATGACCCTCGGCGATCTCCGAACGGCTGTCACGCTCGAACTCCCGATCAACGTCATCGTCTTCAACAACCAATCGCTCGGCCTCGTCGAACTGGAGCAAGCCGAGATGGGTATCGCGCCGACCGGCACGACACTCGACAACCCCAGCTTTGCCGAAATCGGACGAGCAATGGGTTTCACCGGCCACACTATCGAAACCGTGGAACAACTCGAACCCGTTCTCGCCGAAGCCCTCGCCACGCCTGGCCCGACCATCGTCGACGTTCACACCTCACCAAACGCAGTGTCGATCCCCCCGTCGCCGAGCATTCAGCAGGCGTGGGGATTTGCCACATCCACACTCAAAGAACTCCTTCGCCGGGACTGACCCGATGCCTTCCACCAAACGACGAAAGACTTCCTTTGCGCAAATCGCCTTCGAAGAACTCTCCGCACTGTTCCTCAACTGTTCCCTGCAGAGCGACGCTGCCGAATCGCACAGGGTCGAGGTGGACGCCGCGTAGTGCCCGGTCGTAGGCGTTTCCGACCAATCCGGGGAGGTTTTGGGCGGCTCCGAGGTATTGGTCGACGACCAAATGTCCTTCGCTGTGGTCCCGAGGCGTATGATGGTGACAAAGGCCTCTCGCCATCGCTCAGGTTTCGGGTTGATCGTTGAGGCTCAGGTCGCAGGAGGTGCAGATATGCTGGACATCGTGTCGGAAGAGGATCTTCGAGAGCTGATGGCTGTCGACTCGCCGTTCTGCGTCTCGTTCTACCTTCCCACTCACGCTTCGGGCCGTGAAGCGGCCCAGGACCCGATCCGGCTAAAGAATCTGATCGCCGAGGCGAAGTCGGAATGCGAGCGTCTCGGGGTCCGGTCAAGCGACGTGGCCGACCTTCTGGTTTCGGTCGAGGCGCTGGTGGACGACGCAGAGTTCTGGGCCCATACCGAGGCTGGTCTTGGGATATTTGTCAGCGCCCAGGGGCTGCGACGGTTTCGGCTCCCGGGTCCGGTCGAAGACGCGATGTGGGTGGGGGACCGTCTCTGGATCGCCCCGTTGCTGCCGTTCGTGGCACCGGACGCCGCTTTCTTTGTGTTGGCGCTCAGCGCCAACGCGATCCGCTTGCTGCGGTGCGGCCAGCACGTTGTCGCCGAACTCGATCTGGGTGAGATCCCGGCCAGCTTGGCTGAGGCGGTCCGTTTCGACGATCGCGAATCGCAGCTCCACTCACATGGGGCCGATTCCGTGGGTTCGGGCCAGGTGTCGGCGACGTTCCATGGCCACGGGGTGGCCAGTGACTTCGATGAGGTGGATCAGGCGCGTTTCTTGAGGGCCGTCGACAGCGGGCTCAACGAAATCGTCGGCGACGGGTCTGAGCCGCTGGTTCTGGCTGGAGTGGACGAGATCGTGTCCAAGTTCCGGAACCTAAGCAGCCACCGCAACATCGCGGAGTCGTTCATCGCCGGGAACCCGGAAGACTTGTCACCGGAGGAGCTGCACGAGAAGGCCGTCCCGCTGGTGGCATCGTATCTGATTGCCGATCAGATACGAGCACGAGAGGTGTACGACTCGGCGTCAATGCCGA
>CBDTUI010000156.1:0-4405 GCA_965363765.1 uncultured Acidimicrobiia bacterium
GTTCGTTTGGGGTCATCGCCGCGAGGTCTTCGATCGTTGCTGGCGTGGTGTCCATAGTCAACACAGTACAGGCAGGACCCTGCGATGTCAGCACAACAGCATCTCCACGCGTCGCTGCGGCAGCCCGTTCCTGGCATGAGCGTCACACTCAGCCAACCTGCTGCCGCTCCGAGCCGGGTGCCACGTTGGGTGCCGAACGCACTGGACTCCACCGGACTACACATGACGCACCGGAATCCGCTCTGGACAGAACCCCTGCGTATCGGACTGGGTAGGACTCACCGGACTTTTCTGTACGAACTCTTAATCCGCAGGTTCTGGGTTCAAGTCCCAGGGGGCGCACACCGAATAACCCCAGGTCAACCGGGGTGTCGTGGGTTTCCGGGGCAACGCCAAAAGGGTCCGAAAGCCCCGAAAGTGCCACGTTGGGTGCCAACCGCTCGCGATAGATTTTTCACCCTTCCCGATGAGGCGGTCCACGGCACACAGACGCTCCCGCACAGCCGGTCGAGCGCGACAGCCTTCGAGGTGTCGCCGGACCCGTATTCGCTTTCCATGAGTCTCGGTTTTTGCGCTTCATACCACCTCTTACGTTCGCCAAGACTCGGTTTTGTGACAACAAAACCAAGAAACTTACGAATAACCAGGTCAACGTGCGCTGTCACATTGACAGATCGGCATGCCCCCTAGCCAAGAGCAGTCACATGATCCGTCACCACAATCTCGGCCTGTAGATCGGTTCGCGTCCGCTGACTCCGGTTCCCACCCGAAGTCATCATGCTCGCCCTCCGCGGGTACCTCCGATACGGATTGCCGTACCGCGACCTCGAAGAGCTCCTCGCCGAACGCGGCATCGAAGTCGACCACGTCACCACCCACAGTGAGGCCACCATGGGCGACAAACCCGTGATCGACGAAGCCACCCTCGACGCGTTGATGAACCGGATCGATGCCGAAGGCCTTGACCTCCTCGGCCCCGGAGGCGTCCTCACCGAACTCACATCCAAGATCATGAACCGCGCATTGGAAGCCGAACTAACCAATCACCTCGGCTACCAAAACGGTGATCCCGCAGGCCGAGGATCAGGCAACAACCGCAACGGCCACAGCCCCAAGAACGTCAAAACCGATGCCGGCGAGATCCCCGTCACCGTCCCTCGTGACCGCAACGGCACGTTCGAACCAGTGGTCGTACCGAAACACGCCCGCCGCCTCGATGGCTTCAACGACCTGGTCTGTGGGCTTCTGTCACGCGGGATGACAACACGCGGGATTTGTTCCCAACTCTATGACACGTACGGAGTCGAGATCTCTGCATCGCAAGTCTCTGCGATCAGCGACGCGATCCTTCCCGAGCTCGACGAATGGCGTAACCGTGCCCCGGACTCGATCACGCATCCCGAAGGGGGCGCCCCGATCCTGTATCTCGACGCGATCGTCGTGAAGATCCGCACTGACGGCAAAGTCGTCAACCGGCCTTGCTATTTGGCTCTTGGTATCAACCTCGAGGGCGAGAAACACGTCCTGGGGATGTGGCTCGGTGACGGTGGTGAGGGCGCCAAGTTCTGGTTGGGGGTTTGCGGTGAGCTCGCTAACCGCGGGCTCCGAGACGTGCTGATCGTGTCCTGCGATGGCTTGACCGGGTTTCCCTGAAGCAATCGAGGCTACGTGGCCGTTAGCAACGGTTCAGACATGTGTTGTTCATCTGATCCGGAACTCAGTCCGTTACTGCTCCTACAGCGACCGCAGAGCGGTCACGAAGGCGTTGAAACCAATCTACAAGGCAGCGACCCGCTCCGATGCTGAGGACGCTCTCGACGAGTTCGAACTTGAGTGGGGTGATCGGCTACCAGCAGTGGTTGATGTATGGCGTCGGAACTGGGAACGGTTTGTTCCGTTCCTCGATTTCGCTCCTGAGATCCGGAAGATCATTTACACGTCGAACGCGATCGAGTCGATGAACTACCAGCTTCGGAAAGTCACCAAAACGAGGGGTTCGTTCCCGACTGATGAGGCGTGTTACAAGATGCTGTTCATGGCGATCAGCAATATTGGGCATCACAGGGGCGGGCAGCTCGGCACGCATACGCAGGGATGGCGGCGGGCACTCAACGCGTTCACGATTGCGTTCCCTGGTCGTCTTGAGGCCCACGAGCTCGGAATCTAAGTCAAGGGTCTCACACGAAATTCTTGACACCCACCAAACCTGAGCAACTAACAATGACACGCGACGAACTCACCAAGGTGATCTGACCTCGACAGTCCGCCGCCCGACAACTTGCCGCGTCCGACGATCGAACAACGCAACACTGCCAACGGCACCGCCCCCAGGCCTTGGTTCAACGCGCCCACAAGTCAACCGCGACCGCAAGAACAACAACGACAACCTCCCGAAATCAACCCGGACGACTATTCGGCCCCTTCAAGCGGGCCAGCGCCTTTCTCACTCCTGTGAGATGATCGTGGTGCAGCCATGTTTGTCGCCGGGCATGGAGCGACCGCATGATCTGGAAGCCTGTGCTGAACGCAACAACACCCAGGAGACTGAATACGCGACGGAGGTGAGTAATCAATGAAACTGACAAGGAAGCTCAAAAAGTTTCTTCGTGAACTTCGAAGCCCAGGACCGGGCCCTGATCTTGAGCCGACACAAACACAGAAGGACGAGATCACCGAGGCCAGCGGCAAGCAGAAGTGGCACTTCTGACCTGCCCGGTTGACGGCAATTCGAATAGGCACTGTTGCACTGAGCCCATTCTTGGTGAAATCGGCGTCGGCGATAGGCCGCCGCACTTGATCCCTCGCTCCATTTGCGCTGGTCAAGTGGGGCTGGTGTCCATGATGGTTCGATTGAGTCAGCCGCCCGGACCGTACAGGATCGCTCAATACAACAGTTAGGTCATCAAACAGTCTTTACTTACCATCTATCTAACTAAAGCCTATGTACTAAACTTTACTTAAACAAGATCCAAGTGTAGACTGAGCGCATGAATATCCCGGGTGAGACATCATGGCCAGCAGTCAGCTATGAAAGCTACCCCTGGAACATTGAGCCCGGCACACATCTGTCTAAGACAGCCAAGCGAAGCGTTCTCGGCCCCTATGAGGCGACCGTAACTCCACCAATCCAAGATCTCGCACCTTTAGTCGACCGAGATACTGCCACCGAAGCCGAGGAAGCATCAACGGAAATCGGCCGATTCGACGCTGCCTTCGGCAACCGCATCGTTGCCTTCGCGTCGGTGCTGTTGCGCTCAGAATCAGCCGCCTCTTCCCAGATCGAACAGCTCACCGCTTCAGCCAAAGCAATCGCTCTCGCCGAACTTGGCGACCCCCGCCGCAAGAACGCGTCGATGATTGTCTCAAACGTCCGGGCAATGGAAGCAGCAATCGAGGTCGCTGACAGCCTCGATGGGGACAGCATCATCACAATGCACGCAGAACTACTCCGAAACCAGCACCCGGAATG
The DNA here is from genome assembly GCA_965363765.1 of uncultured Acidimicrobiia bacterium. GTDB lineage: Bacteria > Actinomycetota > Acidimicrobiia > Spongiisociales > JAENVV01 > JAENVV01. Next base: position 3,470 of record CBDTUI010000156.1, read on the forward strand.
GGTTGGGCATTGGCGTGACCAACAGGTTTGGATCGGCGGCTCAGCATTCGGCCCCCACGGGGCGATGTTTGTCGCACCACACCACAAACGCGTGCCCGCCGCTATGGATGACCTTGTCGTGTTCGCACATCGCGACGACATCAGCCCGTTAGTGCACGCAGCGGTCACTCATGCCCAGTTCGAGACGATCCACCCGTTTCCAGATGGCAACGGACGCACCGGACGCGCGCTCGTACACTCCCTGCTTCGGCGGCGAGGGATCACACGAAACGTCACGATCCCAATCTCGGCCGGGCTGCTCGTTGACACCGCCGCCTACTTCGACGCGCTCAGCCAGTACCGCGAAGGCAACATCGACCCAATCGTCAGGCAAATGACCAACGCTACGTTCCTGTCATTGACCGCCGCTACGGCGCTGGTGAAGGACCTCGACGCCGTGTCCACCGGTTGGAACAACAAGGTCAAAGCCCGCTCCGACTCCACAGCGTGGCGCCTCGCTGAACTTCTCATCAAACAACCCGCCGTCAACTCGGCCCTGGTGCAAACCTCACTCGGGGTAAGCGCTCCTGCAGCCAACAACGCAATCGGCAAGCTCGAAGACGCAGGAATTCTTGCCAAAGTAGCGGGCGACAAGCGCTACAGAGCCTGGGTAGCGACTGACGTCGTATCCGCTCTCGACGACTTCGCATCTAGCATCGGGCGCCGATCCAAGACATAAGGACCACAAATCTACATCGAGGTCCATCACCGAAGAGGCCGCCAACAATGCCGCGCCGTCACACCGTCCTACACGCGTTCAGGACAGGCGGCGCTGTTGGGGAATATCCGAGCTCGTTTGCCAGGCGTATTCGCTTACCACTCCACCAGACTCGATAAGCGCCGCGGGTGCCACGTTGGGTGCCGAACGCACTGGACTCCACCGGACTGGGTAGGACG
>CBDTUI010000157.1:0-4364 GCA_965363765.1 uncultured Acidimicrobiia bacterium
TCCAGTTCATCCGCTCGGCGGTTGATTTCTAGACCTACCCCACTCCCACGCCGATGCCCGTTACGCCCTTTTTGGGCGTCGGCGTGGTTAAACGGGTTCGCCGCCAGCCACCCCCTCGAACGACTGTGCATCCAGGGCATCTATAGGTCTATTGATGCACAGTCGATGCAGGGGTGGGTATTGCGGGGTTGCGGGAGGGCGGCTGCTTAGTATGACCGCCGTGTGGACCTGGATCGGATATGGACTCATCGCCTTCGTGGTGCTCGTGGCGGTCTACGACATGGCGCAGACCAAACATGCGATTCTTCGCAGTTTCCCGGTCATCGGGCATCTCCGTTACTGGCTCGAGAAGATCGGACCAGAACTCCGCCAATACATCGTCACCGAGAACGATACCGACCGCCCGTTCAGTCGTGACCAGCGCCGTTGGATCTACGCCTCGGCGAAACAGCAGAACAATCTGTTCGGGTTCGGAACCGACAACGACCTCGACATCCAACGCAACTATCTCATCATCAAACACGCCGCGTTCCCCAAGCCAGATCTCGGTTTCGACGAAGGGCAGGTCCTACCGGCGGCCAAAGTGCTTGGTGGTGCCCGTCAGCGACCGAAGGCGTTCACCCCGGCCTCGCTAGTCAATATCTCGTCGATGAGCTACGGATCCCTATCGGGCGCGGCGGTGACGGCCCTCAACAAGGGAGCGAAAATCTCCGGGGCGTTGCACGGTTCGGGCGAAGGCGGGCTCACTTCCTATCACGACCATGGCGGCGACCTGGTCTGGCAGATCGGCACCGGATACTTCGGTTGCCGTGACTCATCTGGACATTTCGATCTCGGACTGTTCCTTGAGAATGTCAATCGATACCCGGTCAAAGCCATCGAGGTAAAACTGTCCCAGGGTGCCAAACCAGGTCTTGGTGGCCTGCTTCCCGGCAAGAAAGTGACCCCCGAAATCGCCGCGATCCGGGGCATCCCGGTCGGGGTTGACTGTCACAGCCCTCCCGGACACAGTTCGTTTGGCGATGTTGACTCGATGCTTGATTTCGTCGAGCTGCTTGCCTCAGAAACCGGGCTGCCGGTCGGCATCAAATCGGCGGTCGGCGAAATCGAGTTCTGGGAAGATCTCGCTGATCAGATGGCACCGGGGGAGCGTGGGGTTGATTTCATCATCATCGATGGCGGAGAAGGCGGGACAGGGGCAGGGCCGCTCGCCTTCACCGATCATGTGGCGCTTCCGTTCCTCCATGCCTTTCCACGAGTCCACGACGTTTTTGTGCAGCGGGGGGTGGCGGATCGGGTGATGTGGATCGGCAGCGGGCGGCTCGGGTTACCTGACCGGGGGCTGTTGGCGATGACGCTCGGCGTAGACATGATCAACGTCGGGCGTGAGGCGATGATGGCGGCCGGTTGTATTCAGGCTCAACGCTGCCACACGGGGCACTGTCCAACCGGGGTCGCCACGAACTCCAAGTGGCTCGAACGAGGTCTTGACCCCACTGACAAGGGCCAACGGGTAGGCAGATTCATTCAGACGATGCGTTTTGAATTGGGCCGAATGGCGAGGGCGTGCGGTGTCGACCATCCCTCCCAAGTCAGCCCTAGTCAGCTGGAAATCATCAACGGCATGAGTGGCAGTCGCACCGCGCACGAAATCTTTATCAACCGCTAGCGAGCCGGTCTTCGAGCGCCGCCACGCGTTTTATTAGGGCGGCAATCGTGTCAGTGGGAATGTCCATCCCGGTTTTCAGCATTCGCCAACCCCTCCGAAGCTCAAGACCCATCCGGCCTAGCCTCGTGAGCACGAAAACCATGATGAACAGACCGACGATCCAGGCGACCGCTTTGGCCCAACCCACGACCGAGTTTCGAACGTCTGTCATGAACCCAGTGGTCTCGTCAGCGATGGCCCTGACCTCTCCTGGCACCCGGCCCACCGCCGTTAACCCGTCCAGGTTGTCGCCGAGGGACTGACCTGCCGAAGCGATGCCATCGGTGAGGCGTTTGACCTCTTCGGAACCGGGCAGGGCGACGTCGATGTCGGGAATGTCGAACCCGAGAACCGAAGGGAGAGGCACCTGGAGGTTGCCGATGTTTTGTATCGCATCGATCTGTCGACCGACCGCATCCCGGACGCCAACGGCATAACCACCGAGCGTTTTGAGGGCGTCAGTGGCTGGGGCAACGCTGTCAGCGATGTTATCGACCCGGACGTTCACTTCCACTCGATACGCTTCCGTGGCGGCTTCGACGGCGTTGATGGCATGGTTGGTGGCGAACCAAATGGCGAGAAATGCGAGCAGGGGGGCAAGCACTCGGATCATGATGAGAAGGCCGCGTACTCGTACCCACATGGCTGTCCTTTCGTCGATGCGTGGGACGGTACCCGAAGTCAGATGCAAAGGTGTGTCTCGCTGAAACGACTTATTCGTCGCCGTGGGTAGGACTTAAACCGCGTTGACGGGTAACTTGGAAGACAAGCCAAAGGGGGTTTACCTTGAAACTAATCCGTACGACCGCGCTAATGCTCGTACTCGTCGCCTGCGGAGGCGGCGCAACCGACGTCGTCGAGAACCCGGTGGACACCACCGTGAGTGCCGCCACTGGGGACACGACGCAGGCACCGGAAACGACCACAACCACAACCATGGGTGAGGCCGTCGCTGACACGACGACCACCACGGTGGTCGAAGCTGCCGCTTCTGACGATTTGGCGATGTTCCGCGAAGCAGCGGTGGCGTCCGCTGTTGCTAAGTCCGGAAGGTTCGAGGCGACCATGATGCTGGCCGCGACACCTGAGTTGCCCCAAGCATTCACGATCTACATCGAAGGTGCGTTTAACACAGAACGTATGGAGATGAAGATGGATATGAGCGAAGCATTCGAAGGGGCCGCCGCCACCGAAGGTGTAGACCTCTCGGCGTTTGGTGATCTGTCAGATGTTCGGTTCATCTTCGATGGCGACACCGCCTACATGAAGTTCCCGCTGTTCGCGATCATGGGCGTGCAGACCGATTGGGTGGAACTGCCCGCCGACGATGCGATCAATACCGCAGGTGTGGCTGGGGTCGGAAGTTCCACGCCCGCCAACGCTCTGGCTTCATTCCTCGACGCAGGCGGCGACGTGTCTGTGGTCGGCACCGAAACGATTCGTGGTGCGTCAACCACCCATTACAAGATCCTGTTCGACGTTGACGATCTTGAGACCGTCGGCGGTGACGTTTCTGCTCAGGATCTGCGCGACGCGGGCATAGAGCAAGTGCCGGTCGAGGTGTGGATCAGCGACGACAACCTCATCTATCGGTACGTTCTCTCCTATGAGGGAGTTGCAGATGCCCCGATCCTCTCGATGCAATATGACATGTTCGATTACGGTAAGAACATCGTTATCGACCTTCCCAACGACGACAACGTAACGCCGATGGATTCGTTCGGCCCATGACATCTTTTGATGTGCCAGCCCTTGGAGACCACGTTTTGGTTGACCCGGAGGGCACCGAGCATCGACTCGGAGATCGCTGGGCCGACCAACCATCGGTCATCCTCTTCCTTCGTCACTTCGGCTGACTGACCTGCCGCGAGCGGGCCGGTCAGGTCCGCGACAGATACGAAGAGATTACGGGAACTGGCGCCAATGTTGTGGCGATCGGGACCGGCGGCAAACGGTATGCGCTTGCCTTTATCGAAGATGAGCGGGTGCCCTTTGACGTGCTGCTCGACGAAGACGGATCGGCTGCCGAGCTGGTCGGTACTAAGCGGCTCGGGCTGGTGTCATTAGCCAAACCGGCTGCCATCGGAGCGGGCATTCGCAGCGTGGCGGCCGGGCATCGACAGCAGAAGACCGGTCGGCGTCCCTTCCAACTCGGGGCGACCCTGGTGATTGGCCCCCGCGACGAACTCCTCTACGCCGACTTCGAAGACCATGCCGGCGACCATGCTGACCTCGACGAAGTAATGGCGGCGATTCCCGAATAGGGACTCACAACACGGCGCGAGCCTGGTCGAGACCTAGAGATGGGTGAGCCAGGTGGCCACTTCGGAAGCATGTGTATCGGTTGGAAAAATCGGGTACCACACGCGTTCGATCCGGCCCTCGGCGACCGAGATAGTCAGCCGGGAATAGAGACGTTCGCCAAACACTTCGAACGTCGGTAACGAGAGCGTCGCCGCCAACCGGAACTCCGGGTCGGACAGTACCGGGTACGGCAATCCGAGCCGATCGGCCATCTCGGTTTGATAGGCCGAATCCTGGCTTGAGAGACCGTAGATGATGGCGTTCGCCTCACCAATGGTCTGGTACTGATCACGAAAGCCGCAGGCCTCAGGGGTGCATCCTCTGGCGCCTGGAATGTCATCCCACCCCTCGG
>CBDTUI010000158.1:0-4359 GCA_965363765.1 uncultured Acidimicrobiia bacterium
TTGGGTTCGGTTAGAATCTGAATAAGGGCCGTGCGGTCGAGGTCTTCGACGGTCGCCAATACCGGCAGTCGGCCGATGAACTCGGGGATCAATCCGTACTTCATCAGGTCCTGCGGCAGCGCCGAACCCAGCAGAGCCGTGTCGGGTATCGAGGATTTGTGTTTCAGGTCGGCACCAAACCCAACCGACCGCTGACCGATGCGATTCGAGACGATGGTCTCAAGACCGGAAAACGCCCCACCGCAGATGAATAACACGTTCGACGTGTCGATCTGCAGGAACTCCTGATGCGGGTGTTTACGACCACCTTGGGGCGGGACCGAAGCCACCGTCCCTTCAAGAATTTTCAGTAACGCCTGCTGAACACCCTCGCCAGAAACGTCCCGGGTGATAGATGGGTTCTCGGATTTGCGAGCAACCTTGTCGATCTCGTCAATGTAGATAATGCCGTGCTCGGCTCGTTTTACGTCGTAGTCGGCAGCCTGAATGAGTTTGAGCAGAATGTTCTCGACGTCTTCGCCCACATACCCGGCTTCGGTGAGCGCCGTGGCGTCGGCGATAGCAAACGGCACGTTGAGCACCTTGGCCAGCGTCTGCGCAAGAAGTGTTTTGCCCGAACCGGTCGGCCCGATGAGCATGATGTTCGACTTCTGTAACTCAACGTCATCGCGCTGGATACCGGCCCGTACCCGCTTGTAATGGTTGTAGACCGCTACTGACAGCACGGTCTTGGCGACGTCCTGACCGATTACATAGTCACCGAGGAACTCGAATATTTCCCGTGGCTTCGGTAGGTCGGTGAACTCGACGACATCGGTGCCAGCGAACTCCTCTTCGATGATTTCGTTGCAAAGCTCGATGCATTCATCGCAGATGTAGACGCCGGGACCGGCAATGAGCTTTTTGACCTGCTTTTGCGACTTACCGCAAAAACTGCATTTCAGCAGGTCGCCACCTTCACCGAATTTCGCCACAGATTTCTGCTCCTATCGGGCTGCTTGGACTGCCGCCAACTCTCGGCGGGTCAAAATGCTGTCGATAACACCGTACTCGACAGCTTCGTCTGCAAGCATCCAATAATCCCGTTCCGTGTCAAGGGTTACCTTTTCAACGGACTTGCCGGTGTGCTCGGCGAGAATCTCGTTGAGCTGCTCGCGCATCTGCACAATGAGCTTGGCCTGAATCTCAATATCGCTGGCCTGGCCCTGCGCTCCGCCATGCGGCTGATGCATCATGATGCGAGCGTGCGGGAGGGCGTACCGCTTGCCTTTAGCTCCCCCAGCCAAGATCACGGCTGCTGCCGAAGCTGCCATACCCATACACACGGTCGACACCGGTGCGGAGATGTAGTTCATGGTGTCGTAGATGGCGAAAAGGGACGTGATCGACCCACCTGGCGAGTTGATGTACAGCGAAATGTCCTTCTCGGGGTCCTCTGACTCGAGATGCAGGAGTTGCGCCATGATGAGGTTGGCGACGTTGTCATCGATGGGGGTGCCCAGGAAGATGATCCGATCCTTGAGCAACCGGCTGTAGATATCGAAGGCGCGTTCGCCCCGGCTGCTCGACTCCACAACGGTCGGTACGAGATAGTTCTCGGCGTTCATTCTTCTTCCTCTCGTTGGGCAGACAGCTCAGCGGCCAAAACTTCAAAGTCAATCGGGTTGCCGTCCTCGTCAATCGGGACCGCAGCCTTCAAAAGCTCGTCATGTGCTTTCTTTCTCACAATATCATCGATCAGCGCTTTAGTTTGAGTATCGGTCAGGCGCCCGGCGACTTGACTGGCAGTCTCGCCGGTTGAGGCCCCAACGGCCGAATGCATGGCGGCGAGTTCGTCGTCGTCGGCGATCAGACCGGCATCCTCGGCCACGGCATCAAAAAGAAGATCGGTTTTGACGTTCTTGGTGGCAGCTTCACGTAAGTCAGCCACAAACGTTTCCTGTGACTGGCCGGTGACCTGGAGATAGTCTTCGAACTCGACGCCCTGTTCTGACAGCGAGTGATTGAAACGATGCAGAACATTCTCCATCTCAGACGTGATGATGCTATCTGGGATCTCGAGGACGATTTCGTCGACGATGTCGCTGATCAGCTGGGATCTGAATTGCTCCCATGACTGGTTGAACTTCCCCTGCGAGATCCGGCTTCGCAGCTCGGCCCGAAGAGCGTCGACCGTGTCGAATTCGGTTGTGTCATCCACCCACTCGTCGGTCAGTTCTGGGAGGATCTGCTCCTGGATGGCCTTGACGGTCACGGTGATAACCGCATCGCTGCCAGCTTGGTCACCGAAGCCTTCGGGTAGAACGGCTTCAAATTCGGCAGATTCGCCCTGGCTGAGACCTGCGATCGCCTCGTCCAACCCTTCGATGAACGATGGCCCAACCCGAACCGTGAGGTCGTGAGCGTCGAGTTCAGCAATCGGAGTTCCATCTTTGGCGACTGCAGCTAGGTCGACAACGGCATAGTCATCGGCCTGAGCGGGACGATCTACTTCGGTCAACTCCGCGAATTGTTCGCGCATCCGGTCGACTTGTTCGGCCAGGTCGTCGTCGCTCACCAGTGGGTTGGGGACCTCAATCTCGCGCCCGACGTAGTTGGGGGTTTCGCTGAGGGCTGGCCAGCTTGCGACGATTACGGAGATTTCGATTCCGGTATCGGTGTCTCCGATCTTCTCAACGGTCGGCGTCGCCGCCAGGACGAGGTCCAGATCTTTGAGCGCTTCGCCGACTAGCTCACCGAGCGCGTCGTCAATGGCTTCTGCGCGGAGACGTTCGGGACCTACAGCCGATTCGATCACCTTGCGTGGGGCTCGACCCGGGCGGAATCCGGGTACCCGCATGGTCCGCGAAAGGCGCCGGGCCGCGGCAGACTTAGCTTCGTCCAGTCGCTCTTCGGGAACGTACAGCACGATCCGTTTTTCGAACGGCCCCGCGTCGGTGACAGTTGTTTCCACGTTTCAACTCCTCGATTATTCACAAACCAACACGCGCCATGCTGGCGCGTGTTGGGCTTTGGGGTGACCGACGGGATTTGAACCCGCGACCGCCGGGATCACAACCCGGTGCTCTACCGAACTGAGCTACGGCCACCATGCTTGTTGTCTTGGCTTTATCTGCGCTTACCTATTGGGCGCTCCCGGAGGGATTCGAACCCCCGACCTCGAGCTTAGAAGGCTCTTGCTCTATCCAACTGAGCTACGGGAGCATCCTGTTCCGACAGTGTAAACGCTAGCGAGGACGGCCTCATTCACATAAGGTCGACGCTCGCCGAGCGGGTGACGGGAATCGAACCCGCATAACCAGCTTGGAAGGCTGGGGCTCTACCATTGAGCTACACCCGCAGGTACCGGCGGGATTGTAACCAGATTTCCCGGTTCGGAATAACCGATAGTGTGTTGCGAGCAATGCATACTTGTGTGTAATCAAGAGGAGCTCAGATAGTGGCAACCGTTGACATCTTGACCGTCGGCTATGTCGGGGAACGGGTCGCCGGAACCGTCAGTCTCATCCGTGACGATCATGTCGTAGCGATCGTCGACCCCGGGATGGTGTCGAGCCGGTGGACGATCCTCGATCCTCTCGCGGAACATGGCGTCACGCCCGAAGACGTTACCGATGTGATCATCTCGCACCATCATCCCGATCACACCTGGCATATTGCCCTGTTCCCCAACATTCGTTTGCATGACTACTGGGCAACGTACGAGCGAGACATGTGGACGTCGCGCCCCGCCGAAGGGTTCGAACTTACGGACAGCATCCGCCTGCTCGAAACGCCCGGCCACACTCGCGAGGACATAACGACGATGGTCGAGACAGAAGCCGGCACACTCGCCATGACCCACCTGTGGTGGACTCCCACGTCGGTGGGTGACCCCAGGGCGTTCGACCTTGACCTGTTAAAAGAACATCGCGGTAGGGTCTTAAAAGAGGCAACGATCATCATCCCGGGGCACGGCCCGGCGTTTCCTGCCCTGAACGCCCCCACCTAGGATCGGCCACGGTCGTTTCGTTATTTGTCGGGCTGGTCAGATTCGAACTGACGACCCCCTGCTCCCAAAGCAGGTGCGCTACCAAGCTGCGCTACAGCCCGTCTTGTGTCCGGTCATTTTGGCACGTTTGAGAGTGTGCAAAACCGTCCCGCCCTCAGCGTGACGTTCAATTGGCAGCTTGCGAGCGATCGGATATAAACTGCCTCCGGGTCGCTAGCTCAATTGGCAGAGCAACGGACTCTTAATCCGCAGGTTCCGGGTTCAAGTCCCGGGCGGCCTACCCACCAAGAACGGAGCGTCTCTTCGCACATGAAGAACGCTCCGTTCTTGTTTTGAGGTTTACGAGGTGGCGGAATTGGTAGACGCGC
>CBDTUI010000159.1:0-4338 GCA_965363765.1 uncultured Acidimicrobiia bacterium
CTCGACGACCTCAGGGATGCCACCCGTCAGCTCGGGGCGGGGGACTGGTCTGCCAGGGCGGCGGTGGAAGGGAATGACGAGGTGGCCGAAGTAGCTTCGACTTTCAACCGCATGGCTGCCTTTCTGCAGGAGACGTCGGCTCGAGAGCGGTCATTTCTGATGAGCGTGTCGCACGATCTTCGAACCCCGTTGACCACGGTGGCGGGATATGCAGAGCTGCTTGCCCAACACGAGGACTCAGAGACGAAGAGAATCGGTTCGGTGCTGGAGCGCGAAACACGACGCCTCAAGCGGCTGGTCGAAGATGTGATGTTGCTGGCTCAACTTGAGGCACGCCAGTTCAGCGTTCGAGCAGAGGAAGTCGACGTTTCTGCGCACGTTCGGGAAGTAGTGGACGGATTCCGGCCGAGGGCCGTTGAGGCGCATGTCGAGTTGGACGTTCGGATTGAACCTTCCGGGATTTTGGTCACGGACCCGGACCGGGTCGGTCAGATTGTTACGAATCTTTTGGACAACGCGATTCGACATACCCCGGAACGGGGCACAGTTGAGATCGAGGTTCGTCGCGTCGCCGGCGAAGTGTCTTTTCGAGTCAAAGACACGGGTCCCGGAGTTGATCCAGACGAAGTCGTCCACCTTTTCGACCGGTTCTACGTTGGTCGTCAGGCCGAGCGACCGGAGGGGTCGGGACTTGGACTGTCGATCGTTCGTCAGTTGGTGGTGATGCTCGGCGGGTCCGTCCGAGGTGAACTTCCGGCCGACGGAGGTCTTCTTGTCGAGGTCTGTCTCGTCGATCTCAAATCGGACGGTTCGTTGCCGGGGTGAGAACGGATACCATGGACTGTCATGCTCGCCGAGATTGTTGAAAAAACCGCCGCTGGACTTCCGTCCTTGCGCCTGCGCGAACGCGAATTTGTTGATCAAGCGCTTCAAAGAAACAGTACAGCCCGGTTTGCGGATGCCCTCGGCGGCGACGGCTTGGGGGTTATTGCCGAAATCAAACGCCGATCGCCGTCGCGGGGAACGATCGACGACAATCTCGACCCGATTGCCCGGGCGACCGCGTACCAATCTGGGGGCGCCGTGGCGATTTCGGTACTAACAGAAGAGCACTACTTCGCAGGATCTACAGATGACCTGTCCAAGGTAAAGGCTGCTGTCGATGTCCCGGTTCTGCGTAAGGATTTTATCCTCGACCCGATCCAGATTGTCCAGGCGAAGGCGATTGGAGCTGACGCGATTCTGTTGATCATGGCTTGTCTGTCCGATCGTCAGGCAACTGAGCTACTGGCCGAGGCGGCCAGGTGGCACCTCGACGCCCTCGTGGAAGCACATACCGATGACGAAGCCAGCAGGGCGGCCGACTGCGGTGCGGTCATTATTGGAGTCAATAACCGTGACCTCTCGACGTTTGCTGTCGATCTCAGAACTGCCGAGCGTATCGCTGGCTTCTTGCCCGATGACGTCGTGAAGGTTGCTGAGTCCGGGATATGGACATCGGCGGATTCCCACCGAATGCGAGCTGCGGGGTTTGATGCCGTTCTAGTTGGTGAAGCGTTGGTTCGGTCAGACGATCCAGCCCGGCTGCTCGGGGAGCTGCGATCGTGACCACCTGGGTGAAAGTCTGTGGATTGAGAACCACTCAAGATGTCGCAGTCGCGGTCGAAGCAGGCGCAGATGCGGTCGGGCTCATGCTGGCCGATTCTCCACGGCAGATCACCGTCGATCAGGCGAAGCTGCTCGCACAAGTGGCTGGCGCCGTCGATACCGTGCTCGTGATGGCGAATGCATCCGTTCCCGAGGTCCGTGAGGCAGTTTTGAGGACGGGGGCAACTGGTGTCCAAGCCTACGGGGACCACTCGACCGAGGTAGTTGACTGGGCTTCTCAACAAGGACTATTGGTCCTCCAACCCTTTTCAGTCGGGAGGGAACCGATCGCGGACATTGTTCAATTGGAAGGGGTGATTCCCTTGTTCGACACGGCTTCGCCCGACCGTCTAGGGGGAAGCGGACACTCCTTCGACTGGTCGCTCGTGCGCGCTTTCAGCTCCAAGTTCGTCTTGGCCGGTGGCCTGGCGCCTGAGAACGTTGCCAAGGCCGTCCTCGCGACACAAGCGTGGGGGGTGGATGCCTCCTCCGGCTTAGAATCGTCGCCGGGAGTGAAAGACCACCACAAGATTCGTGCATTTATCGAAGGAGCGAAACAGAATGAAGCTTGATCGGCCGGATGATCGAGGCAGGTTCGGAGAGTACGGCGGGCGTTTCGCGCCTGAGACGCTGATGCCGGCACTCGATGAGCTGGAACAGGCTTTCGAGAAAGCGTGGGCAGACGAGTCGTTTGTGAAGCGTTACCACGATCTGCTGACTTCGTACGTTGGTCGTCCTACCCCTCAGCATGTCGCCCCCCGGCTATCCGCACAACTGGGGGTTACCGTCCTTCTCAAGCGAGAAGATCTGGCTCACACCGGCGCTCACAAGATAAACAACGCAATGGGTCAAGGGCTTTTGGTCGAGGCCATGGGAAAGCGACGGTTAATTGCTGAAACTGGTGCCGGTCAGCATGGAGTTGCCACCGCCACGGCCGCGGCATACTTCGGCTTGGAATGCGCCATATTTATGGGGCAGAAAGACATTGAGCGCCAGCGTTTGAATGTATACCGGATGCAGCTGCTTGGCGCGGAGGTAATTCCAGTGACGAGCGGCGCTGGGACTTTGAAGGACGCCACGAACGAAGCTATGCGCGAGTGGGTGCGCAGCGTTGAATACACCCACTACACGATTGGTTCGGTGGTCGGACCCCACCCCTTCCCATGGATCGTTAGAGAGTTTCAAAAAGTCATCGGTGAGGAATCACTTGCCCAACTCGGTGACGTGCGACCCGACGTTGTGGTGGCTTGTGTTGGGGGAGGCTCCAACGCGGCGGGGATGTTCTACCCCTATCTCGATTCGGGAGCCGAGTTGGTAGGAGTCGAAGCCGGAGGGCTAGGAATCGCAACCGGCAAGCACGGAGCGTCGATAGGAGCAGGGAGCCCGGGTGTTCTCCACGGCTCGCGAACCTACATGTTGCAGGATGCGGACGGGCAGGTGATCGAAGCTCATTCGATCTCAGCGGGACTTGACTACCCGGGGGTCGGCCCCGAACACGCCTACTTCGCCGACCTCGGCATGGCCCGATACGAGTCTGTCACCGACGCGGAAGCCCTCGACGCAGTCGACCTGCTCGCTAAAACCGAGGGCATTATTCCGGCGATTGAATCGGCCCACGCCATCGCCTGGGTGGCGAGGGAGCGCCAGCACCTTGCCGGTAAAACCGTCGTCGTGAATCTTTCAGGACGCGGCGACAAAGATGTCGAACAGATCGCTCAGATTCGCGGACTCATCTAATGGGCGTCGAGAGCCTTAGCGAGCTCTTTGGTCGGGTTCGGAGCGAGAACCGAACCGCATTCCTGCCTTTTATGACTGCCGGACTGCCGGACCCGGAGTCATCGCCTTCGATGTTCGAAGCCATCGAAGGTGCGGACGCCTTCGAGGTTGGGATTCCCTACTCGGATCCGCTCATGGACGGGCCGACTATTCAAGCCGCCGGGCAGGCTGCTCTACGAGCGGGAACCTCCCTCAGTGGGGGCTTGACCATCGCTCGCGAAGTGGGGGAGCGGACCGGCAAACCGGTCATCATCATGACTTACTCAAACGTCGTGTTCCAAGTGGGACCTGCCCGTTTCGCAAGAATGGCGGCCGAAGCGGGCGCCAGCGGGTTGATCGTTGCCGACCTCCCGATCGAGGAAGCTGCGCCCGTCCAAGCGGCGGTCGAACAGGCGGGTTTGGGGATGGTGCTCTTTGTCGCCCCGACCACCGACGAGCGGCGCATTGCCAGAATTGTGTCCGCCGATCCGGTATTCATTTATGGAGTAGCTGAACTCGGGGTGACGGGAGAACGGTCCCAATCGGGTGGCCATGCCGTGAACCTGTCCAAGCGGGTACGAGAGGTCACCGACCTTCCGCTGGTGATGGGGGTGGGCATTTCCAACCCGGAGCAAGCGAGCGCCATGCGCCCACTCGCCGACGGCGTCATCGTAGGATCGGCCCTCGTGCGCTCGGTGCTCGATGCCCCTGATCTCGAGACGGCTCGTCGAGACCTGTCGACAATCTCGCGGAGTATTGCTGACGTACTGCGATGACCGCTCGTCGGGCGGCGCTTATTGTTTTTGTCTCGGGTGGGCTTTATGCCCTCTTTCTGACCGGGATCGCCCATACGGCCACATCACCGGCGCCGGACTTCCCGAACTACTACTACTCCGCGACCTACCTCGCCGAAGGAAGGTCGATCTACTCCGATTT
>CBDTUI010000160.1:0-4317 GCA_965363765.1 uncultured Acidimicrobiia bacterium
GCGATTGTGACGACGTTTAGCGGAGGGCCAGTCGGTCTTTCGACGCTGGCGATCGCCGTTGGCGAGGAACCCGAGACGGTCGAAGACGCGTATGAGCCGTTCTTGATGCAAAGTGGGTTGCTCCGACGAACACCCCGGGGACGGGTTGCCACGCCGGCCGCCTATGCCCATCTGGGGGTGGCGCCTCCTGGCGGTCAGGCATCACTGCTGACCTAACCTGGGCTGCGCCTCAACATTGAACACTGAACAATTATGCATATTGAAGAACTCTCCTACGACCTGCCCGAATCGCTCATCGCCCAGGTTCCGATCGAGCCACGCCACGAGGCGCGTCTACTCGACGCCCGCCGCTCGTTTGACGACCACGAGTTCTGGGAACTGTCCGATTTGTTGTTCCCTGGCGACCTCGTAGTCGTGAACAGCACCAAAGTGCGACAGGCTCGGCTACGCGGCAAACGCGCCGACACCGGCGGTGCGGTCGAACTTCTCGTTCTCGAGCCGATCGGTGATGGGCGCTGGGAAGCGCTCGTCAAACCAGCCAGGCGAATGCGACCGGGGATTCAGATCATGCTCTCCAACGCCCTGATAAATGTCGATTCCGAACCCGTCGATGGGAAAGTTGTCATTCGGTTCGCCGACGATCTCGATCAGATCCTCGCTGAGCAGGGGGATATGCCGCTGCCGCCATACATCCACGAAACGCTTGTGGACCCGGATCGGTACCAGACCATGTTTGCGAACCAGCTCGGTTCGGCGGCTGCGCCGACAGCCGGTCTGCATTTCACGCCCTACGTGTCCGAACGTTTGATGGCGTCTGCGATTCCGATCGTATCGGTTGATCTTCATGTTGGCCTCGACACGTTCCGGCCGATCTCGGTTGATACTGTCGAAGATCACCGCATGCACTCTGAATGGTATTCGGTGCCGGAGGAAACAGTGCAGGCGATTGTCGAAGCTCAGGCGAGTGGGGGAAGAATCGTGGCTGTTGGCACCACCGTGGTCAGGAGCTTGGAGTCGGCCGCCCTGGGAGGTGGCCTCCGTCCCACCGCCGGCCGGACTGACCTGTTTATCACCCCCGGCTATCGGTTCCAGGTGGTTGATGACCTGGTTACGAATTTTCACGTCCCCGGTTCTACCCTGCTCGCCATGCTCTCAGCGTTTATGGGACCGCGGTGGCGGGAAGCCTACGGTCACGCCATCGATCGGCAGTATCGGATGTTGTCGTTTGGCGATGCCATGCTGGCCTCCCGGGTGAAGCCGTGACGTTGGGGCGTTTTACCATCACTGCGACGGATGGCGTCGCCCGCGCAGGCGAGCTGGTGACTGCTCACGGTGTGGTGCAGACTCCGGCCTTTATGCCTGTCGGGACGAGGGGTGTCGTCCGAGCCCTTGACGTCCGAGACCTCCGCCAGGCCGGAGCTCGAATCGTGTTATCCAATACCTACCATTTGATGTTGCGGCCGGGTGCTGACCTCGTCGAAGAGGCTGGCGGGTTGCATGGTTTTATGGGATGGGACGGACCGATCCTTACCGACTCAGGCGGCTACCAGGTCTTTTCGCTATCGCCGAAAGTGACGGAAGAGGGAGTGCGGTTCCAGTCGACCTACGACGGAACCTATGTCGAGATGACGCCGGAGGACGCCATGAGCGTACAAGGCCAGCTCGGTCCTGACATTGCCATGATCCTCGACGTGCTGGTTGGTCTCCCGTCGCCGCGGCCGGTCGTGCGTGACGCCATGGAACGGACCTTACGATGGGCAGAGCGTGCCCGTGCCGCTCACGTTCGGCCCGATCAGCTGCTCTTTGGCATCGTCCAGGGAGGAACCGATCTAGAACTACGAGCCGAGAGTGCCCGTCGAACAGCCGAAATCGGGTTCCCTGGGTTCGGGATTGGTGGCCTTTCGGTGGGCGAGCCGCCGGACGAACGCAACCGGGCATTGGCGGCAGCCGTAGCCGAACTCCCCGCCGACAAGCCCCGCTATGTCATGGGCCTTGGAGATACCGAAGGCATACTTGAAGCAATCGCTCGCGGCGCAGACATGTTCGATTGCGTTTTGCCGACCCGGCTAGCCCGCCATGGCAAAGCCCTCACCCGGAATGGCAATTTCAATATCAAGCGTGCCGAGTTTGCCCGTGCCTTCGAGCCGCTTGATCTCGAGTGCGGCTGTTTCACCTGTCAGAACCACACCAGGGCCTACCTGCGGCATCTGGTCATGACAGGGGAGTTGACCGCCCATCGACTCCTTTCGATCCACAACCTGACGTTCACGCTCGACGTGGTGGCTGGCGCCAGGGCCGCAATCAATGACGGGACGTTCGACAGATTCCGCCACGAACATCTCAGTCGTCGTGGTTTCGAAGACGTCGACGGGACCGCTACTATCGCCAACCGCTTATAAGACTCGGAGCACCTGAAATGCTATTGGCTTTCCAAACTGAGCCTGCCCAGACGGGTAGCGGACTCAGCACCATCCTGCTGTTCGGTGGCATGTTTGTGGTGTACTACTTCATCTTTGTGCGCCCCCAGCGCCGCCGGCAGCAAGAACGCTTGGCGTTGGCCAAAGCCGTGGAGCCGGGCGATAGGGTGAGGACCGCCTCTGGTCTTCACGGAACCGTTGTCTCCGTCACAGATGAAACAGTGGTGCTGCGGATGGTTGAGGGCCAGGCTGAGTTCGACCGTCGGGCAATCGCCCACAAAATCGGAGAAGATGATGCGTCGTAGCATCATTCGCCTGGTCATCATCCTCGTTGTCGCCTGGGGAGGCATCGCTTTCAGCTTCTCCAATGGGAACTTTCCTCTCCTTGGCCTCGACTTGCGCGGAGGCGTTGAAGCACTGCTGACGTCACCTCCTGGCACCGACCCTGACGTCCTCGACGTCGCGGTCGACGTTCTTCGGGCGCGCATCGAAGGGATCGGAAACGTCCAGGAGCCCGAAATCACAGTGGTCGGAGACTCGGACAACCTCGACGTGCTGGTGCAATTACCCGGCGTCGAAAACCTCGACGAGGCCCTCAATGTTCTCGGCCAGACAGGCCAGCTGAGCTTTCGGTCTGTGTACGACGAACGCCTCCCAGACGGATCTTCGGCGGTGGAGGCCTTCGGCCCATGCCCAGCCGTCTACGACCTCGACGCACAGGCTTTCCCTGAACCTTCGGTTGATGGGGAAGGCTTCACCAGTCCTGACGACCCGAACCAGGCGGCCTGGCTTCCGGTCCGAGACGACACGGGACTTGTTACCGCCGAGTACCTCGTTGGCCCTGCGCAGCTGATGGGAACCGGCATCGGCGATGCCCTCGCCCAACTTCAGGGAACATCGGCGGCAGATGCCGGATGGAGTGTCTCATTGACGCTCAACTCGGAAGGCGAAGGCGCCTTCACGCAGCTCACCAAGGATGCCGCCACATGTCTACCCAACGGTCAATCCAGTTTTGTCGTGCATCCAAGCCGGCGGATCGCCATCGTGCTCGACGGCGAGATACTGACCGCACCGCCGGTAGCTGCAAGCGTCGATCCCGCTATCGGTATTTCCGGCGGACGTGCATCAATTGGAATCGGCGGAACCGATGACGCCGCTGCCGCCGAAGCTGCTCAGCTCACGATCGTGCTCCGCTACGGTGCACTGCCGATTTCGCTTCAAGTCGGCAACGTAGAGAAGGTCTCGGCAACCCTCGGTGCCGACTCGCTGCAATCCGGGGTCACCGCTGGGCTGATTGGGCTGGCACTCGTGGCGATCGTCCTGCTGGCCTACTACCGCTCGCTCGGTATCGTGGCGGTCGTTGGCCTCACGGTGTTCGGATCGTTGTTGATCCTTTCCTACACGCTTCTTGGTGATTTACGAGGGCTGTCGCTAACGCTGGCCGGGGTGATGGGCATTGTCGTGTCGGTCGGCATCACGGCCGATAGCTACATCGTCTATTTCGAACGTATCAAGGAAGAGTTGCGCGGCGGAGCGCCTATGTACGTCGCCGTTAACGAGGGCTTCCAGAAGGCCTATCGGACGATTCTGACGGCTGATTTCGTCTCCCTCATGGGTGCATTCCTTCTCTACACGCTGGCCGTCGACCGCGTGAAGGGGTTTGCTCTGGCTCTCGGCGTCGCCACGCTGCTCGACCTGGTTGTCGCCCGATGGTATACCCGCCACGCCGTAGCGATCCTGTCCGAGACCAAAATGGGCGATGGTGGGGCGTTCTCGATCCGGGGGTTTGCCGGAAAATGAGTAAATTCACCGAACTTCGCAACGGAACGGCCAACATCGACTTTGTTGGGCCACGTCGCCGATGGTTCATGATCTCGGCCGTCATTATTGCCATCTCGCT
>CBDTUI010000161.1:0-4306 GCA_965363765.1 uncultured Acidimicrobiia bacterium
CACCTGCGCCCGCGGTGTACGCAGCTGCCGCCGAGTTGTCGAAGTGAATTCGTAGACCGTTGGGACGAGAACACCGAGACTGTGTACCCAAGCCGCCGACGCATGCGATACCCACAGAGTGGGTTTTCGAGTCCGTTCTCTCGGCCGCGGCACGGGGTCAAGCCGCAGCCATAGGGTTCTCAGTTCTTGGAACTCATCTTGACCAGCCCCCGCCACGCGGTACACACCGTGGTCAAGCCGATGCACCTGCCCATACTCGACCGCCCGTTGCAGCTGATAATCAGCAACCTGCGCCGCCGAGGCTTGCGCGCGAGTGAAATAACCCGCTTGGGCAGCCGCCACATCCTCAATTGCCTGGGCCACATTCAAATGGCTACGCACTCTCATATGTTGTATTTCTTGCAGCTAGTTGCTAGTTATGCAGCATATTATTACAAATTTTGTTCGTATCGAGACTCAAACATCGCATGTGCTTGCCCATGCTTCAAGCCCGAGCTGGGCGGCGTGTAGCCTGACCGCAACGACACCCCAGAAGAGCGGGTCCAATGTCATTTCGACGGACGGGAAGTGCTAGAAATGGTAGGCCCAGCGTTGCGCCGGGCCCACCATTCACTCTGGCGACAAGCCATCTTTCATACAGACATGGACGGCTGCGCGCTCTTGACGACGTCAGCATCGACTTCGCATCAGGGATAACTGCTCTGCTCGGGCCTAACGGTGCGGGAAAGTCGACATTGCTTGGATGCCTCGCTCTCGACCTGACCCCCGACTCGGGCGTTGTCACCGTCAACGGCGTTGACACGTCGACGCACTCGGCGCGGACCGCCGCCAGACCTCTGCTCGGCTACCTCCCGCAACGTTTCGACCTCGTGTCGTCGTTGACGCTCATCGATACCGTGGCGTACGCGGCGTGGGCTTGCGGCGTGGACGAGCGGAAGAGCTATGACTCCGCCAGGGTGGCCCTCGCGTTGGTTGATCTGGATCAGCGAGCCAAGTCTCGAGTCCGTGTCCTGTCGGGAGGGCAACGCCAAAGGTTGGGGATCGCCGCGTCGGTTGCACACGACCCCTGCATCCTGTTGCTCGACGAACCGACCGTTGGACTTGATGCCGAAAGCGTGTTCAAGGTGCGACGACACATTCAGAAGATCGCCGCCGAGCGGGTCGTCGTCATTGCAACCCACGTTCTCGAGGATGTCAGCCGGATGGCCACCCACACTGTGGTCCTTCACCACGGGAGTGTCGTCTACGACGGGTCGACGTCAGACCTGGCGGCACGGTCCGAGCAGGTCGACGACCCACTCATGAGCCCACTGGAGCACGCCTATCGCAGCCTCCTCGGGACGCCCGAATGACAGTCATACGGCGACTGATATTCCCGCTTTCGCCGACGCTGTTGGGAACCGGTGGCGTGCTGGTCCTCGTCGCTGCGATGGGTTCGTCTCGTGAAGCAGCCGATGGGCTCGCCGTTGTTTGGGTCACGGTCTCGACGAGTGTGCGGGAAGGCCTATTCGTAGCTGGTCCGGTGGCAGGGCTTACCGCCATGATGATCGCCTCACGATTCAACACTGCAAGGTCGATCATCCTGCCTGTCTCTGCAGTGCGGGCGGGGGCCGTATCGGTGAGGCGGCACTTGACTGTCCTTGGGATCGTGGCCGGTGTCGCGCTGACTCTCGGTCAGATCCCAGGTTTCGTCGCCGCCGTTCAACGCGCCACTGATGGCGGACCTGATCTGTTGGTCGTCGCCAGTGCCTATCCCGTTCTCGCCGCCTACATCGCGATCGGCTATCTGGTGGGAACCACCCTTCCCGGATGGAGAGCCGGCGTTGTCGGGGCGATCCTGCTGGGGTCAATGAGCCTGTTCGGAGGCATGACCGGGTCGCGATGGTGGTCCGTTGCCCCGGTGTGGACCTACGGCCTGACTCGTGCCGGCTTTCACGACAGCTTGCCGTTGACCCTTTTTCGTCTCTTCTTTTTCAGCCTGGTTGCGTTAGCGGCCGGCGTAACCAGCGCAAAGATGGTCACGCTTCGCAGCATGCCAGCTCGGCGCCGGATCGGTCTCACGGCACGCAACCTGGCTCCGATCCTGCTGATCGCACTCGTCGCCGGTGCTCGCCCGCCCGCCATTCAGTACCGTGACTCCGCTCCGGAGACTGAATGCGACTCGGTCTCCCAAACGACGGTTTGCGTGCACGCTGCTCACGCAGACCTTCTCCCGACGCTTCTTGCCATATCTGGTCAAGCTATCGAGACCGCCGGACCCGAACTCACCCAGGACCTGGTTGAGATCAGCGACGAGTCAATTCTCCCGCTCAGCGATCTGCAGCGCGCCTCCGTCGTCCTCAATCTCTCGAACGACAGCGAGTTCAGCGACTTCGCAGCGGTTCAAATCGCCCGATGGCTTGCGAGGGTCGACGTGTGCGAGCCGGACGCCGCGGGGACGATCAGCGACGCCCAACAGATCAACGAAGGGATCCAGCTGTGGATCTACCGTCAGATCGGCGTGAACGCATCCGACACCGGTTACTTCGCGGACGAAGGCATCACCGTGGTGGTCGCCGACCGACTCGCCCGGATGACCCAAGCCGACACCGAACAGTGGCTCAGCCGCAACCTCGACGGAATCAAGACCTGCACGGCAACACCGGCCGATGTCCCCTAAGGGCGCGATCCTCCACTACGCCAAAGGGCGATCCACACGAACGTGGCTCTTCGCCTGGTTCGGCACCGCCCTGATCCTCGTCGCGACGGCCTCGAACCCCATCGTCATCCCCATCCAATTCCTCGACGGACAACCCACGCGGTGGACACCGCTGTGGGAACTCATACCCAGCCTGCTTGGCGCCACCACCGGAGTGCTCATCGCACCGCAACTCGGGACGTGGGAACGAGGCAGCGTCAGACCCATCCGAGCTCTCGCCGCGGTGTTCGCCGGTACGACCCTGGCGATGACTTCGGCCCTACCCTGGATCGCACACTATCGCCTGCCCGCCGACGCTCGGTGGGTCGATATCACATCGAACGTCATCGTCTTCGCCAGCTTGGGACTAGTCACCACTGCCCTGTTTGGGAGATTCATCGGGGGTACGGTATCGCTTGCCAGCTACATGGCTTTCATTGCAGGCTCACATGCAGCACCCGGCCTCGCCTTATATCTCCCCATGAGCGGCGTCATCGGCAACACGAGACCCCACCCTTGGTTCGCGATCCCGGCAGCGGTCTGCGCAGTCACAGTTTGGGCCGTCACTCGAGGAGAAGCAGCATCCGCGCGTCGGCTCAGCAGAAACGAGTGAAACACCAAGCCACAGAGCGACCAAACTTCTGCGACAGGCAAGCACGGGCACGGCCGGGCTAACTACCTTGGCCAAAGTCGGCTAGTTCTACGAATCGTTAGCGGAGGTTGAATCACTTCTGGTTCGAAAATCCAACGAGGCCCGAGTTAATGCTATAGCGCAGTCCGGTCGGGCTGGGCCCGTCCGGGAACTGACCTCATGGCTCTCCACCATTGTGCCGCTGATCCCAGATATTGGGCTACCACGTTCGGTGGTTGTGGTCAGCGGCCAATAGCGAGGCCGATGCCGGGTGTCCGCCGTTGGGCTGTACTTCGTTCGGTTTGGCGTTTAGCGATCTGCCAGGCGACCCGGGCGGCGATGTCACGGCTGGGTGGGGGCGGTCCGTACGGATCGATGTCGTCGGTTAGCGTCGGGACGGCGTGGTCGACAGCGGCAATCTGGGCTGAGCCGCGGTTGAGGGCGGCGGTGAGCCCTTCGAGAGGATCGGGGCGACCTTGGTGGATGAGATGGGTGCACTGTTCATCGCCGGGTTCGGGGTTGGTCAGGTAGAGGGTGTTGGCCTGGCGTCCTCGGCTCATCGCCACATAGACCCATTCGCGGTCGGTGGTCCCGTTGACGACTACGAAGGTGCGGTCGGTGGTGACACCTTGAGCCTTGTGACCGGTCATGGCGTAGCCATAATCGACGTCCTGTTCGAGGTACCAGCCGGGCAGGTTGCGGGTTTCGGGATCACGGTCGAGACGAACCGTCAGGCTCTTGCTTTCCTGGTCGATACTGGTGACAGTGCCAAGATCACCGTTGAGCACCCCGAGGCGACTCTGGTTCTTGCGGCATAGGATCCGGTCCCCGGCCTGGAAAGGCTGCTCCCCTGCCTCGATTGTGGGTCCGTTGAAGCGTTCTGATGCGGCCAGGTGGATTCGGGCTTGTTGGTTGAGGCCGGTGACGGTGTCGTTGTCGTAGGCGATCAGCAACCCCGAAGTGAGATCACCAGTAGCGGTGACATGGCGATACCAGTC
>CBDTUI010000162.1:0-4271 GCA_965363765.1 uncultured Acidimicrobiia bacterium
GCGCTCAGGAATGTTGCGTCTACGACCTGGAGATCAAGACGACTGTCGACTTCCATGACGAAGCGGCCCGGGGTCGCCAGGATGCCGAATCGCCGCACGGGGCGGAAGCATCTCCTGATGACCGGCTTCGCATTCCCGACCTTGGTTGGGGTGCTGGTGGACCGTACGTTTGGGGCTGGTCATCGGCTAGGAGCGGCCCGGCGGGACGCCAAGACTGGATGCAAGGACTGGGAGATCCTCGGACTAATGCTGGGCGTTCGACAGATCATTCACCCGCGGCTCAACTCACCCAGCAGCGCACCCTCGAAGAAGGACCTGAGGTGGCCGCCCATCTCACCCATCTCGAGTCCACTGTGGTGTCGGCCACGCTCGACGCCAACTGCCCCGATCACGAAAACACCTTCTCGGTAAAAGGCGAGTCGACAGTGTTTGTTCAGGCCAGCCACGAGTGCACCAACGCCGCTCCCGGACCCGAGTGTCCCATCGAGTTCACGGCGGCCGGCTGGGTCGAAGCGCGACTGGTCGGGGACCTCACGTACTCAACTGAGCAGTTGGCCGGGTCTGACGTCGACGAGCTCGAACCGCTGGCCGAGCGGGTTCGCAAACAGATGGAGTTGGCAGGTCCAATTGCCATGACCGATTCCCACGACCACGCCACCAGGGCACGCGACACGTTCGAAGACAGCAAAAGGGGGAAGGGCAATAACGTGGTCACGGGCGACGATCTCGGCTTCACGATCCTGTCGGGTGTGCAGGTCGATGCTGGCACGATTGTCCCGGTGGCGACCTGGCCCAACACCGAAAGGGTGACCGCTGACATCTATGGCGATGTTGCCCACGACGTCGACGTGAATGCCGCAATGGAGCGTCACGACTGCGAGGCTACGGCCTGCAACGGCCACGGAGATTGTCTCTGTGAGCCGAAGTTTGACCTCCAGATCGCCACGAACACGGCCAAGCTGACCGTTGATGGCGAGACGTTCAATCTCACCCGGCCGATGCCCGACGGGACGTGGAAACTGGCATGACCAGCTCGGGTGCCCAACGTCTCTGGGCGATTGGTTTGTGGAATCAGTATCGAATGGGGTTCCTCTCGGCCGAGCAAGTAGAACGCGGATGGAACTCGGGGCCGCCCCCAGCATTCGTGGAGGCCTTTGCCGACACTGCTCGGTCCGAAGCTGGTTCGACCCACAGCCCGGACCAGCGGCCCGGCAACCGATCGGAAGGCAGAGGCGAATGAGGCGACCAGGATGGTGAACGTATGACCGGGCCGACAGCTGCCAAGCTGCTCATCGGTGCGGGTGTACTCCTCGTGTTGTACGGCGTCTTCGGCCTGGTCACTGGCGGGTCATCTGACGTGGAGGCAGTTGCAGCGACCACCGTCGTACCGACGACTGCGCCTGACCGTTCGATGCCAGCTACGACCGGTGCTCCCGCCAGTCCGTCGACCGTTCCTGTGACACCGACGACCACTCGTTCACCCACCACTACGACGAGTTCCACTACGACAACCACGACGACGGTGGCAGTCGCCTCCGAGTCGGTTGAACAGTTTGTCGAACTATTTGCTGCGGCCGTAGCGGCCGGTGATGTGGACTTTCTCTTCGGTCGTCTGCATCCGGCTGTGGTGGGTGGATTCGGGCCTGATCTATGTCGCCAGTGGGTCACCGATGAGATCCTGCAATTCACCGAATACCAGCTGACCGGGCCCGCGGAAGGACCGAACGATCAGTCGTTCACGACTCCCGCTGGGACCGGTGTGATTGCCAATTCTTTCAACGCGCCGGTGCGATTCACTTTCCAGGGCCAACCCTTCGACTCGCAGGCTGGCTTTGCGCTCGTCGACGGCGAAATGTATTGGCTCGGCCAATGTCGATGATCCGTTGTCGTCCCGATGTCCGCAATGCTCGTTGTCGACCGCAGTCCTAACGCCATCAGCGGGCAAGTAGGTCCGCCCGCCGGGCGAGGGTCCGGGTTACCTTCGGAAGGTCGGCGAAGTCGGTAAACGGGGGCCGAGACAGGACGGTCGCGATCGCGGCGGCAATCCGGGGAACCCGCTTGTCGAGCATCCGTTCGACGGCCCGATTGGGCAGGTGCAGTTCACCGGTGGCTTCGAGCAGTCGACGGCGTCCGATTTCCCGAATGTTCGTGTCACCGTTGAGCGGTGCGGCCAGCGTCATGTCGCCATAGACCGCTGTACAGGCGATGTCGTACCAGGGAGACGGTTCCCAGACGCCCTCTGGTCGACGCCACACCGACAGGTTGCGAGCGTGTAGGTCGCCGTCGCCGATCAAATAGGAGAAGATGAACCTCTCGACGAGCTGCAGGGCAGCCACCGCTGGTGCCGAGCACAGAGCGGCCAGGCCGCCGATGACTTCGAGGGTGTCGAGGTTGTATTTGTCGGCCGGATAGCGGTCGAGCCCCTGACAGCCATCCTCGACTGGGTATCGGATCAGATGACCCTTTTCGAGGCCGCGATCGAACCGGTCGATGACGAGTCCGGTGGCTCCCTCATGGTCCTCGATGAGCTGATGGCCGGGAGTCGGGTACCCGAGTTCGGCGGCCATACTGAGCATGGCCGATTCGTTGGCCACAAGGTAGCGATACTCGGGAGGGTCGAGTTTGATGATTGCCGGCCCGGTGGTTCCTGCCGCCGGGAAACTGATCATCCGACCAGAGATCTTGGGCTGGACACCAGGGATCGCCACCGCGTCGTGTCTTGAGGTCAGTGAATGGGTAAACAGGTCAGCGAGGTCGACGTCGGTCCAGCTGCGATGTTCCATCACGTGCGGGGGATCATGGAGCTCTTCGCCCTGGGCGATGATCCGAACATCTCCGATCGTGTCGCCACCTACCGCCAGGAGCTGAGTCAGGTCGTCGTCGGCGGCGACTTTGAGTAGCTGGCGAAGGGCGGTGAGCCGTCGCCCCTCTGGCAACAGCCCAACAAAGAAGGGCGGCAACTGCCCGGCGGGGGCCGTGTACGGCTGCGGCTGCACGGGAAGGGTCGAGGCGACCGGGTCGCCCTGGTACCCCGGGTCATAGGCGAACTCGACGTGGTCGGCGTAGCGGGTGATCTCACCGGCTTTGAGGTCGCCCTTGTAGACGTCGGCGTTCACGACACGTCGATCTTCAGTCCAACCGCCGTCAAGACTTTGGCGAGGACGTCGAACCGGATGGTTGGTTTGCCCCGTTCGATGTCCGACACGGCTTTACGCGAGACGCCGGCGAGGTCGGCCACCGTCTGCTGGTCGACATGCAACTCCTTACGACGGGCGCGTATCGCCTTACCGATGACCTCCATGTAACTGATCGGTTCCATTCACTCATGATAAGCCATCTACGGCTCATCGTCCAGCAATATGTAACCGATCACACACACATCGATGAATCAGGTTGGGTACGACGGTGATATGCCAGGGTATGTAACTGATCGGTGGCAGCCACGGGCGATCAATACCGGGTACAGACGTTTCGATAGGATCGTCGGATGGTTGGCAACGGTGTCCGGCTCAAAAGACCCGCACGCAATGGATAAGTCGCGACGTCGGGAGCTGGCTCGTCAAGCGTTGGATGGATACGTGTCTGGTCCGAATGCGCCAATCCAGGCGACCGCCACGGCGCTTGAGAAGGCAACTGACTGCCGGGCGGTGGTGCTGGTCGAGGGGATCAGCGATCAGATTGCGCTCGAGGCGCTGGCCGTCCGCCAAGGTCGAGACTTCGAGGGTGAGGGTGTCGTCATCGTCCCGGTCGGTGGAGCGCAGGGGATTGAAAAGTACCTGGATCGGTTTGGGCCCAACGGTGCGGATGTCGTGATCGGCGGCCTCTGTGATGCGGGTGAAGAAGCCGTCATCCGGCGGCGTCTCGAAAAGGCCGGATTCGGGGCTCCGGCGAGTCGCACCGATCTCGAAGCGCTCGGGTTCTTTGTCTGTGTTGAGGATCTTGAAGATGAGCTGATTCGTGCCGTTGGTACAGCGGCGGTTGAGATTCTGCTCGATTCGCAAGGCGACCTTGGTTCGTTCCGTACGCTCCAGAGACAACCCGATTGGCGGACTGAACCAGTCGACGCTCAGTTGCGCCGGTTCTTTGGGAGCGGCGCCCGCCGCAAGCTCCGCTACGCCCGACTCCTCGTCCAATCCGTCGACCTCGACAAGGCTCCGTACCCTCTCGAAGCCGCCCTGAGTCACGTTGAATCTCCCAGGCCAGCCTGATTGAGGGTTTTACACCTGTCCGAGCCCAGTTCCGAGCCGGGCGGTCTGTCAAGCATCTTGTAC
>CBDTUI010000163.1:0-4225 GCA_965363765.1 uncultured Acidimicrobiia bacterium
TGCAAACGGTTCTCGAGGTCGTTCGCGGCACTGGCGTCGATCAAGATGGCCTCGATGTAGGTGCCGATTTTTTCGTTGGAAATGACTGACCATGCGCATCTGCTTCATTACTCAGTGGTTTGATCCCGAGCCGAGCCCGATCTCGGGGCTCAACCTTGTGCGTTTTCTTCGCGATCGGGGCCATGAGATTCATGTCGTAACAACGTTTCCCAACTACCCAGGCGGGAAGTTCTACCCCGGATACAAAAACCGGCCGCGCACGGTCGAAGAGCTAGAACCCGGAATCACGATCACCCGTACCGCAGTTTTGCCAAGTCACGACACGAGCGCAGTGAAGCGAATCCTGACCTACCTCACCTTCGCTGCAAGCTCCACTTTGCTCGGGCTGCCCAAGCGTGAGTTCGATGTGATCTACGCCTACCAAGGCCAGGCAACGATCGGCATTACGGCGCTGCGAGCGAAGCGCAAATACGATGCTCCCGCGGTCCTCCACGTGCAAGACTTTTGGCCGGACACCGTGACCAAGTCCGGCTTTCTGCCCGACCGACTCGAGAAGGTCGTCGACAAGCCACTTCGCAAGCTGTGCCAGGCCATGTATGCCCGTATGGATCGCACCATCGGTCTCTCCCCCGGCATGACCGAACTGCTGGTCAACAACAACGCCAATCCCGAGACAGCCGAGACCGTGATCAACTGGGCCGACGAAACTCTGTTCCTTCCCGACGAGTGGGCACCGGTTCCGCCGTCGGAGACATGCCGAGTCGTTTTCGCAGGCAATATCGGCCCGTTTCAGCGAATCGATATTGCAGTGCGAGCGGCGGCGCAGATTGCCGACATCGCACCGTCGTTCCATCTTGATGTCATCGGTGCCGGCCCCGACGCCGAACGTTGCCGCCTTCTGGCCGAGCAGCTAAAGGCTCCAAACGTCACATTCCACGGCCTCAAGCCGTATGACACGATGCCAAAGGTCAACCATGAAGCCGACGCCCTCCTTGTGTCGCTCGATGACCATGAGTTTTTCAACGGAATCGTGCCAAGCAAGGTGCAAGTCGGCCTTGCGGCGGGACGACCACTTATCGGCGCGCTACTCGGCGACGCCAAGCATCTCCTCGACACATCCGGCGGCGCAATCACGTGCGCTCCTGGCGATGTCGATGCACTAGCCGCCGCCTTCCTTGAGATCGTCGAGGCCGGGCCAGAGCGACGCTCGGCTATGGGCCAACAAGCTCGCGAGTTCTATCTGAGCGAATTGTCCTTTGAGGCCGGAGCGACAGCACTTGAGACTGCGCTTCAGAAAGCGGCTGATGACCACGGTGGTCGGGCCAGCAAATGATGAGACGCCGCGTCGACATCGAGCCCGACCAAGAAGATTCAACCGCTTCCGGCGCTGAACCAATCGCGACCCAAACCGAACCAAAGAACTACAAGCCAGCGCCCGAGCAGATGAAGAGCCACGTCATCCGTGGCATCCTGCAGGTCGGCGTTGCAAGCGTGATTATGCGTGGCGGTGGGCTCATCGCCCAGATCGTTGCGGGCTACATTCTCACCAAAGGAGATTTTGGCCTTTTCGCGATCACCCTCGGCTTCTCCACATTCTCTGTGGCGACCCTCAGTGCGCTGCGCCCGCTCTTTATCGAACGAATCACAAAGGGCGAAGAACCAGACCGCCTCTGGCGGCTAATTCTCTACCTAATGATCGCCATTGCCGCAATCATGATTGTTGGCTCGTCTCAAATCGCCTCATGGCTCGGGCAGCCAGAAGCAAGACCCCTGCTGATCGCGATTGCCCCGACCCTGCCCCTCCAGTTCGCCATGGTCATCGGCATCGGGCGACTTGCGGCCGACCTTCGCTTTGCCGAGTCGTCCAAGATCCTGACCGCGTCATCCGTGTCAAGGCACGCGTCGCTCATCGTCTTCGCCTTGTTCGGCTTTGGGGCCTATGCGTTGGTACTCCCCCTCTATGTCGAGACGCTTCTTGAGGGCACCATGCTGTGGCGAGCAACCGGCCGGCCGCCATCGCTCTTTGGCAAGATCACCGGCGTGCTCAAGCGATACGGCCGTACCCTCCCCTGGCTCATGCTCACCGCCGTCGCCCTCGGCGTGTCGCTGAGCGGCGACTATGTCGCGATCAGCCCGTTTGAGACCAAAGAGATCGTCGGGCTGTACTTCTTCGGGTATTCGCTTTCAGCGGCGCTTACTGCGCCATTCACGATGGCGGCGACCAACGTATTAGTGCCGTCGTTCGCGTCGATTAAAGACCCGGAGCGGTTGCGAGTCTCTTACCTCGATGCCATCTCGCTCCTCCTCCTCGCCACTGGTATGGCGTTCGGTGGACTAGCGCTTGTTGGCGGCACTTTGGTTGACTTCATCTGGTCGGGAACCTGGAACGAGGCAATCGTTGCCATGGTGCTGATCAGTGCAGGTACTCCGTTCCGAATTCTACAGCCGACCTGTTACTCGCTCCTTCAGGCCCGAGGCTTATGGAGCACTCACAGCCTTCTCGCCACCACTAACGCCATCTTCGCCGTCGGCGCCGCCATTATCGGCGCCATGATTGGCGGTCTGCTTGAGATTGCGCTGCTAGTGGGAATCGCTGGTGGCGTCGTCGGTATCGGCGTCGCCGTGATCTCCGGGGCCAAGGTTGGTGTCGCTCCGCTCAGGGCGGCCCATGCACTCCTGAAGGGCGCACTACCGCCCGCCGCTGGTGCCGCTGCTGCGTATGCGCTCTTCCCGCAGCTTCTACCGCCTCTCAGCGACTCGATCATCCGCGCCGTGCTCTTCCTTGGCATCTCGCTGCCACTGTCATTCGTGCTCTTCCGAGAGTCGTTCGCCGTCGTGATCAACAGCGTGAGAAGAAAATAAACCCAACTATTCAATCGGCAACTCGTGAGCACCAAAATCGTCGTCGTTCGCCAGCCTGGCGGCTGCCGCACTTCCCGCCTTTCCTCGCCGGAGGCTCGGAAACGCCTGCGACTTACAACTATTCAATCGGCAACTCGTGAGCACCAAAATCGTCGAGCGGCACGCCATTCCAGTAGTACAGAATGGTTGGGTATCGGGCACTGGGTTGCATCGTCAACGTGTCGACACCAGCAGAGAGTGTGATTTCGGCCGAGAGCACCCTGGCATCACCATCGACGATGGTGGCCTTAGTCGCCACGACCACATTGTTGCCGTCTGGGCCGAAGACCTCGAGCCCGGCTTCACTCGTGGCATCGAGATCGACCTCCATCGTGGCGCCCGGGAGCAACAGGGCAATTCGGCCGAGGTAGGTCGTAGTCGTAGGCAGTCCAAGCTCTTGCCAGTACTCACCGGTTACCTCGATGGGCAGGTCAGGTGGGGTGTTGTTTCTAATGGTCGCCGTCATTGAGATCGTCGCCGTGCCATCGGCATTCCGCTTTGTTGTTGCCTCTACGACGATGTCGATATACGGATCAAGCTTGTTGACACCGAGATTTTGCAACGCGATGCCGAACTCGTCTCCAGAGAGTTGACCAGAGATTCCAAAAGCGTCCCACATGCGTTGCTCTACCGGATCGGTCGAGAAGGCGCGCAGATGGCCAGCCGCAGCGACAGGGCGCATGGTGCGAATCATCTCGACCGTGTCCCACTCGCCGTCTGCGACTTTGGTGAACACCGCCGATGCGAGCGTCGCGAGGCGGTCATACCTTGCCTGATCCCGAACGATGCCAGCTGCTAAGGCCGCGGCGGCTTCATCTACGTATTGCTCGACAAATATGTAGTCAAGAACATTGTCGGCGTTGAACTCGCGCTCGCCCACCGTCACTGGCCCGACCACTTCGAGCAGCCCTTGCAGCGCCAGTGAATCGACCAGCAGCACACCCTCAAGTTGTTTGCCTTTTGCCGCTTCGTACATAACGAGCGCCTGCGGGCCGCTGTATTCGCTGAAGCGGTGGGTCAGCATGACCTTCTTGAAGTCGTTGGTCGGAGTCAGGAATCCCCAGAGCTCGCCAATGTCGTCGTCGACGAGACGAGTTGGCCCATCGAGTGGAGCCTCCAAGATCGTTTGGATGTTTGAGACGGAGAAGTCGCCATCACGAAGTCGCACTTCGCCAAAGTTCAGCGGGGTTCCGCCCCCGATCTGCATCTCGTTGACGTTCGCACCAAGTAAGAGGTAGTGAGAGTCGTCGAGAAACGCCTCCAAACCATTGACGACGGTTGCGGCGGTTCGTACTTCAGCACCGATCTCAGAAAGGGCCGCCTC
>CBDTUI010000164.1:0-4198 GCA_965363765.1 uncultured Acidimicrobiia bacterium
CCCTGAATTCGCGCCACATCCTACGTCACTGTCGGTCATTTGAACACTTCGGCGCGCCTGTATGGGATTCACACCCAGAGTGTTCAGCTGAAACCTCGCCGTGACCCGCTGTACTACCCGGCCAGAAACCGTTCTAGCCGAGGGCGGTAACCATCGCCCTTGCGACCCATTGGTCGATGTCGATGGGAACCGGCTGATCGCCTGCGAGACAACTGGACGGGTTGAGGGCGAGTCGTTCGAGGCACAGCGCCTGAAGACTGAAACCGAGGTCCATAATCTCGATCGAATTGCCCCTACTACCCGTGACGGCCAGATTTACCATCCGACCCTCCGCGACCACATCAATCGATTGCCCCGACGGCAACGTGTACTGGGTGATATCAGGCCCGCGCGGTGCAGGTGAAGCGACATTGCGTAACCCGACGATGTCAATCTCGTCGTCGAAATGACCGGCGTTAGCAACGACTGCGTTGGTTTTCATCAACCCAAGGTGATCCACCGAAAGAACGTGCCGATGCCCCGTCGCAGTCACAAAGATGTCACCAACTGGGGCTTCGACGTCGATGGTTGAAACGATAAATCCGTCGATGGCTGCCTCGAGCGCCTTGATAGCGTCTGGCTCTACGACGACGATCTCGGCGCCGGCCGCCCGACCGTACTGGGCGATCCCACGTCCGCACCACCCGTAGCCCATCACCACGAACCGGCGGCGGTGGAGTAGCAGATTGGTTGCCGACCGGATCGATTCGATGACTGACTGGCCGACGCCGTGCTTGTTCTCAACGATGGCCTTGAGCGGGCTGTCGTTGATAACGAGTACTGGGAAGCCGACCTGTCCGGCCAGTTCGTTGCGGAGCGTGAAAGCTCCCGAGGTGGTTTCTTCGGTCGCGCCCCGCACCGACTGACCGGCCTCGACAAGCAACTCGATGATCTCGGCACCATTGTCGAGCAGCAGATCGGGACGGGCGCCGACTAGCTTCTGGCAGTTCTCAGCGATAGTGGCGTCATCGTCAGCGCGACTTCCTAGAACGTCAAGCCCTTTCTGCCGCAGATAGTTGGCAACCCCATCATCAGTGGTGGCTTTGTTTCCCATCGCCATCACCCTCGCACCGCCACCGGCCAGGGCCTCGATAAGCACACCCGTTTTGGGTTCGACATGGATGCGGGTCGCGACCGTCAAACCTTTGAACGGTTGCTCGGTGACGAACCGATCCGCAATCGACCTCAAAATGGGCATATGGTCGGCAACGAAAGCCATACGACCAGCAGTCAAAAGTTCACTCATGGCGACACCCTACTGGTCACGCACTAGCGGGTCCCTTTCGCTCACCGGTCGCCGATGGCGTTCCTCCTGCGAGTCCGCCAGAAAGCCACACCGCCCCCGATCACGAGGCCACCGGGGATCAGGAATACGGTCATAACCGCTGCGACTGCCAGGTCACCGAAACCGTTCTCAGGAGCAAACGCCATCGCAACTAGGCCGACGACTAGGCCGACGATGGCTCCAACTAACGCTCCGATCAATACGCGCACGGGCGTTGATTGCATCAGCTACCTCCTTGGGACCCAACCACCGGACACTACGGCATCAACCAAACAGCAACCTCACGGACATCCAAGCGGGCGCCATCCTTCGGCGAGTCCCACCAAACTTGAAGGGTTCCGAGTTCGGGAACGGAGACCGAATAAGGGATGTCTATAGACATAGCCCCGAACTCAGGGCCGCTCCCACCCGTAGTTGCGAAGCCCGACGTCAACTCCAGTCCGTCGTTATCGAAGAGCGCCCATGACACGGTCGCTTCGAATGTTCGACTCAGACCGCGCACCTCGATCGGACTTTCAACGAACTCGAACCAGGCTGGGCTTTCGGGCGTCACCTCCGCGACGATCCCCGCACCGATGGCGTCAGACATCGTTGGGAGGAAGTAGGCCCGGTCGAGCCCCTCAGCGGGGAGAACCAGGCCCTCCGATGAAAATACGTCCACCGGGACCCCGTCCAGCATGATCTTGACCTTGTCGATCGTATCGAATGACGTGAGTGTGAACGTCAGCTCAGCGAGTCGTCCCGTCATGCTCGCCGATCCGCCTCCGTCATCAAAGTTCTCCGATAGGTCGACGGTTGCCGTGCCGGCAGCGACCGCCACGGATCCGTTGCGTACGACATCGGAGGGGATCGATGATGAAAACGAGGGAATCTGTGCTGTCTCAGCGGGCGTCGGGCCGGCCAACAGGAGATCGACCGCCGAATCAGGTGTGACCGGATCTGGCAGGTACCGAGCCGTGGTGGCAAGGAATGGTCCTCCAGAGGGCTGGTCAAGGAAGAAGAAGATTCTCGCCAGGTTCGATTCACTTACCGACGGTGGCGGCAGGGGGGTGAGCCCCATTGCCCTGGTCAGGAACGAAGCCATCTGTGCTCTTGTGACCGAAGCCTTGGGGCAGAAAAAATCGTTGGTCGGGGGGTTGCACCCGAAGGTTATTCCGGCCGCCGCTATCGCGTTGATGTCAGCCTCGTGGACCAGAGCCGTGTCGTCGTCGAAGGCGTCCGCCGTAGATGGGGCAACCAAGAACGCCCGAACGAGGAACGACGCCATCTGTGCTCGCGTAACCGGGACGGTTGGGCAGTACTGGTCGTTGTCGGGTGGATTGCAACCGAACGTGATGCCTGCCGCAGCGATGGCGTTGATATCGGCCTCATGGACCGAACTCGCGTCATCGGTGAACGCATCCGTCGTTGAGGGCGCCAGCCCCAGGGCTCGGGTGATAAAGGACGCCATCTGCGCTCTGGTAACCGGCGCAGATGGGCAGAAAAGGTCGTTGGCGGGCGGGTTGCACCCGAAGGTGACCCCGGCGGCGGCGATCGCCTCGATATCGGCTTCGTGGATGTTTCCGTTGTCGTCGTTGAACGTGCCGGTCGGGGTTAGTGGCTGAGCGCCAACCGCCGAGATAAAGAGTGTAAATACTGCGAATGCTGCCAGGAAAACAGTAGTCATGCGGCGCATGGCGAAACCCCCTCATTCAGTTGCCCCTCCGGCCGAGCGGCCAGGGCGTAACTTCGATTGTATCAACTACGACCAGATCCGAACAGGGACCAAAGTAGTCGCGCTAGCGGTGTATTGTGACTTCCTAATACTTGACCGTTCAACGAATAAACGAGTATAGTGTAGTCAAGTGAATCAGCTGTGAGACAGGAGATGGCATGTCCATTATGCGTCCGATTCGCCCTGGTGAAGCCTTCGATCGGTTCCTCACCAACCGAGCCCCTTTGAGCGCCACGCAACCGATGTGGACACCGGAGGCAGGACCACTGCCTTCTTTGTATCTCAGCCACGGAGCCCCTCCGGTCTTTGACGATCCGCATTGGATTGAGCAGTTGTTTAGCTGGTCGCTATCCCTGCCAAAGCCACGCGCGGTGTTGATAGTCAGTGCGCATTGGGAATCGGCGCCTTTGAGTTTGTCGGCTAGCGGGGCCGGCACCCCTCTCGTATACGACTTTGGCGGCTTTGCGCCTCGGTACTTTTCGATGAAGTACGACACACCCGACGGATCGAAGCTCGCCAAACAGGTGGTGGCCCTCATGCCAGATACCGAACCCGTCCACGAGCATGCCAGTCGCGGACTCGACCATGGCGCATGGGTTCCGCTGAAGATCATGTACCCATTCGCAGACATTCCGGTGCTCCAACTGAGCATGCCGACTCATGATCCAGAGCGTTTGTTCGACCTCGGCCGTCGACTCAGGCCGCTCCGAGATGAGGGCGTACTCATCATCGGTTCCGGGTTCATGACACACGGCCTGCAATTCGCTACTCGGGAGATGTTTGAGGACAACGCCATCCCAGGATGGTCGAAAGAATTCGATGCCTGGGCAGCCGATGCCCTGGCCAAGGGAGATCTCGATGAACTGGCCAACTACGGTCAGGCTCCCGGGATGCCATATGCCCATCCCACCGTCGAACACTTCACCCCATTGTTCATCGGTCTGGGCGCCGCCACTGACCCGGAAGTGGCACCCGAAACAATCATCGACGACTACCAGTTCGGCTTCGCAAAACGATCGGTACAGTTCGCCTGATGTCGGTTTATCTGTGAGGTTGAGTTATCGGTAAGGGCAGAATCAGATGAGACCCCGCTAGGCGGAGTCTCATCCTTCGACCGGTCATCTCTCAGACCGGTCCTTCGTTAAGCCACGCGAGTGGAT
>CBDTUI010000165.1:0-4193 GCA_965363765.1 uncultured Acidimicrobiia bacterium
GGATCGTTGAGGGCGGCTTCCATTCTCTCGGCTGAATCCCAGCGGATAATCACGCCACCCTCGATGAGGCCGCCCACTCCGGCGGTTTCTGCCCGAATCAGCTCGATACCGAGGCACCCCGGTGCCCCTTCGAATGCCGGAAGGACGTCTTCCTTGAACATGGCGATAAGTTGATCCAGGTCTCGCTCGGAAACTGCCGAGAGGAACAATCGAATCACCATCTCCAGGCCGCCTTTGAGAACATTCCCGCCATATCCGGGTTACGGGTCAATTCGGTGGTCGCCCGGTCGAAATAGGCGGCCGTTTGTTGGCCGGAACCGGGGTAGACGAGGGTCACCTCAATGCTTGCTTCGTCGATTCTGACGACGTTGTAGGAGGGGCGGGTGTACCCGCGTAAGCGGTACGAGGAAACCGTGCCGCTGTTGATGATGAGCATCCGATCGACCTGCCAGACGTGAGGGACATGTTTGTGTCCGGCCAAGACGATATCGACGTCAACATCTTCGAGCAGGGCCATCACGTCTCCGGCGTCCCAGACGATGTTCCGCTCCCGACCGGTACCAGGGACGGATACGAGGTGATGATGCATGACGAACAGTCGAAGGTCGGCAGCATCGTCGAACTCTTGTCTGATCCACTCGTACCGGGCCCGCCCGATCTCACCTTCGGCCAGATCGGGTTTTGAGCTGTCGACGGCAACGACTTTGGTGCGGCGAGGGTACGCATCGCTCGTCATGGTCAGGGACACGTCACCTTTTGAATCGCTGTTGCCCTTGCCGAAGTGATCATGAAAGTGAAGGTATCCGACGTTTTTGGAGTCGTGGTTTCCGGGAACAATGACCGTCGTCAGAGCTTCGCGTAGCGGGAGCAGAGCGTCGCGAGCCATCTCGAACTCCTCGGCGTAACCCTCCTGGGTGAGATCACCGGCCACAACCACGAGATCGGGTTGAAGATCGAGTATTTCGTTAACGGCTGCTTCGAGCAGCTCAGGATCGAAATAGGGAGACCCGCAGTGAAGATCAGACAGTTGAGCGATCGTCAGCGAGGTCATCGAGATGTCATACTAGCGACAGCGGTTGTCGCACCCCGGTATCACCGAAGGGATGGGAATCCATGGTTAGCCCGGCAGGACGGTATATCTGGGTGTTGGATCGGCGGGAAAACCCGTTGCCCTTTTCGAAATTCGTGGCGGCCTCCTCGATGATTGTGGTGGGGATCGAACCGGAGACCGCCTATACGATCGCCGAAGAGACCGAAGCGCGACTTCACGAACGCAACCTTTCCGAGATTGCCGTTGAAGAGCTGATGGACATTACGACCCGTTCGATCGAAACCCATCTAGGGGCCAAATCGGCGGATCGCTACCTCGCCTGGTTGGCTGCCCGCCGGCGAGGTAAACCGATCATTGTCATGTTGGGTGGTGCCCCAGGGGTCGGGAAGTCTTCTGTGGCCGGCGAGGTCGGTGCTCGCCTGCGGATATCAAGTGTCATTCCAACCGACGCTGTGCGCCAGGTGATGCGGCAACTCGTCGCCGACACGTTGGCGCCCATGCTGCACCTCTCATCCTTCGACGCCCACCTGGCTTTGCGGTCACCCGTTCCCGTCGATCACGATCCGGTCGTGGTGGGATTTCAGAGCCAGGTGGACATGGTTTCAACCGGTGTTCGTGGCCTCATCGATCGGGCTATCCAGGAGGGAACCGGGCTGGTCGTAGAGGGGGTTCACATGGTGCCGGGGGTCTACGACAAAGACGTAGAACGCTGGTCTAATCAGGCGGTCATTTGTCAGGCCTTGCTTGTTGTGAAGGACACCGATGCCCACCGTGCCCACTTTCTGGCCAGAGCAGAACAGGCCAGTCAGCGAAGCGCCGATCGCTATCTCGATGCGTTCGATGAACTCAGGCGGATAGACGCCTATGTGCAGGAATGCGCTCGCCTGCGGAATGTGCCGATCATTCCCATGGAGCAACTTGACGACACGATTCAGCGTCTCGTCGAGATGATTGTGGACGCAGTGATCGCCAGTTCAGCAGCGAACACCGATTAAGGCCGCCTAATCGGTTTCCATCGCACCAAAAAGCGAAATGAGGCTTATTTGCGCGATCGGACGACACCCTTGGCCGAGTAGCCTGGCCTCATATGCGAAACATTCTTGATCTAGAGGGGCGGCTAGTCGGGGAAGCTCCTATGGACATCGACACCACCCGACGTTTGTATCGAGCGCTGGTTGAAACCAGGGCTTACGACAAGAAAGGGACCACCCTCCAGCGCCAGGGCAGGTTGGCAACCTATGCCCCTCTCCTCGGGCAAGAGGCGGCCCAGGTTGGCTCGGCGGCCGCATTGGACCCTCAGGACTGGATGGTTGCTACGTATCGTGACGCCGGTGCCATGTGGATGCAGGGATACCCCTGGGAAGTTCTGTTTCTATCGAGATCAGGGGACGAGCGTGGCGGACGCCCGCCTGTCCACGTTGATGTCTTGCCGCCATCGATCACCGTCGGTGCGCACATGATTCACGCGGTTGGGATTGGGTGGGCTGAGAAGCTGCTGGGAACCACCCGCCTCGCCATCACCTACTTCGGTGACGGTGCCACTTCGGAAGGTGACTTCCACGAAGCAATGAATTTTGCGGGCGTGTTCAAAACACCCACCATCTTCCTGTGCCAGAACAATGGGTGGGCGATCTCCATGCCGCGCGAGCGTCAGACTGCCTCCGAAACCATCGCCCAGAAGGCCGATGCCTACGGGATGCCTGGGGAGCAAGTTGACGGAAATGACCTGTTTGCGGTCTATGCGGCCACCAAAGAGGCAGTCGATAGAGCCCGATCCGGAGAAGGCGCCACCCTCATCGAAGCAGTCACCTATCGGGTCGGCCCACACACAACCAACGACGATCCGGGACGATACAGAGATCCGGAGGAGGAGCGCCAGGCGCTCGATCGGGATCCGATCGAACGGGTCCGGCGGTATCTTGAACACGAGGGTGCCTGGGATGCCGAGTGGGAAGAGACCGTACAAGCCAAGGCGAGTACGACAATTGAGCGAGCGGTTGAGCTGGCCGAGTCTTTACAGTCACCGTCGCCCGAAGACATTTTTGGCGCTGTTTATGAGGAGATGTCGCCCGATCTGCGACGTCAGCTTGAGGAGGTGGAGTCGTGAGCGAACTTACGTTGGCCGGGGCCATCACTGATGCCCTGGCGACCGCCTTGGACAAGGACGAGCGAGTGCTCGTGATTGGCGAGGATGTCGGCCAGACCGGCGGGGTATTCCGGATCACAGACGGGCTAATCGGCCGGTTCGGGGACAAGCGGGTCATCGATACACCGGTGGCTGAATCAGGCATCGTCGGAGCCGCATTTGGCATGGCAGTCGCCGGCCTCCGACCGGTCGTCGAAATACAGTTCATGGGTTTCTCCTATCCGGCCTACGACCAAATACTCAGTCACGTTGCGCGAATCCGGAACCGATCGCAGCATCGGTTCAGCGCCCCGATGGTTATTCGCATGCCCTGTGGCGGTGGTTTCGGAGCTGCCGAACACCATTCCGAGTCGACCGAGGTCATCTATGCCCACATCCCCGGCTTGAAGGTGGTCATCCCGGCTACCCCCTATGACGCCAAGGGACTGTTGCTCGCAGCCATTGACTCTCCCGATCCGGTCATCTTCCTCGAGCCGATCCGCCTCTATCGGCTGGTGCGCGAGGAGGTTCCGGAGGGCTATTACACCGTCGAGATCGGTAAGGCTCGGATCGAAACCGAGGGCACGGACGTGTCAATCATCACCTGGGGCGCGATGACCCATGAGGTTCGTGAGGCGGTCGAAGTCCTCGCCGCCGACGGTATCTCGGCGGAAATGATCGATCTACGTACTCTTCGCCCGCTCGATGAGGACACGATTATCGAATCCGTCCAAAAGACCGGACGAGCGGTAGTGGTCCAGGAAGCACCCAAAACCGCCGGCTTTGGTGCCGAAATCGCCGCCTTGATCGGCGAACGGGCCCTGTTCTCGCTGCAAGCTCCAGTGGAACGGGTCGCCGGATGGGATACGACTATCCCACTGAAGAAGGCTGAGCATCGCTATATGCCTACCGCCGACGCGGTGGTAGCGGCGGCGCGCCGAACCCTGGAGGCGTAGGAATGCGTGATTTTATCCTGCCGGATATCGGCGAAGGATTGGTCGAAGCCGAGATTGTCTC
>CBDTUI010000166.1:0-4174 GCA_965363765.1 uncultured Acidimicrobiia bacterium
CCGGCCGCCAGGCCGGTTCCGTTGTCTAGCGCGGCCGCCAGGCCGGTCAGTTGTCTAGGCATGGCCGCTAGCCTGACCGCCCTATGAACGATCGGTTCCTGTCTTTCACCCACGACGAGTGGGCCGCGTTGAGAGCCAACACTCCGATGACCCTCGATGAGGAGGACGTCGAAAAACTTCGGGGTATCAATGACCGCATCTCGGTCGACGAGGTAGCGGTCGTCTATCTGCCACTGTCCCGGCTCCTCAATCTGTACGTGACAGCCTCTCAGGGCCTCTATACCGTCACTGACACGTTTCTCGGGCGTCCTGCTGCCAAGGTGCCGTACATTATTGGTGTGGCGGGCTCGGTGGCCGTTGGCAAGAGCACGAGTTCGCGTGTCTTGCAGGCTTTGTTGTCGCGCTGGCCCGCCCATCCGAAAGTGGACATCGTGACCACCGATGGGTTTCTTTACCCGAACGACGTGCTTGAACAACGGGGAATTCTTGATCGGAAAGGCTTTCCGGAGAGCTACGACCAGCGGGCGTTGCTCGACTTCGTTGCTGCCGTAAAGTCGGGTCATCCCGAAGTTCAGGCCCCGGTCTATTCCCACGAGGCATACGACATCGTCCCGGGGGCAACCACCACGATTGGTCAACCCGACATCGTGATCGTCGAAGGTCTCAACGTCCTCCAAACTGGCGAGGGTCGGGTGGTTGTCTCGGACTTCTTCGACTTCTCCGTCTACGTCGATGCCGACGAGCAGGATATCCGACGCTGGTACATCGACCGGTTTATGACGTTACGTGAAACGATTTTTCGTGACCCTGACTCGTATTTCCACCGCTACTCCGACTTGTCATCGACAGACGCCCAACAGATAGCCACGACCATCTGGGACACGGTAAACGGCGTAAACCTCAGACAGAATATTCTTCCAACCCGTGAACGGGCTCATTTGATCTTGAGCAAGGCAGCGGATCATTCGGTGGAGCAGGTCCGCCTTCGTCGGATATGAAACACGGCCGGATATGAAGCTTGATCGAGAAGGCTTGCGTCGTCAGCTTGAGGAGGCGATCGATGGACAAGATCGTTCTTACCTGGCGGATTTCTCGGGTCTCCTTGAAGCTCCGGGGGATATAACGGCGGCCGATCACTTTCAGCCAGGTCACCTCACAGCCAGCGGCTTCGTGGTTTCCCCGGATGCCACATCGGTGGCGCTCGTATATCACCAGAAGCTGCGGCGCTGGCTCCAGCCGGGCGGTCATCTCGAACCCGTCGATGGAGACATGGAGGGTGCCGCCCGGCGAGAGCTTGCCGAAGAGGTTGGTCTGGGTGACCTATCTGTCCTCGGGATGTTCGACGTTGATATTCACACGTTCCCCGCTCGCTCGGCCACGCCCGAGCATCTTCACTTTGATGTTCGGTTCGCTTTCCGGAGTCCCACCACCGATCTCGCAGTCCTTGATGGGATCACGGACGCTCGCTGGGTCGAATTCGATGACCTTGGTACCTATGCGGTTGATGAGAGCATCCGCAGACCGGTTTCCAAGCTCATTCGACTGCTGCGTTCAGAGGGCTAGATGGCTCGGCTCGACCTCGCCTATGACGGCACCGACTTCTACGGATATGCCCGTCAGCCAGACCTCAGGACGGTGCAAGGAGAGCTAGAACCGGCGCTCGCCTCTGTGTTCCGGATGCCAATAGAGACCTTCGTGGCGGGACGCACCGACAATGGTGTCCACGCCCGTCGACAGGTCGTCAGTTTCGAGGTGCCCGACCCCATCCATGCGGCCAAAGTTGTCAGCCGCCTCAACCGAATCCTTGAACCGGACATCGTCGTTCTGGCGGCCGCCGACACCGAACCGGGGTTCCACGCCCGCTTCTCTGCCAAGAGCCGGACGTACCGTTATCGCATTCTCAACCGGCAGCTGTCCGATCCGCTTTTGCGCAGAACGCACTGGCACCTGGCCACGCCACTCGACATCGATCAGATGAATCAAGCCGTGTCTCATCTCCTCGGCCAGCACGACTTCTCTTCGTTTTGCCGACGTTCCGAAGATCAGTCCCGGCAGCGCACTGTGCTCAGCGCCAAGTGGGTCCGGGTTGGTGACATCGTTGAGCTTTCGGTCACGGCCGTAGCGTTCTGCCATCAGATGGTTCGATCGATCGTGGCGGTGTCCGTCGATGTCGGGATTGACAAGAAACAAGCCGAAGTGGTCCCGACGATCTTGGCGGCCCGCAATCGGAACAAGGCCAGCGGAGCGGCTCCACCCGAGGGACTCATCTTGTGGAGTGTCCAATACTGAGATTCGGTTCGCTCGGCTAGTGGAACGTTGAACTGATAGCGTGGGGATCGATAGGACCCGCCCCAGGAGGCTACGTGTCAGAGACCCTTGAGAACCTGTTGCAGGAGGATCGACGCTTCCCTCCACCCGAGTCTTTCGTTTCTCAGGCCAATGCCCAGGCTGGAATCCATGAGAGAGCCGAGTCGGATCCCGAGCAGTTCTGGATGGAACAGGCCAAACAGAGAATCACCTGGTTCAAGGAACCCACAGTCGGATTAGACAGCACCA
Source organism: uncultured Acidimicrobiia bacterium (assembly GCA_965363765.1). GTDB lineage: Bacteria > Actinomycetota > Acidimicrobiia > Spongiisociales > JAENVV01 > JAENVV01. The sequence continues at coordinate 2,557 of CBDTUI010000166.1, forward strand.
ACGCCCCCTTTTATCAATGGTTCGCCGACGGCGAGTTGAATCTGTCATTCAATTGTCTTGACCGACACCTGCCAGAGGCGGCCGACAAGGTTGCGTACCACTGGATCGGAGAACCGGGCGATACGCGGACTATCACGTATCAGGAGCTCCATGATGAGGTCTGCCAATTGGCCAACGCTCTAGTGGGCCTCGGGGTGACCAGGGGAGACCGGGTTGCTATCTATATGGGCATGGTGCCCGAGCTGCCAGTCGCCATGCTCGCCTGCGCCCGAATCGGGGCGATCCACTCAGTTGTTTTCGGAGGTTTTAGTTCCGACGCCCTTGCCGATCGGATCCTTGACGCGGACGCCAAGGTGGTTATCACTCAGGACGCCGCCTGGCGACGGGGTGACGTCGTGCCGCTCAAAGCGAGCACCGATGTTGCCGTTGCTCGAACGCCTGACGTGTCAGCGGTGGTGGTGGTCAAACGGACCGGCACTGAGGTAACCATGACCGAGGGCCGTGACCACTGGTATCACGACCTGATCGATGGGCAACCGACGACGTTTGAACCAGCGTCGATGAATGCTGAAGACCCTCTGTATATTCTGTACACGTCCGGAACGACCGGGCGACCCAAAGGAATTGTCCACACGCAGGGCGGATACCTGACCGGGGCAACTACCACCCACAGCTACGTGTTCGATCTCAAACCAGACACAGACGTCTACTGGTGTGCCGCCGACATCGGTTGGGTGACCGGGCATACCTACATCGTGTACGGTCCGCTCGCCAACCGCACTACCTCGGTTATGTACGAAGGAGCACCGAATCACCCCGGCCTCGATCGCCTGTGGTCGATCATCGATGAGTACAAAGTCACGATCTTTTATACCGCTCCCACGGCCATTCGGGCTTTCATGAAATGGGGCGATGAGTATCCGCAAGGTCACGATCTCTCCTCGTTACGGCTCCTCGGGACAGTCGGTGAGCCGATCAATCCGGAAGCGTGGATGTGGTATCGCCAGAACATCGGTCCGGAGGCCGCTCCGATTGTTGACACCTGGTGGCAGACCGAAACAGGTGGGATCATGATCACTCCGCTCCCCGGGCTGGTGGAGACGAAGCCCGGATCCGCCACACTCCCGTTCCCTGGCATCGGCGCCGACGTCGTAGACGAAAACGGCGAGTCTGTACCGTTGGGTGGGGGTGGGTTTCTGGTGTTAACCCGGCCGTGGCCCTCGATGGCCCGCACGATTTGGGGAGATCCAGACCGTTTCGTCGACACCTATTGGTCGCGTTTCCCCGGTAAGTACTTTCCGGGTGACGGTGCCAAACGCGACCTGGATGGTTACTACTGGTTGCTCGGGCGAGTTGATGACATCATGCTCATTTCCGGTCACAACATCTCGACCACCGAAGTTGAATCGGCATTGGTCGGGCATCCGGCGGTAGCCGAGGCGGCCGTGGTCGGGAGGAAAGATCCAGTGACCGGTCAAGCAATCGCTGCATTCGTCACGCTCCGGGGCGACGCTGAAGGTGACGAAGGCCTCATCGAAGAACTTCGCGATCATGTCGCCAGCGTCATCGGTCCGATCGCCAAGCCGAAGTCGATCGTGTTCACTCCTGATCTTCCCAA
>CBDTUI010000167.1:0-4134 GCA_965363765.1 uncultured Acidimicrobiia bacterium
CGCGCCTGTGACTTAAACGCCTTCAGGTCATAGATCAGCTGAGCAAGATCCTCGATTGAATAAATGTCGTGGTGGGGCGGTGGCGAAATGAGACTCACCCCTGGTTCGGTATGCCTGAGTTGGGCAATCTCCTCAGTCACCTTGTGGCCGGGCAACTGGCCGCCTTCCCCTGGCTTCGACCCCTGCGCCATCTTGATCTGGAACTCCTCAGCCGAGGCCAGATACCCGGGCGTGACACCGAACCTTCCAGAGGCGATCTGTTTGATCACCGAATTCCGCGAATTGTCGTACCGGGCCGGGTCCTCGCCCCCTTCGCCCGAATTCGAGAGGCCGCCGATCGTGGCCATCGCCTGAGCTAACGCCTCATGTGCCTCACGAGAAAGCGCGCCCAGCGACATGGCCGCCGTTACAAAGCGACGCATGATCCGTTCGGCGGGCTCAACTTCGTCGATCGGCACTGCCCTCCGTTCGACGAACGTGAGCAAGTCACGAATCTGGGAGGGAGGACGGTCTTCGATGGTGGCAACATAGGAAGCCCACGCTTCCATATCCCCGGAACGAACCGCCTTCTGCAATTGGAGGACGACCGATGGACTCGTGACGTGAACCGCACCCCCCCGCCGATATTTGTAAAACCCGCCGACGTTGTCAGCACCTGCCAGAAAACGAGCGTGCTGTTCGATCGCCCGGACTCCAAGATCTCGCAACGAGATCCCTCCCAGGCGCCGTGGAGCATTCCGGAAAGCCACCGCGCATACGTCGTCGCCGAGGCCGATCACCTCAAATAGCTCGGATCCCCGGTACGCGCTGATGGTGCAGATGCCCATCTTTGAGAAGATCTTGAGGAGCCCGCTTCTCAGCGCCATGCGATAGTTCTCCTGTGCCACCACCGGATCGACGGCCACGGCATCAGCCGCAGCGAGTTCTCTCACTTGTTCAATCGCAAGGTACGGGTTGACGGCTGAGGCTCCGCAGCCCAATAGGACAGCTAAATCGTGATCGGTGCGGGTTTCGCCTGAGACAGACACCAGGGAGGCGTCGAGCCGAATCCCTTCCGTGATAAGCCGATGATGCACGGCGGACACGACGAGGGGCATGGGAATCGGAGCGAATTCGGCATCGACCTCACGATCAGATAGAACCACAATGGTCGCCCCACCCCTGACGGCTTCGACCGCCTCATCACAGATCTCGGCCAGCCGCTCTTCGAGCCGATCGGGGCCAGCCTTGGCCTGGAATACGGAGGCTATCCAGTAAGAGAAGAATCGTGGGTCGTCGAGGCGAACAATGTGCTCAAGCTCGGCGTCCGAAAGAATCGGCGACGCCAATTCGATGAGCGATGCCTGTTGTGGGGTTTCCTCGAGAAGCGACCCGCGCTTGCCGAGATAGGTTCGCAGCGACATCACCAATTTCTCCCGAATCGGATCCATCGGCGGGTTGGTCACCTGCGCGAATAGCTGATGGAAGAAATGCGATAGCCGGCGAGGGGTTTCGGAAAGAACCGCCAAAGGAGTATCGGACCCCATGGAACCAGTCGGCGTCTTGCCTTCGGCCATCGGCTCGAGAATCATGCGCCGTTCTTCCGGTGTGTAGTCGAACACCCGGCCGAATCGCTCCGCATCAAAACGATCATCCTGGAGCGCGTCGAAGGGATCCTGAACGTAGAACGTCGAGGTGTTGATCCACTCGGCGTATGGCTGTTTAGCCGCCAGTTCGGGAAGGATGTCTGCCGAGAATTCCAGAGTGTCAGAGGTGGGATCAAAGTAGGCGAACTGGCCCGGACCAAGCTGCCCGGTTCTCAAAGCGTCAGCTTCTTCCTCCGGGCAAACTCCTGCTTCCGATGCCACGAGAAAGACGTTCGGGGTGAGAGTCCATCGGGCTGGCCTCAGGCCGTTACGATCCATTCCAGCGATCAAAGCGGTACCGTCCGTGGCGGCGATGGCCGCGGGTCCGTCCCACGGCTCGGTCAGAAACGCGTGATACTCGTAGAAGGCTCGGAGAGACGGGTCGAGATCCGCCACGTTCTCCCAGGCCGCCGGCATAAGCATTTCTTTGACGTGCGGCAGACTGCGACCCGAACGAACCAGCAGTTCAAAGGCATTGTCGAGACTCCCAGAATCGGACTGTCGGTTCTCCAAGAATGGGCGTAGATCCCTGGCGCGCTCCCCAAACATCGGTGAGGTCACCTTGACTTCCCGTGCCTGCATCCAGGCCCGGTTGGACATCACCGTGTTGATTTCACCATTGTGGGCAAGGGTTCGAAGCGGTTGGGCGAACTCCCAGGCAGGCACCGTGTTCGTGCTGTATCGCTGATGAAATATCGCAAACGACGTCGTATAGGCGGGGTCCTGCAGATCCCAGTAGAAGTCGGCGATGTACTGGGCGGCAAACAGTCCCTTGTAGACGATCGTCCGGTTGGACGCCGATGCGATCGAGAATCCCGGGAGCTGGCGCGGTTCGGCCTGTCGTTCGCAGTACTTCCTGGCCAGGAATAGACGCCTTTCAAAGTCATCCTGATCAACCACGTCGTGAGGTGCCAGCACCATGACCTGTCGAATAACCGGCATGGATTCTGCTGCTTGTCTACCGAGCGCGGTTGGGTCGACAGGGACTGTACGCCATCCGAGCACGGTGATGCCCTCATAATCGAGTGCACCCTCCACGAGCTCGCGCCCCTCCTCTTCCCGTCCGGGCGTGAGGAACACCATGACGACGCCAAAGTCTGCCCGCTCAGGGACGACCACGTTCCGATGTCGAAGCTCTCGCCGAAAGATCTCAAATGGGATCTCGGTCAGAATCCCGGCGCCATCGCCAGTACCGTCAGCTGCTCTCGCCCCGCGGTGGTCGAGTCGTTTGAGACAATCGACCGCGAGACGCACCATCCGGTGGTTCGATTGACCATCCCGGGCGGCAATAAATCCGACTCCGCATGCATCACGATGCAACGTCTGATCATGCAACGGGAGGTCAACAAACGGCGCCCGTGCGGACAAAAAGCTATCAAATCGGGCTTCCACGGACTGCATACTACTCGCTTATGCGCATACTCTGGCCAAGTAGACTTGAAATCATGCCTGTTCTCATCGTCGGTGCCGACACTCCCATCGGAGCGGCCGTTGTCAAAGCCCTCGCCAATCGCGAGGGCGAACTCCGTTGCTTTGTATCCGATCTCAGCGCCGCAGCCAGCCTGAAAGCTAAGTCTGTCAAAGTAGCTATCGGGGACATCTCGGACGGATCCCATGTTGGGGCGGCTGGACTCAATTGTTTCTCCATGATATTCATCACTGCGGCCGCCACCGACGATCGTGAGCGAGCGTTCGCAGTCACGTCTCAAGACGTGTTCGACCAGTGGCAAGAAGCGATCACCATGGCTGGCGCGCAGAGGATTATCTGGGTCGAGAACCCGTCATCCGTCGGATCGGGCGCCAAGATTATCGCACGTGAAATCGCGGTCGTGCCGAGTGACGAGAAGACGGATCATGCGGTCGCCGAGCGGGTCGTAGCCCTCGACGACGCAGCCGACCTGAACTCGGTCCTCTGACCGGACTATCGGAACGGGGTCTCGCCCGCCTCAATCTGCTGTGAGAGGATCCAGCGTTCAAACGAATTCCTCAGGTACGAATAGGGGTCGATGGGGCGACCGTTCCGATGGAGCTCAAAGTGGGTGTGCGGAGAGGTCCCAGCAGCGTTTCCGGTCGATCCGACGTACCCGATGATGTCGCCGGCAGCCACCGGATCCCCGATCTCGAGATCTTCTGCGAACGACCCGAGATGCAGGTACCAGGTCTCGTAGCCATCGCTGTGGGTAAGAACGACGTATAACCCGGCCCGACTGCCTCGCTGGGCTTTCTGCACGAATCCATCCGCTCCCGCCACGACCGGGGTGCCACGTGTCGCAAAAAGATCGACGCCCCGATGCGTTCTGCCGTCTGGCTTACCGACGCCGTACTCTGACAGGAAGTGTGTCTCTGAGTCGAGCTGTGGGAACGTGAGCACAAATTCGTCTGTGGCGAGGGTGAGACTGGCGGCCAATGCGGGCGCCGCAAGGCTGCCCAAAAGGGCGACCACCACCACTAAGGGTGTTAGAAGCTTTCCCAGCCTATCCATGCACGATCCTCGACATTACCTTGAAAC
>CBDTUI010000168.1:0-4101 GCA_965363765.1 uncultured Acidimicrobiia bacterium
AGACGGTCGTCGTAGGTGATCAATCCGTCGAGGTCGTCTCCAAGGTCGAGCGCCGCGGCGAGATGAATCGCGTCGAGTGACCGCAGCCCGGCCGGGTCGAGTCTGCCAGCATCCTCGAACACCGCCGGCGTGACGTGGACCAGGATGACCGCATCCAACACCTTGCGAGCCCGCAGCACGCGGTCTGGCACAGCCCTGCGAACGGCCCGCATCAATTCGGTCCGAGCCAAGTCACAGGTGACCAGCTCCCGACCCGGCTTCTCCAACCATGCCCGGAACGCCGCGGTCTCCGACTCCGCAACCACCAGCTTGACCAATGCCGACGTGTCAACGTAGAACGCCACTTCAGTACCGCTCGTCGTCTCGCATCTCGAACAACGCCTTCGACACATCAGGCCCAGGCTCGGGGGCCGGCAGATCGATCAACCTGCCACGCGCAGGGCGAGCGTGACCTTCTTCAATCAAGGCCAGCAGACGCGACTTCGGAATCGCCGACATTCGAGCAACGGGCCGACCACGATCAGTAATCGTGACTGTTTCCCCGGCGACAGCCTCAGCTACCACCGCCGACGCGTTCTGCTTCAACGCACGAATCCCAACCTCAGACATGTGCTTCAATGTAGCACATCGTGACACGAAGGCAACCCACGGGCCGAAGACCCGAGCGAGAAACGTGTACTAACGCTTGTGTCGGAGGGGCGTACGCAACCCTTAACCCTCGCTCCACCAGGTCGCCCTGGATCAGGCTCGCCACCTAAAGACCCAGTGAAATACCATGTCTGAAGAGTTCGCGGTGCCGCAGGCTGCTTGGGGACCAGTCGGTTCAGTGAGATCGGCACAGCTCCCGACGGTGGCCGACTCTCACGACTTGAATCACGAGCCGCTCGTCGACGACCTCATAGAGGATTCGGTAGTCACCAACACGAACTGGAGTTCGGGAAGGCCAAAACCAAAAAGAACCCGGACCGTCTCCGGCTGCCGGACCCACAACAACGTGTGGATCCGGCCACGCCTCGGATCGCGCTCGATCAGGAGCAGAAAGCGAAGTTCCTCGACTAGCAGTCGTCGTGATACCAGCTCCCATCGGAGAACACCCACGGCTGATCGGCGTATGACTCAAAGAACTCTCCTGAGTCGTTGTGAACGTCGTAGCTGATAGCGGCCACATCGCCAAACACGTCAGCGCTGATGTTCTCCGCTGTGGCCCCGGACACATCGAGAGCATAGCCAGCGACGAATGTGCTGTAGCCGTCCGGGGTCTCACTCACGCCGCCCCCGCATCGATCCGAGACGAAACTCCATGCCTTATCGGCGTCGTCGACGCCAAACGCTGCTACGAAGTCGGCGACGGCGGTGTCGGGCGCCGGGTTGTCTTCACTTTCGATCTCTGGTTCTGGTTCGGCCGTGGTGGTGGTCACATCTTCAACCGCGGCCGTAGTGGTCACACTTGATTGCTCGTCTGTGACTGCGTCGCTCGCTGCTGTGGTGGCGTCCGACCCACACGAGGCTGCGATCACCGCCACAAGGCTGAGCATTGCGAGGAGTCGTAGTGGTTGGCGCCGGGTTCCTCTGAAGCCCTCGATCAGTTTCGTGATTGCTTCGGTTCCGTTCATGATGATTTCCTCCGGGTGAATTGTTGTCGAACACAAGCGTCCTTGACTGCCCTCACAGACTCGTTGCGGCACAATACAGAAACGTAACAGCATCGGTTTGCCCGCCTGCTGCCTGTCCAGACGCGCAAGAGGGCGGTCCCGGCGGGACCGCCCTCTTAGAACTCGGTCAACCGCCTAACAGTCGTCGCGATACCAGTTCCCATCGATGAACGCCCACGGCTGATCGGTATACGACTCAAAGAACTCTCCTGATTCGTGGTGGACGTCGTAGCTGATAGCGGCCACATCGCCGAACACGTCAGCACTGATGTTCACCGCTGTGGCCCCCGGTGCGCCGCTAGCCCAGGAAGTGACAACGTCGGCGAACCCCTGCGGAGTCCCGCTCTCTCCGAACTGGCATCGGGCCGAGAGGAAGCTCCATGCCTCGTCGGCGTCGGCGAGGCCAAACGCTTCGGTGAAAGCGACGACGGCGGTGTCGGGCGCCGGGTTGGGTTCGCCTTCGGTCTCCGGTTCAGCTTCGGTCGTAGTCGAACTCTCGACCTCGGGGATCTCCGCAGTCACACTTACTTGCTCGTCTGTGACTGCGTCGCTCGCTGCTGTGGTGGCGTCCGACCCACACGAGGCTGCGATCACCGCCACAAGGCTGAGCATTGCGAGGAGTCGTAGTGGTTGGCGCCGGGTTCCTCTGAAGCCCTCGATCAGTTTCGTGATTGCTTCGGTTCCGTTCATGATGATTTCCTCCGGTTGAATTGTTGTCGAACACAAGCGTCCTCGACGGCCCTCACAGACTCGTTACGGCACAATACAGAAACGTCACAGCGTAGATTTGCCCGCTTGATAGGCGACGTACAGCGGATCGGCTCCCCGTTCGTGCCAAGCGTTGCTGTTCGGCCGAGCCACTAACTACACGCCGACTGGACGGTTCCGTCGCCTGGCACGTACAGATTCCATTCCTCTTCGGTGAGGTCGCGGCCCACGATGTCACACGCCTGGGCCACAACGACCGCCGGGTTCAGTGGCAGATTGACCAGTCGCGATGGTTCCGCGATCCACACCGAGTCCGTTTCCTCGTCGTATGTCCCGATGGTGATCTGGTCCGTGCCCCGCCATAGGACGCCGGTCAAGGTATTGGATTCGACGTCCAATGTACGGACACTTCCATCTGAGCTACCAGCCACGAGCACCGCGCCGTCACGAGCGAACGCGAGACCCGTGACGGTTCCCGGGAGCGATGGAAGCGTTCTCGCCTGTTGCGTTGCTGGCTCGATGACAGCGACACCGGCCAGTCCGCCAAAGGCGACGAGTTCCTCAGAGAAAGCGGACGTCATCGAAATATGTGTCTCGAAGGACAGTTCCGAATGGACCAGACCGATTCGTGCTCCGGTTCGGTCATGTGTGCTCACCAGGCCGTTGTCGAGCAGGACATCGAGGCCGCCTTCGGCGTTCACGGATGCAGCAATGGGTCGCAATTCTCCCGATGTCGTTAGAAGTTCGAGCTCGCCTGGATTCGCATTGATGAGCCATGACTCCCTGGCGGCGTCGGGGTTGGTTTCGTCGATCCACGATGTCACGCTGAGCGTTCCGTCTCTGAAAGAAAATCCGGCAGGTGTCATCGCACGGTCACCCGAAGGACTGATGCTTTCGATCATCACACCATTTTCCCATCGGGCGATTCGTGCATTGGATGAAACCGCCAAGAAACCACCCTGGTCGGGGAGAACAAAAACCGGTTCGAAAGCAACTCCGGTAGGAGTGTTGAGCAGAACGTCGACTCGATCGCCCGTTGCGAGGTCAATCGACTCGACGTGCGAGGTCTGGAGATTGGTCACGGCTACGTGCCCGTCCCCGAACACTGCCGATGATGGCGCGGCTAGATCGATCGTCCGGCCTGCTACCTCGGTGAGGCCGAGCTCGTAGACTTCTACGAGTTGGCTATCGATATCGATCGTGAACAATTTGTCGTCGCCCCGAAGTGTTATCAAAGCGCGTTCGGAGATCTCGAACCTCTCGCCAGTAGCTCCAGTTCGACGGTCGAAAATCTCGACTTGGTTGCTTGAGGAGACGACGATCGTGCCGTCTTGGCGGATCCCGACGTCCAGCAGATCCGATGTTGCCGATGTCCGAAACGTGGACAGCACCTCTCCAGTGAGCAGGTCCATCGTCACGAGCAAGCGATCCGCTGTTCCGACAACCAGTTCCTTCGCTGCAGTGTCGAACTCGAAAGCCACGGGAACGAAACCAGTGGAGCGAAACAACTCCGTGCCGGTCTCTCCATCGATGACGACGGTAACGCCAGAGTTCTGACCCGCTTCACCAGCGAAGCCGACTGCGACGAAGGCACCGTCGAGACTCATGCTGGCATCTTGTAGGTTCCCAGGTCCGGTGATCGGAGTGCCGATGGTTTGGCCAGTTATGTCGTTGACGATGATGGGCACCGGCCCGTCCTCCTGAACCGACACGAAGAGCAGTCGATGCGCCGCGTTGAACC
>CBDTUI010000169.1:0-4034 GCA_965363765.1 uncultured Acidimicrobiia bacterium
GGGCTAGCGACCTCCGCCTGATTCGCACGACCTCCGCCCGGTTCGGATCCGTCAGCGGGCCAAAACGGTCAGAGATCGAAGCGTACTTTGTCTCGCAGCCGCCGCTTCCCAAAGATTCAGATGCCGTTCAGCTGGGTTAGGCATAGTTCTGCCCATGTCTCGTGCGCACATTATCCATTCCAAGCTGCTCGTTGTCCTGGCGACGTTCGGCCTCCTCGTCGCCGCCTGTGGCGGCGGCCCTGAGGACGCCTCCGACGGTGTTGCCACCCTTGAGGACGAGGCATCTCAGCCGATTGGTGACGCCGCGGCCGCTGAAACGCTAGCGGACGCCGAGCCGGACCTCTCCGCTGAAGATGTAGCGCTTGAATTTACGCAGTGCCTTCGCGACCAGGGTGTGGATGTCACCGATGTTGGCGTCGATGCCGAAGGCCGGATTCAGTTAGGTGACGCTTTCCAGAGCGTCGATCGTCAGGACGCGAGCTTCCAAGCCGCCATGGACGTCTGCCAGCCGCTTCTTGGGTCCGTTGGTTTCGGCCAAGGCGGTCGGGCCGCAATTGGCGAGAACGTGGAGGTCGCTGATGCCCTGGTCGAATTCTCACAGTGCATTCGAGACGCCGGCTATGACGTAGGCGATCTGGAACTCGGCGGTGCTCCGGGCCAGGGGGACCAGCCGCCGGCCGGCGGAGAGGGTGACGGCGCGGCCCGTGGCCAAGGACAACGTCAGGGCGGGTTTGGCGATCGGAGCGCCCGCTTCGTAAATCAATTGGGATTGGACACCGAGGATCCCGACGTAGCTGCAACCATTGAGGCATGTACCCCGATCATTGACGCCGCCTTCTCCGCTGCCGGTGTCGGCCAGCCTGCTCAAGGCTGATCGATGTTCGTCTCCGAAGCCGGCACGGCGGAACACGTGCGCACCGAGGTCCACTCGACTCCCGAAATCGTGTCGGATGATGACTACTCATCCTTCACCCCGAAACGCCGCTGGCCGCTGGTTCTCAGCGGAGTGTTGATCGGCGCCGTCGGCGCCCTGGTGGCGCAGCAGCTACTGACCGGATCCAACAACGAAGTCGTTGCCTCGGCCGAAGCGGTTGAACTAGCGCTAGTGGAGGTCATGTCAACGGATCTCACCGAAGAGGTCCAGTGGAGCGGTGAACTTGCCTACGGGAGCGAGGTCTCCATCAACGGGGGCGGCGGAGTGATTACCTCTGTGACCCCGGTCGGAACGATCGTCTCACAGGGAGACATCCTGGTCGAGGAGGACCGGCTGGCCCGCACGGTTTTCTACGGCTCGATTCCTCCATACCGCACCATGGCTGTTGACGATGAAGGCCCCGACGTCCTGCAGCTTGAGGAAAACTTGGTTGCCCTGGGATATGACACAGCTGAGCAGTTGAGCGTTGACGGCGTTTTTTCCGGATACACCGAAACCCTGGTGATGCGCTGGCAACTGGCCATGGGAGCTGAGGAAACGGGTGTTGTCACGCCAGAAGCAATTGCGGTCCTGGCTGGACCGTCGATCGTTAGGACTACACCCGTTGTCGGATCACAGGCCAGTGGGCCGATCGTTACGGTTGCTGCGTCGGAGGACCTGCGGATCACCGTGCCGGTTGAGGTGGCCGATGCTGACGAATGGTCGGTTGGGCAGAGCGCAGAGGTGGAGTTGGTTGATGGTTCGCAACTCTCCGCTTCGGTTGAAGATGTCGGCACCATCATCACCACCGACAACGACGGCTCAACGATCGATGTCATCCTTCGCCTCGCGGGGAATGTGGGGGATGTCCCGGAAGGGCCGGTGACGGTTGTCGTAGCGGGAGAGGTTGTGGCTGATGCCGTGGTTGTTCCTACCCGGGCGCTCGTTGCTCTCCAAGAAGGTGGTTTCGCCGTCCAGAAGGCAACCGTAAGCGGAGACATGGAGCTTGTCGGCGTTGAGATCGGCACCTTCGACGATGGTCTCGTTCAGATCACGGCGGGGGACCTCGTGCCCGGTGACCAGGTTGTTGTTCCCCGATGACGCTGTCCTCGGAGATTGCGCCAGCGTTGGCGCTGGAGAATGTTGTGAAGGAGTATCCCGGCTCGCCCCCCGTCCGTGCTCTGGACGACGTGACCCTTTCGCTGAAACACGGCGAGCTGGTAGCCATTGTTGGTCCGTCAGGATCCGGCAAGTCAACGATGTTGAACGTGATGGGAACCTTGGACCTCCCCACCAGCGGAGCGGTGAGGATCGACGGTCGAGATGTCTCTCGATTCTCCGACCGGCGGCTTTCCGCCGTTCGGTCACATCTGATCGGATTCGTGTTCCAGCAGTTCTTCCTGATCGACGGAACCACGGCCGTCGACAACGTCGCAAACGGTCTTCTCTACAGCGGTCTTCCTCAAACTGTTCGACGTCGACGTGCCGTCCAGGCGCTTCGTAAGGTGGGCCTCGGGCATCGCCTCGGTCATGTGCCGAACGAACTTTCCGGTGGTGAACGGCAACGGGTCGCAATCGCCCGAGCGATCGTCCATGGGCCGGCCATCGTCCTGGCCGACGAGCCAACCGGCAATCTCGACACCGCCTCGAGCGATGCTGTGATGCAACTGCTTCATGATCTGAATGCTGAGGGTTCCACCATCGCTGTCATCACCCACGACAACGAGGTGGCCGATCGGCTTCCTCGACGAGTGTCGTTTCGCGATGGTCGAATCGAACGTGACAGCGCAGCCCTGGTAAGTGGGGTCGGGTGATGGCGTCCGTTGCGTCGGCCGAGAAGCTGCCCCCGTCCCGGCTCCGACCGGTTGATGTGCTGCTCGTTGGTGGAGCTGGGCTTACCAACCGGATGGCCCGCACTGCGCTCTCGGCTCTGGGCATCATGATCGGTATCGGCGCCATGGTGGGCGTGCTCGGTTTGAGCGAGTCCAGTCAGGCCGACCTCACCGCCAAGATCGAAGCCCTGGGGACAAATCTGCTTACGGTCTCACCCGGGCAGGGTTTCGGCGCCGGCGATCAGGCGCTCCCTGCCGAGGCGGTGGACAAGATCAACTGGATCGGCCCGGTGCAGCGATCGGCTGACGTGATCGAGGTTCCGGTCGACGTCCTGCGTAACGACGTCATGAACCAGAACGAGACCGGTGGAATCAGTGTTGTGGCCGCAGACGACGATCTGTTAGAAACACTCAACGGAGATCTTGCCCAGGGGGAGTGGCTCACCGGAGCGACTTCACAGCTGCCCGTGGTCGTGCTTGGTTCGGTGGCGGCGGAACGTCTCGGCATCGTGGAGGTATCGCAGGGGTCGCTTGTCTATGTGGGCGAGGAATGGTTCACCGTCGTTGGCATTCTCGAACCATTCCCGCTGGCCGCTGATCTAGACCGGGCCGTTCTTATCGGGAAGGACATTGCCGTCGAGCTGTTCGAGGTCGAGCTGAACCCTTCGATCATCTATGTTCGAACCGACCCCGTATTCGTAGATGATGTTCGGGCCGTGCTGCCTGGTACGGCTGACCCTGAAAGTCCAGAAGAGGTAGAGGCATCCCGGCCTTCTGAACTCTTGGAGACTCAGAGCGCTATCGAGGACAGCTTCACCAACTTGTTTCTAGGTCTGGGCGCAGTCTCACTGTTGGTTGGCGGTGTCGGGATCGCCAACGTGATGGTGATTGCAGTGATCGAACGTCGAAATGAAATTGGACTACGGCGGGCGCTTGGTGCCACCCGTGCCCACATTCGCCGCCAGTTCCTCACCGAGGCGCTCCTTCTCTCGGCTCTGGGTGGGGCTGGCGGTGTCCTGTTGGGAATGGCGGCCACCTGGGTGTACGCCACCAGCCAGGGATGGGATGTAGTAATCCCCACCCTGGCAATCGTGGGCGGATTCGGAGCGGCCGTCGGCATTGGAGCCGTCGCTGGTCTCTATCCGGCAATGCGGGCCGCAGCCCTCGCTCCAACGGAGGCCCTGCGCGCATGAGAAACATCAGCAAAATCAGACTATTCAGCCTTGTGCTCGCGGTCACCGCAGTCGTGGGAGCTTGGATCGCGTTCAACCCGATGTCGCTTCTCGACA
>CBDTUI010000170.1:0-4003 GCA_965363765.1 uncultured Acidimicrobiia bacterium
CACGACCATCGTGGCCGAAGATGGCGGGATCGGCCGGACCTACGAACTCGACCCGCTCGGTGGACGGGACGCCAACGGACCAATCTTCCCTATCGGTGCAGTCGATTCCCGACTGCCAGTTCAGGCGCCAGTCCTCGGCGTAGAGACAGCCGAAGGCGAATACGTGGCTTTCCCAACAACCGACCTGCGCGAACAGCTCTCGAACGGCGGGGAGGTTGCGTTTGGCGACATCGAGGTTCGTTCCAATGCAGGTGGTTTCCGAGCATTCGAGAACGGCATCGAACTGGTCACCCATGAGGCTTTCTGGTTCGCCTGGTCGCAGTTTCACCCAACCACCGGGCTTTGGCAGCTCGGGCTCGAGGACTAGGTCCGGCTAACCAGATCAGGCTTAGGGGCTACTTGGCCGCGAAGATGTGAACGGTCCAGAGCTGACCGATCTCATCGATCCAGGCACCAATGCCGACGTGCGTGAATGCGCCGTTGGTGATGTTGCCAAGGTGACCCGAAGACCCGGTGAACACGTTATAAAGCATCTGGGCTGTGCCACCCGATCCGACGTTCTCGGCACTGGTTGTCCAACTGCTGTCGATCCCACCCATGCCGCTATGCGATATGCCACCGGCCAAGGCCATCTGCTCGGCCCACCAGCGGGCGTAGCTGTCAAGGCCGCCGTCGCGGGACACGGTCCCTACTCCAGCCGAGGAGCGAGTGTTGTTGATGAGGGAATGGAAGGTCGACTCGTCGCCGCCCGACACGTACCCACTCACAGGAGCGACGGTGGTTGTCGTCGTGGGCGGAACCGTGGTTGTCGGAGTTGTTGCAGGCGGCACGGTGGTCGTGGGAGTCGTCGGCTCAGCGTCGGACGCCGGCGGGGCAGTAGTCGGAGGCGCAGGCGGGGTTGGTTCGGCGGGAGTTTCGGCTGGCTCCACGGGTGCCGGGGTCGTTGCCGCCTCAACCTCGTCGCTCTCCAGGCTGGCGACGCTTACCGGACCTTGGAGTTGATGGAGTTGATCAGCGATGGCTAGCAGCGCGTCCGGATCGTCCGTCATGGCCTCGCCGCCGATCGAGCGCCAGTCTCGGGTGGTGGCAGAGGATTCCGGTATTGCCGCCATCACCGTCGCTACGTGTTCAGGTGACACAAAGACCGCCAAAGGGACCGTAGCCAGGGTGGCGACATTGACAGCCACCTGCTGTTTGGCAACTGCGAGATACGATTTTTGGGCGGTATCAACGCTACGCGTGACAAAACTGAGGGCGCCGACGGCTGCAATAAGAACGGCCAGCAGGGTTCTACGCAGCGCTTCGCCACCGAGGAGAGATTTCATCAATCAGGCTTCTCTTCTAGGGGGTTCTTTCCACCATAGGCAGGTCCGTGTTCTTGAACCCAATTCTTCGGAAACTTTTTTACGACGCTGCGTGGTGGATTGTCGCGATCAGATCTGACCACTGGCCGTGTTGTCCCTGGCTCACGTGTTCGACTGGCAAATCGGGCAATACCAAATCTTGCGTCCAGCGCTATCCCCGAGTCGGATCTGCGTTCCGCATCGATGACACGCCAGATCCTCGCGCTGGTAGGCGTAGACGCCTTCTTCACGGGTTAGGCCGACCCGGGAACGAACCCCGATGTCATGCGGCTTGACGGTGAGGATGTCGCCCAGTTCAACGCCCCGTCGAAGTTCGGTCACCGCCAACTTCCAGAGTCGCATGGCCTGTTCCTCAGACAATTCGTTGGCGGGGGTCGCCGGGTGGATTCCGGCCAAAAACAACAGTTCGGCTCGGTACACGTTGCCAACCCCGGCGATGACCGACTGGTCGAGCAGTGCTGCCCCAATGGGAACGCGCTTACGACTTAGGCGTTCGACAAACTGGTGGCCTCGCCGGGGCATCGAGATCGGATCAGGGCCGAGGTCGGTTCGGATAGCGTGCTCCTCGCCGGGCGTGATCACGTCGCACACCATCGGACCGGCCAAGAACACCGACGCCCTATCGGTCTCGAGCACCAGCCTCGTGTTCTCGGTGGGGGTGGGAGCCGGACCCCGGTGGATCTGAAACTTTCCAATCAGCCCAAGATGCACATGCAACCTGACATCGCCTTCCCAGTGATAGAACAGGTGCTTGCCGTGGGCTTGCAAGTGTTCGAGCTCCCGGCCGTCGAGCAGGGCAGCACCATCGGCAAACCGTCCTTGCGGCGAAAACGCCCGGACCGGTCGCCCGAGCCCAAGGGCTGCAGACTGCAGTCGAACATTGCGGTGGATCACGTGACCTTCAGGCATGGTCAATCACTGTAGGGGGCGTCAGCTACCAGGTCAGAGTCGCCGACACCGGCCGGTGATCTGACCCTCGATTGTCAGCCACCGACGAATCGACGAACCGCAGACCTGACGAGACGAAGATGTGATCGATCCGCAGGCAAAGCAACGGTCCGTACCCGTACCAGGAACACGGCGTCACCAGCCCATAATCTGATGGTTGGAGCTGCAAATCTGAGCGGATTCGCTGAAATGCCTGCGAGTAGATCGTGACACTCAAATCGCCCATGAGGATGACGTCGCTGGTCTCGGCAGCGACTCGTTGGCGGATTATGCCGAGGACATGATCGCGCCGATCTCGTCCAGTGTGGTTCTCGGGCGACGGCAGGTGGGCGATGTACACGACGATGGTTTTGTCTGCTGCCACGGCTAGCTCGGCCCGCACGAACGTGCCCGAGCCGCCATCATCGAAATACTCAGCGCCGGTGATCTTGTACCGCGAGACGAGGCCGACCTCGGTTCCTGACGCGGTACATTCACACGCCGACAAGTACGTGTACTCGGCAGCCATCTCGTCTGCGACCACCTCAAGTCTTTGATGGGTGACCTCCTGAAGACCGACCACATCAGCGGGCAGCAGTTGCGGAGCATCTGCGCTAGTGAAAAGCGCGTTGTAGGTCGTCACGTTCATCGACGGCAACCCCGGTTCGACAAGAGCCGGCTGATCCCATGGCGAAACAAACATGGCTACCAGCCCCACCGTTGCGATCGTTCCGGCCACCCCGACCACGACGTATCGACTCGTCCGGCCAATCGCTATGGCGGCTGCGTGCAAGATGACACCCAAAACGAATACCTGGGGCGTAAGACTCACGATCTGCTCGGTCACTGTTGACGAGACGACCAGGGACAGGACCATTGCCCCTTGCACCAGCAGCGCCAAAGCTGACAAAAGTGCTGGCGTTCCGCCGCGCCGATCCCACTGTTCCCTGGCGGTCGATGCCAGTTCGGCCAGCATCTCGTCCCGAGTATTTTCGTCCCGTAACATCATGAGATCAGCAAGCTACTGCGTAGGAGGCGATATGCCGGATAAGGAACGGAGCGGCTTCCCACGGCGTTACTTCGGAATGAGATCGATTCTGCTCATTGCCATGATTCTCGGCGCTTGTCAGACCGCCACCGTCGAGACGTCATCGCCCGCATCGACGACCGCGTCAACTTCGACAGTCCAGACGACAACAAGCCCATCCACCGTCGCGCCAACACCTACCACGACCATTCCTGCCAGCCTCACTCGGGCTTCGCTGTACCCCTATCAATCTGCGGCTTCGATCGCTGTAGCGCTGAACTCACCGCTGACTCGGTCCGAGGAGTTCGATTGGGGACTCGACTACGTGAAGTGGGTGGTGGGTTGGGACGAAGCCATCTCCTTTGATGGCACCGACGGGACCGACCAGTGGGGAACGTTTTATCGATCCCAGCAGGACGACGTCATCTATGTCGGGATGCGAATCCTGGGATACAACGTCGACCAGGAAACCGTCGTTGGTATCTACCAAGCGACCACGTTCTTCGATGACGCTGGCTACGACCTCAGTGTCGAACTGCGCGAAACGGACAACGGATGGGTGTTGGAGCTAACCCCACCCGCTGTCGACGAACTTGAACTTCCACCCGCGACGGAGGCCGACGTACTCGTGCAGTTCGAATCAGCTTCATTTGAGTCACCGCTGGAAGGTGGCACGACGAGCTTG
>CBDTUI010000171.1:0-3982 GCA_965363765.1 uncultured Acidimicrobiia bacterium
TGGTCATTCCCACCCCCGACCGCCAGCTGCTGGTCGTCGACCAGCAAGGCGTCATTGTGAGGGTTGATGGCTCAGGTGCCGTCACCGATTTCCTCGACCTCACCGATCGGGTCGGGTCCAGCGGGATCGAACAAGGCCTGCTCGGCCTGGCCCTACATCCCGATTTCGCATCCAACGGACGCTTCTTTGCGTATTACACGGCCCCAGACAACAACAGCCATCTCGTCGAGTTCGGTCTTGGTGCCGATGGCGTCGGCGATCGGGACTCGGCCCGAGAACTCTTGTTCTTCGAACAGCCAACCGACCGCCACAACGCCGGAACGCTGGTGTTCGACCCCGACGGTTACCTGTGGCTGAGCCTTGGAGAAGGCGGCGCTGCGAGTGTCAACGCCCAAGACCCGAACACATTGTTGAGTTCCTTGCTCCGCCTCGATATCGACAACGGCGACCCATATTCCGTACCTGCCGACAACCCGTTTGTTGACGGCGGTGGCGCCCCCGAAGTGTGGGCATACGGTTTCAGGAACCCGTGGAAGTTCTCGATCGATCCGGTCGATCGACTCGTGTACATCGGCGACGTCGGCCACAGCGAATACGAAGAGATCGATGTGGTCTCAATGGACACAGGAGGCGGATCGAATTTCGGCTGGCTGCCGATGGAAGCAACCCACTGCTTCCTCAACGGCTGCGACCCGAATCTCTACACTGCCCCAGTTATCGAGTATTCCCACGCCGGTGGCAACTGCTCGGTTACCGGTGGACTGGTGTATCGGGGCGAAGCGATTCCCGAATTCGACGGCCACTACTTCTATGCCGACTGGTGTGGCGGCTGGATTCGCAGCTTCAAGTTCGTCGACGGCGTGGCCACCGAGGAGAGCGACTGGTCAGAACAACTTGGGAAGGTTGGCCAGATAACCAGTTTCGGAGTCGACGCCGACGGCGAGATGCTCGTCACCACTTGGGAAGGCGCCGTCTACCGGATCCTCGCGCTCCGCGGCTAACCACACTGCTCCATCGACCGTGCATCCATGGCTCTATATGACCTGTAGATGCACAGTCGCTAAGGGAAGTGCCGCTCCCGCTGTCCCCGGTCGGTGAGTCCCGGGGACAGCGCTCGCGAATTCGGCCGCGGTTGCCCAAGCCGGGTCCTAGTGATGTTCAAATGGGTTCAGGCCACGTTTGGCAAGCAACACACCACGCGACGAGCGGCTATGTGCACCGGTCGATCGCCCCGCCAAGCCCGATAAGACCGCCGTCGTTCGGCGCATCGATGAAACCCTCAGGCTGTGATCTGCTCCACTGAGTCGCGACGGAGCAAACCGATGCTCCTCCAATGCGGTTATGTGACTGAGTTCGGAAATCGGGTACATGTTCTTGCCCCTCTGGTTGTGCCACTTGGGAAAATCCGCCTGGCCAACAACACTGACAACCGAAGGATCGCATTCAGGCATAACAGAACAGTTACAGCAGCCCCAGGCTTTATGGATTCGAGCCTGCCCGAGCCCAAAGTTCCGGCGGCACTCATCTCGAACCCGTGCCGTGATGCCGTGTCCGATGGGCGTTTGGACTCGAAGGAATAGGCCGTCGACCACTTTCGGTGCGCAGGCTCCCACGCGATCGGCGAACTACAACGATCCGCGATCGCCGGGCTCGGATGACCTTTGCTGCGACCCTGCCAACCGAACTAACGAAGAGTCGTACGGCAGCGGGATTGTGATTGCGTTCCGGCCGCCGATTCCGCAAACCCCCGTAGCGATGCTCTTGGAGTGCTGCGATGTGTCGGCCTTGCGTCATGGGATGCATGGTTCTCCCCTTCTGTCGATCACACCGGCTATATTCCTCCGGTGTCAACGCATCTGCGTTAGTCAGACCTTGTCACATCGAATTAACAGGCCGATTACAGAGAAACCGACTGTCACAGCCGATGGGCCGGTCAAGAGTCATCTGGTTGGGCGATCAAAAGCCTGATTCCGGTGGGGTCTGCCGTGTCAAGCATCCCGCAACTCGTCGCGGTACACGGATCTATACATGGCGCATTCGTCTGGACTGAAGGTACGAACGACCGATTCCCGAGCGGCGGCAACGAGCCGATTCGCCTGGTTTGCCGTGCGCAATGTGCGTACGGTTTCTATGGACACCCCTTCTCCCTGTGGGATAGTCGTCGACGACTGACGCCGCCGCGGCCGCGGTCGCGCGAGAAGACGCAAT
This sequence comes from uncultured Acidimicrobiia bacterium, assembly GCA_965363765.1. GTDB lineage: Bacteria > Actinomycetota > Acidimicrobiia > Spongiisociales > JAENVV01 > JAENVV01. Next base: position 2,209 of record CBDTUI010000171.1, read on the forward strand.
ATCTCGCTGAAGAATGGCGTCGGCTGCGTTGTCGTTGGCTTCCTGCTGAGCAGGCTCGGCATCTTGGCGGGCGGCTGCTTCGCTCTGAGCGAATTCGGTGGCGCTCTCCCGTTCGATTCCGGCGGCGCGGGCATGTGACGGGGTTGGGCTGATTTCAGAGAGAAGCACTCTCCGTCAGCCGCTCTTGATGTCCTCAAGCGTGGGGCAGGGATCGATGTGGTAGATCTCACACTCGCGGGGTGTGAAGCTCCGTGTCACCCGTTGCTGCGCTATCTCGATCAGCTCACCGATGTCGAGGGCCACAACCAGGCCAGGTCCGCGAAACGGCGTCACGAACAGTTCAGAGTCGTTGAGCACGGCGACGTTTGGCACTCCGTCGCCAAAGGGAATTGCCTGCAGGAGTTGTGCCGATTGCAGATCCCACACACGCGCGAACCCATCAGTGCTTCCGGTTACGACAAGGTCGCTAGCGGCGACGTCGAGATCCTGGATGAACCCATCGTGGGCGGCGTCGAATCTTCCTGCCTCTTCGAGACTATCGGTGTGGTACCAGATGATGTTGCTGTCCTGCGTGGCAACGACGAGCAACTCACCATCCGGTGTGAATGCCATGACGCGGATCTGGGCCTCGGCGGGACGCGAGCTGATCGGGGCATAGTCTTGGGCGCCAACCAGGGTGATCTGCTCGGCGCCGGCATAGGCGAGAAGCTGGCCAGTCGGATCGAACGCAACGGTGACCCACTGGCCGGGGTCGGCGACTAACCCGCTGTTCCATTCGAGCGAACCGGTCTCAGCATCCCACACCGTGGCTGACCGCGAGTATCCGCCTGAGGCGAGCTTGGTGCCGTCCGGTGAGAAGGCGAGGTTCCATATCCACTCTTCGAATGGGGTGTCGGGGAGCGGCACACAACCCTCCTTGCCATCGGGTTCGTCGATGTAAGTGCACATACCCTCTACTTCGGCGATGACCTTCCCGGTGAGATTGTCAAGCACGTGTACTGGTCCGAAGGCGTCCTCGATGACGGATTGGACCGCCAGTCGCTTCCCGTCTGGCGAAAGGGCAATGGACTGCCCGGTGATTTCGATGTCAAAGCGCTGCTCGACTGCTCCAGTCCCCGCATCGAAGTGATAGATAGAGGACGCGCCGCCAAACAGATACATGGCACCGTCGGTGCCGACGATGGCGGCCCCATTGGAAGGGTACGACCAGCGCGGAAGCTCGATCGATCGAATCTCGCCGTTCCCGGCGAGGTTCCAGAGACGGACACCGTCGCTACCCACGCTCAGGGCACGGGATCCGTCACTGGTGGCAGAGTGGCCGAAGATCAGCCCTTTCACCCCTCGCACGACGACGAGCTCGTTGGCGTTGGCCGCTTCCCAGAGCCTGAGAGTGCTGTCGCCACCGACGCTGAGGACTCGCTCGCCATCACCGACGAAGAAGGCCCAAAGTGTCGCAAACCCCTCGTGTCGGTCGAAGTTGCTGATGGCCTTTCCAGTCGTGACGTCCCAGAGAGTCACGCTCGGATCGCCGAAGCCGCCGCCGGCAAGGAGGCGGGTTCCCTCAAAATCCAGCGCTGCGACAGCCCCGCCAACATCTGGAACCAAGAACACCTGTGCGCCGGTTGCGACCTCGAACACCACTGTGTCAGAATTCCCAACCTGAGGCGAGATCGCCAAGCGTTTACCGTCACCGCTCACTGACATGCTGTAATTTCCCGGGGAGAAGGTGTCGGGTAGCAGCAGCCGGGCGGTGCCATCAGGTCCAACCGCGAAC
>CBDTUI010000172.1:0-3952 GCA_965363765.1 uncultured Acidimicrobiia bacterium
CTCGCCAACCGGCTCCCCGCAGTTGAGTTGGCTGACAACATCCGCCAGCAACACGAATGGGAACGCCGCGCTCTTACCGAACTCCGAGATGGGTCAGTGGACAGGGCGATCGAGGCGTATCGACAGGAGGGCAGGGTGATCATCGGACCAACCCGAGACGACACCATCGGACAGGCAGTCCAGGACTGGTATCGCCATGTCACCGCCACCGGTGACCTCACGTCGGGGCTGCTCATCGCCTACGACAACGACACCGTCACCGAACTCAACCAACAAGCCCGAATCCACCTGGCCGCATCAGAACGCCTCGACGGACCCACGCTCACAACAGGCGACCGAGTCTTCCAAGCCGGCGACCGGATCCTATGCCGCCAAAACCAGAGTCGCCTCGGAGTCCTCAACGGCGACCTGGCCACCGTCACCAACATCGACCAGGAACGGAGCAGCCTGACGGTTCGTCTCGACCGTGACCCCGAAACCCGCAACCTGCCCGCCTGGTACCTCGACCAAGACGTCGACTACGGCTACGCCCTCACCGGCCACAAAGCCCAAGGCGTCACCACCGACCGCACCTTCGTGATCGTCAACCGGATTACCAGCCGGGCATGGGCCTACGTGGCGATGAGCCGCGGCCGGCAAGCCAACACCCTCTACCTCACCAACCACCAACACGCCGAAGAACAATGCACCCACCTCACCCACCAAGGTCACCACGACGCCCTCGATAGCCTCACCGCGGCTCTCAACCGCGGTGCGACGCAGGCCGCGGCTATTGACCGTGTCGGGCTGGCACCAACCGACGACATTGACCCGTTCGGCCCACCCCCACCCAGCCGTGATATCGCCGCCCGGGCCGCCTGGCAGGCCGCCAAACGCCAAACCGAACGAGATACAGCCCAACGCCAGACACCCGGCATCGACCGCGCTATCGGCCGCTAACCACAAACACGAACGTGACAACCCAATATCTTCGATTAGATCCAGATTGCCGGATCCAGGGCGCGGGTGGGTGCGATATCGCGCCACGTCGTGATTGGTAGACGTCGACAACCACGACTGCCCATCAGGAACCCGCCCTTCAGCTGCTGTCGCATTTCGACGAAAGGCGGTACATCGTGTGCCGAGCGGCATCGGGCGGTGCACGATGCGTCGTTCGAAGTGTTGTCCATTCCCGATTGTATCGAACCGGTGTTCGGAGTTGATCAGCCTCGCTTCGCCGACTGATACACTCGGATTCGTCACCAGGCCAGGCTTTCGTTAGCGCCGATCACCAAATACGCTTGGGAGCGCGACGATGATTGCGCACCTCTTTCATACAGATCCGAAGAGATACGGCCGCGGCTTATGGCCCTGCCCGTGAAGCCGAGTCTTGGTTGAACCAGTCGACGCAGGTCATGGTGGCGAACTCGATGTCCTCGAGGTCCCGCAACGGGCCCTGTCGATAGATTACTTCCCACTTGCGGAGACCGTTGAACGACTCGACGAGGGCGTTGTCGTAGTTGACCGAGGCTGAGTCCCAGCCCATCGCCATACCTTGCGAACGATTCTCGAAAGAGAGTCGATTATCAGGTCGACAGTCGAGGGTCAGTAGTTGTACTCAACTGCGGGCGACGGTGCCAGATTCCCAACCAAACGCATGAGGCGTCTCGTCCCGAGAGGTTCTTCCAACTCAATCGTGTAGAGCGGTTGCCCACTTGCAAACGCGCCACCACAGGCGTTTGAGTGGCGCGGCCTATCTAGTTGTACGGCGATCACTACTTCCGTGGCCGTATATTCGACCGTGTGACCCACGATCTGATCGGGCGTCACTTCGTGCTCGGCGCAGCCAACGAATCCAACTCGCAGATCAATGCGCACAGTTTCCGCTCCGATCTGGCTTCCCCGTTCGAGCCACCATTTTCCATTCTCCACCCCGCCGCTAGAACACGCGGACAGCACCAGAACTAGGGTGCCACCTAGAGCTACCGCCAAAACCAATCTGTTTAAGCCACGTTGTGGTCTCATGTGGTACCTGCCCTACCTGCCTAGGAGTGGAGTGCAGATGGTTTATCGTCCCATAAAAGTGGTTGTCGTAACCTTACTACTTGCCAGCGGCGTGGTCACCAGCGTTTCGGCCGATGGGGATCCAGCCGTGAGTTCGGTCGTAGGAGATTTCGTCGCTCTGACAAGCCCGTCGCCGACCGCGGACTCAGAACTGTTGGGGGTGGATGCTGACCGACCAATCCCAGTACCCGAAGACGCAGTCCAACCAATCGTTGATGATCCGGAACTTGACGGCGGATTGGGTCCAGACGAGAAGCTCCCCTTCGTTTCGATGAACAGGCCTGACGGTCCGGCCGCCCGCGGATATGCTGCCCAATTTGGCATTAGCGCGGAAGAAGCGTCTGACATTATTGCACTTCAGGCGAGAATCAACAGCGAGCTCCCGGGCCTTGCCGCTTCGCTAGATGGCGAATACGTGGGTGCCGAGTTCGTTCATCCTTCCGACTCTGTTTCGGGGTGGCTAGAGACCAAAATTTACGTGTCCGAAGGGTCGGCGGATGACGCGCAGAGAGTAGATAGCCTTACCGGTGCTTCTCATTTCGTCCCGGCAGCTAATTCCGCTGCTGCGGGTGAGTTAGCGGTCGAAGCAGCGGGTCGGAGTGCGATGGCAGCGTCGCCAGGGGCCGAGATCGATGTCACGCTCGACATCGAAACAGGGATCGTATCAGTTGAGGTTACTGCCTCAGAGGGTGGCGGCCCAGATAGTGTCTGTACTCCGAGTTCCAACAAGACGAAGGGAAAGCTTGACGGCGGACGATCATTTCAGGTGAAGGATGGCTCGGGCTCGGCGAACTGTGCCTCGAAGCTTGGGAGCACGCTGGGATTCTCGGGTTACTTCAACGGAAAACAGGGAGCGGTTACTGCATCACACTGCGTCGATCAATGGGGACCGGACATCTTCTACCTCGAAAATCATTTCAGGTATTCCACACACGTGGACTGGTGGATCGAAGCGCAATGCCAGAACAGCTGCAATTCCGGCGGAGGGTTCAGCTGGGCTGCCTTGAGGCCTTACGTGGCGTATCCAATGCTCTCGAATGACACGGCGTTCCTTCGGGAGAAGTATTCGGGTACCCAGCCGTCGGACAACATCTACATCTCAAACGTTGGTTTCTTCAACATATGGGGTTTTGAGAGCGGGAGTATTTTTCCCAGCTCAGGCACGGTCCTTTGTCAGTCGGCTGGAAAGTTCTCCGATCAGGAGGGGGAGCAATGCGGACTCGCTAACGATTGGGTCGACTGGTCTTGCTGTAACTTCGTCTCGACAACGCAAAACTTCACCGAAGTCGACTACTTCGCGGGCCAAGGCGGAGGCCATGGATCCTCTGGCGGGCCGTGGTACCGGTATTACAATTCGACGAATGTAATCGGAATGGGGACGCACTCTTCGTCGAACGGTAGCGGAACACGCGGCTACTACATGAGGGTTGACAAGATCTACGACGCCTTCAACGATACGCAGTCGTCAGATATCTACCTCTACTGCGACAACGGCGGAGGCATACACACATGCGGATTGTTCTACTGACGGACCGTTTTAGAAAGGGACACCGGCGGCCTCGCAAAGAAACCTCATCAAAGGTGCCGCGCTTCTACGCTTGTCCGTGAAGTCAGCCGTAAAGCCCTCCGAAGTGATCTGCTCCTCGGTGAGATGAGTCGAAGCGGTGAGGCCCTTTGGCCGTCCAAGCGCAGACCGGGACGATGCCTCGCCGTCTCAAACGACCGATGCCTTCCACACTGGCCTCGCCCACAAAGACGTCGGATCAGCTTGACGGAGTGATGTCCTTAAGACGCCCTACACGGTGGTGGTACAACTCGGATGGAGCATCGAGTCGTTGGCACCGGCTTTAGTCCGCGTTTAGTCCGCGTCTAGTCCGCGAAACGACGAAAACTGCTGCACAGCAACCAG
>CBDTUI010000173.1:0-3940 GCA_965363765.1 uncultured Acidimicrobiia bacterium
TGCTGAACCGCTGATCGTAGATCAGCGGTCTACGTCACCCATTACGGGGTCGAGGGAGGCGAGGGCGGAGATGGTATCGGCGACCAGGGAGTCGGCGAGCATGATGGGGATCGCCTGGATGTTGGCGAAGCTGGGGGCACGGGTGTGCATGCGGAGCGGCTTGGAGCCGCCATCGGACACGATGTAACAGCCGAGTTCACCACGGGGGGACTCAACCGCCACGTAGGCTTCACCTTCGGGCACTTTGAAGCCTTCGGTGTAGATCTTGAAGTGGTGGATGAGCGCTTCCATCGACTCGTCGATGCGCTTGCGAGGCGGGGGCGTGACCTTCCGATCCTCGGTCTTGTAATCACCCTTTGGCATCGTCTCGAGCACCTGCTTGATGATTTTCAGCGACTCTTCGATCTCGAGCACTTTGACCCGATACCTGTCGTACGAGTCACCCCGCTGGCCGACTGGTATGTCGAAGTCGTACTGCTCGATCCCCGAATACGGGGCAAATCGACGCAGGTCGTGGGCCAACCCACTGGCTCGCAACGCAGGCCCGGTGATCGAGTAGGCCAGACATTCTTCGATCGACATGACTCCCACGTCGCGGGTCCGACGGAGCCAGATCGGATTGGACTTCAGTAAGTCGTCGTATTGACCGAGTCGCACCGGCATCGTCTCGAGGAATTGTTCGACGTCGCCTTGCCAGCCGTCTGGAAGGTCGGCGGCTACTCCTCCAACCCGGATGTAGTTGTGATTCATCCGCAATCCGGTCGTCTTCTCAAAGAACGCCAAGATCATTTCCCGTTCCCGGAACCCGTACATCATCATCGACAGGGCGCCGATGTCCATACCGTTCGTGGCGAGAGCGACGAGGTGGCTGGAGATGCGGTTCATCTCCGTCATGAGGATTCGGATCGCCTGAGCCCGAGGCGGAATATCGATCTTGAGGAGCTGTTCGACGGCCAACGAGAAGGCCAGCTCGTTGTGGAGCGGAGCGAGGTAGTCCATGCGGGTGACATTGGTCGTGCCCTGCATGAAGGTGAGGGTTTCGGCGGTCTTTTCCATCCCGGTGTGGAGATAGCCGATGATCGGCTTGACTCGCCGGACGATCTCGCCTTCGAGTTCGATCTGGAGTCGAAGTACCCCGTGGGTGGAGGGATGCTGCGGACCCATGTTGATGATCATTCGATCGTCTTCGTCGATCTCTTCCTCGTCATAGAGGAGGTCGTCGACGATGCGGGTGCCGCGCTGTTCGATGAGCCGGTCACCCGTCTCGTGGATTTTCATCGTCTGGGCGCCCTCGTCGGTGGCGTGGGCCAGGTAGTCGGGGGCGGGCCAGTCGGGCTCCTCGGTGCCGGAAACCCAGATGTCTTTGAGCTTTGTTTTCTTGTCGCGAGTGTCGGTCATCAGCTCACCCTGTTCGCTTCTTTGAACTGCACGGGCACGTCGCCGACTCCGAAGTCTTTGCGGAGAGGATGGCCCTCCCAGTCGTCTGGCATGAGGATGCGGGTCATGTCGGGATGACCGTCGAAGGTGATGCCGAACATGTCGTAGATCTCGCGTTCGAAGAAATTGGCACCCGGATAGGCTGGCACGAGCGAAGGAACGACCGTGTCGTCGGCCGGGACGGGGCAACGGACTCGTAGTCGCAGTCCATGCTGGACCGACAGGAAGTTGGCGACGACCTCAAACCGGACCTTGCGTTTGCCGAGGTAGTCGACGGCAGTCACATCGGCGGCCATTTCGAAACCGGCTTCCTTGGCCGCCTGCCCGAAAGCGCCGAGCTCATCTTTGGGAAGCATGACGACATGCTGGCTGGCAGAAAGTTGCCATTCGGCATCGGCGAACGGTTCAATCAGTCCGCGCAGCACCGGATGTTCGGGCAGCCAGCGCTGTACGACTTCCTCAGCGGCTTCTTCCTCTGTGGCATCTTCCTCGGTGGCTTCGGGTTCGTCAGGCATTGACAATCTCTCCCGACATGATCTTGTCTTGCAGCGTCAAGATCCCGTGCATTAGCGACTGCGGGCCAGGCGGGCAACCGGGCACATATACATCGACCGGGACAATCTGATCGACACCCTGCACAAGCGCATAGTTGTTGAACATGCCGCCGGTCGAGGCGCAGGCGCCCATCGAAATGACCCACTTGGGATCGGGCATCTGGTCATAAACCTGGCGGAGTACCGGAGCCATCTTCTGCGACACCCGGCCCGCAACGATCATGAGGTCGGCCTGACGGGGAGACGCCCGAAACACTTCCATCCCGAATCGCGCCAGGTCGTAGTGGGCCGTACCGGACGCCATCATCTCGATGGCGCAGCACGCCAAACCAAAGGTGGCGGGAAACATGGAACGGGTTCGGGCCCATTTGGCGATCGTGTCGAGTTGGGTAAGTAGGAACCCGGGAGGCGTTGTTCCGGCCATCTATGCGGCCTCGGGTGAGACGTCGCGCTGCTCGCGGCGAGCCCGCAGCGGGGTGTTCCAATCGAGGGCGCCTCTTCCCCACACGTACCCGAGGGTGAGCACAACAAAGCCGGTGAAGATACCGATTTCGGCAACGCCCGCCCATCCGAGTTCAGGGAATAGAACCGCCCAGGCGAACAGGAAGACGATTTCTACGTCGAAGATTACGAACAGCATCGCAACGAGATAGAACTGCACCGGGAAACGCTGCACGGCATCGGTTTCGGGCACGATGCCACATTCGTATGGCGACAACTTTTCGGGGGTGGGGTTCTTGGGAGACACGACCCAGCCCAGCGAGAGGGCCGCAACCACAAATCCCACTGACAGCAGAAACATGATTGCGATCGGCAAGTACGCCGGAAGATCCACTTATGTCTCCTTCAACCTATTCCTACAGACTAGGAATCTAGGCGGCCAACCGACAAAACGAATCCCACCCGCCGCCTACGAGACAATGACGTAGGCCTTCTCCATGTCTTCGAGCGTGTCCCACCGGCCACTCCAGCCTTTTGGGATGAAGAACAGGTCGCCCTTGGCAAGTTCGGTAACGGTCCCATCGCTAGCAGTGAGGCGCATCCTTCCCGACAGCATGACCATGGCTTCGTTGACCGCGTACGAGGCGATTGTCCAGCCACCGGTGGTGCAACTCCATACGCCAGTGTCGATCCCGTCGTGGGAGGTCAGTTCACAGAAAGCGGTGACGGGGTTTCCCACATCGACGTTGGCCGGTACCGAGTCGGGTTCCATCTTTGATAGCAGCTCGTCGATACTGGCTTTCACTACCGATGTCATGGGTCCTCTCCAGTTGGCGTGGCTATGAAGCTACTCGGACAAGGCTTCCCATTGGTCGTACGCCGCTCTGGCCAGATAGCCAGCGATCACCAGTCGCACCAGCAGGGTCGTCGGGGTCCACAACCCGAACAGCATCGCGTAAAAGACGTCGAGCGTCATCACGATGGCACCGACCGGGATCCCGAACCGCCAACCGGTCCAGTAGAGCGTCATGAACACGAGCCCGATGAATAGAGCTTCAGGACGGATCACGAGATGCCAAGCCCAGTCGGCGCCGCCGTAGGCCAGTCCAGCCATAGTCAGCGCCACGAGCGCCGTCGCCATGAGGACGTGCGGTGCGTGTCCCACCCAGTTGAACTGGGTCACCGTCGGCGTCAACCGTTCGCCGTCCAACTTCACGACAATGCGACTTCCCCGCCCATCGTCGATCAGGGCCAGTTCGTGCCCGTCTCCAGTCGGAAACGCCACGCCCCTGCGCACTTCCGACACCTTAACTTTCTGGATCGTTTTGCCGAGGTATTCGACGGTTACCTGGTCACCCCGCTCACGCAACGCCACCACGCCAGGACCGTCCAGTTCAGTGCGATACACCCGACTGCGCATGCCCGACCTCTCTTTGCCGACATCTTGTTATCGGCATCTGTCGAAAACCACTTAGCCCCGGTGAGCGCTGAGGATATCCTTCACGTCG
>CBDTUI010000174.1:0-3845 GCA_965363765.1 uncultured Acidimicrobiia bacterium
CGCCTCGACAAGAAAGCCAAGCAAGCTGAGAAGGGTGGCAAATCCAAGGTCACGTGATCAGGCGAGGGGCCGCCGAGACCGACTCGATGATGCTCGTTGCCTCCTTCGACCCCACTGCCGTGTGAGGCACTCATGGTGGCGGACCCTGACCAATTGGAGAAGCTCGCTGAGCAGTGGCTGAGCCGAGACGACGTGACCATAGGCCACATGTTCGGATGGGTTGGGCTCAAGGCGGGGCGCCGTTTCTTCGCCTTGTTAATCGACGGCCGGCTCGTCGTGAAACTCTCTCTGGCACACGTCGAGGCCCTCGTCGCCGAGGGCATAGCCAGCCAGTTCGATCCTGGATGGGGCAGAGTCAAGAAGTCTTGGGCCGACCTCGGGCCTTCGCAGTTGCCGATCTGGGACGAACTCCTCGAAGAGGCCTACCGCCAGGTGCTGTCGTTCGAGTAGCCAACACACCCCGCCCGCTAGCGTGGATATCAATCTCGAGGTCGGCTGACTGTCGGAGCACCAGCCACCGACGTCCCATCACGCCGAGCACACCCCGCCACGACAATCCGGCCTTGAGACCCGGTGTGAAGCGGGCGTTCCGGCTCCGGGTCCGGTGATCGGCCGAGAGGTAGGTTGCACACACCTCGGGCATTCCCACCGATCGGCGGTGCGAGAACAGGACTTCGGGCCCTTCGTCCACAGCCAGCTCCGAGCGATGATGCAATGGACGTCCGCGGCACGACAGGAGCTGTTGCCTCACTATGTCCAATTTGTTGCAGGACGTTGTGGTCGTGGGAGCGGGCATCGTCGGAGCGGCCATCGCCCACGAGCTGAGCCGCTACGAGCTGTCGGTGACACTCCTCGACCGGGAGGCCGAAGCCGGTTTCGGGACCAGCAAGGCAAACAGCGGCATCATTCACGGTGGCCACCACACCGATACCGAGAGCCTGAAGGGCCGTCTCGAATGGTTGGGCAACCAGTTGTGGGATTCGTTGTGCGATGAGCTCGGGTTCGGGTTCGCCCGCGTCGGTGAACTGACCCTGGCCCTTACTGAAGCCGACCTCCCGGCGCTCGACCGTCTAGTCGAGAACGCCGAGGAGAAGGACATCAGCGGCGTACAGCTTTGGTCGCGCGAGCAGATCTGTGAGGCCGAACCACAGGTCACCCGAGGTGTCATCGCCGGCGTGTTCTCCCCCCACACCGCAGTCGTCAACCCCTACGAGGCCGTGTTCGGGCTGGTTGAGGCGGCAGTCGCCAACACCGTTGCGTTCATACCGAACAGTCCGGTCACTGACCTCCATCACGACGGCGATACCTGGACGGTCACCACCCCCGCCCACACATTGGGTTGCCGATTCGTAATCAACGCCGCCGGGCTAGGCGCGTCCACCGTCGCCCACATGGCCGGAGTCGACGGTTTCGAGATTCGCGGGCGAAAGGGTGAGGAATACCTGCTCGACAAGCGACTCCGCCACCTGGTCCGCCACGTCATCTATCCATGCCCGACGCCGGTGAGCAAAGGCACGCTTGTGATCCCCACCTATGACGGAACAATCATGCTGGGCCCTACCGCCGACGAGGTCAGCGACCTCAGCGACACCAGGACCACTCCCGCCGGGGAGTCCAAAGTGTTCGACGAGGCGCGACGGCTCGTACCGTCTCTCAGCGAGCGGGACATCATCGCCCAGTTTGCCGGAATCCGGGCAACGATCCAGGGCGACGACTTCCTGATCGGTCCGACCGGAGCCCCTGGCTTTTTCAACGTCGCTGGCATCCAGTCGCCAGGCCTCACCGCCGCCCCCGCCATCGCCCGCTACGTCGCCGATCTCCTCCACCAAGCAGGGCTGGAAATGGAACCCAAGCCGAGTCTCAATTCGATCGAGCGACCAGTCCATTTCGCGTCACTACCCACCGATGAGCAGCGAACCCTGGCCGACACCGATGAGCGCTACCGGGAAATCGTGTGCCGCTGCGAGTTTGTCACGAAAGGGGAAGTGTGCGATGCGATCGAACGTGGCGCCGCCACGGTCGACGGGCTGAAGTTTAGGACCAGAGCCGGGATGGGACGCTGCCAGGGCGGGTTCTGTGCCACCCGCTGCATCGAACTGCTGTCCGCTGAGCTCGGGATCAAAATGTCAGAGGTCACCAAGCGGGGGCCGGGATCGTGGCTCGTGCTCGACCGCCTCGACGCAGCACCGGCGGAGGAGCTGTCATGATCGACGACCGCCCCCATGTTCTACATCCGAAGTACGACGTCGTTGTCGCCGGTGGAGGGCCAGCCGGCCTCGGCGCAGCCATCGCGGCCCGCAACACAGGAGCGGAACGGGTCCTCGTGGTCGACCGGGAAGCGGAAGCCGGCGGAATCCTCCTGCAGTGCATTCACTCCGGTTTCGGCCTCCACCATTTCGGCGAGGAACTGACAGGGCCCGAGTACGCCCAGCGGATCCTCGAGAACGCTCTTGACGACGGTGTCGATGTGCTGACCAACGCCTACCTGCTCGACATCGATAGCGATCAGAACCTCAAATTGTTGTCTGCTGACCACGGTGTCGCAATCCTCGACACGAAGGCGACTGTTCTTGCGATGGGAGCGCGGGAACGGACCCGAGCCGCCATCCGTATTCCCGGCGGACGGCCCGCCGGTATCTTCACTGCTGGCGCCGCCCAACGACTGGTCAATCTCAACGGCGTCCTGCCGGGACGTCGTGTGGTCATCCTCGGATCCGGTGACATCGGCCTGATCATGGCCCGTCGGCTCACAATGGAAGGCGTCGAGGTGGCGGGGGTGTTCGAACTTATGCCGTACGCCAATGGCCTGAGCCGCAACATCGTGCAATGCATCCACGACTTCGACATTCCGCTTCACCTGTCAACCACCGTCGTCGAGATCCACGGCAGGGATCGGATCGACAAGGTCACTGTCGCCCCCGTCGACGAACATCTCAAGCCGATTCTCTCTAAGGCCTGGGACATTCCATGCGACACGCTGCTGGTCTCTGTCGGCCTGATCCCCGAGAACGAGTTGTCCCGCGAGCTGCGACTGCGACTCGATCCGACTACGTCCGGACCGATCGTGTCGAGCACGATGGAGACGTCTCGCGATGGCGTGTTCGCATGCGGGAACGTGGTTCACATTCATGACCTAGTCGATTTCGTAAGTGCCGAAGCCGAGATGGCAGGGGGCCATGCCGGCCGTTTTGCCTCGGGGGTTCGGCCACCGCATGACAACGTGCGCCTGCAACCCAGCACCAATGTCGCCTACTGCGTGCCTCATACGGTCACCACCGATCAGCCCCATACCGTGTATCTGCGGGTTCGCAAACCGCTGGAGAAGAGCGTGCTTCGCCTTCGAGATGCCGAGGGGGCGGTAGTCCACGAGCGTCGACTGAGATACGTGGTTCCGGCAGAGATGGTCACGCTGAAACTCCGTCCCGGGGTGCTCGAGGGACTCCAGAGTGACGCCCTTCAGGTCGAGGTTGTCCCCCGATGACCGCCGACGAGATCGCCACCCGTGACACAACCACCTATGCCTACTTGTGTATCGGCTGCCCGTTGGGCTGCCGCCTGGAGGTCGATGAGGACAACCAAGGCGACATCATCGAAATCCGCGGATCCTCCTGCCGGAAGGGCGACCGCTACGCCGCACAGGAGCACACCGACCCCCGGCGAGGTGTCACCACTACCGTGGCGATCAGCGGTGGATTGTGGCCGCGACTGCCGGTCAAGACCACCGGCGACATACCCAAGGATCAGGTGCTCGCCGCATGCGTGGCGCTGCGGCGGGTACAAGTCGAGACGCCGATCAAGCTGGGCGACGTATTGGTGCGGGATCTGTTGGGCACAGGCTGCGATGT
>CBDTUI010000175.1:0-3815 GCA_965363765.1 uncultured Acidimicrobiia bacterium
CGTCAGCGGCAATCATCCGGTCGTAAGTTGCCTGGAAGTCGTCGACGCGAAGAAAGAAGCGAATCGTCAGCCAGATCGAAACTCGAGGACGTCGACAGAATGCTCGATGGCGTCTTCGTAATCGTCAACAATGATGGTAAATAGTTCGACGCTACTGGTTCAGGCCGCAACGATGCGACGTGGCCGTTCTCCATCGGTCTGTGCGAGGTACGCCTAAGGGGTACCTCGCACTACGCTATTCGGTATGCATAGGACATACCTTTGGATCGCTGTGGCGAGTGTGGTGCTCAGCGGCTGCACAACCGCCGGCGCTCCGGATCCGACGTCGCCGGCTGAATCACCCGAAGTTTCGGTCCTGGCGGGCATTTCAACGACGAGCAGTCGCCCTGCACCTCCTTCGACAACTACCACCACCCTGCCGCCTGCTCTCAGCGCTTGTATCGAGGGTCTGGCTGGCCGCTATCCCTGTTCAGATATCGAACTCATGGCCGACCTATCCTTCGCGGAACTCGGTGGCGTCGCCGACTCTGATCTGGCGACCGATCTGTGGGGCTGGACCGACCCGGACAGTGGTCGAGAGGTCGTCATATTGAGCCTGGCACGCGGTACGGCCTTCGTCGAGATTACGGATCCGAGCAATCCCGACCTTCTTGGCTTCCTCGACGTCCCGGGCAACGGCGACCTCGTCCCGCTTCAGGACATAAAGGTGTACGCCGACCATGCGTTCATCGTCGGAGAGACACCCGGACACGGCATGCAGGTCGTCGACCTGGCTGCCTCGCTGTCGGACGATTCCGTGTCAGAGGTTGCCAACTACCACGGCTTCGACACTGCCCACAACCTGGCTATAGACACCGAATCGGGGTTCGCCTACGCCATTGGGGGCGATACGTGCGGCGGTGGCTTCGACATCGTCGACATCACCGACCCCAGCCGTCCAACCGCGGCAGGCTGTTTTGAAGGCGCCGGTGTATTGCACGACGTCCAATGCGTCGTCTACGACGGCCCGGACCAGGACTACAAAAACCGCCAAGTTTGTTTCGCCGCTGGTCTCAAGAAGTTGGTCGTCATCGACGTCACGAACAAGGGCGAGCCGTCTGTCATCAGTAGCGAGACCTACGGAGATGTCGGTTACACCCATCAAGGTTGGCTGTCCGCCGACCAGCGATGGTTCTTCCTCGGGGACGAGTTCGACGAATTCGACACCAACACAAACACCCGCACCATTGTCTGGGACCTGGAGGATCTCGACGATCCGATCTGGATTGGGGACTTCGTTGACGAACTCGGCGCCACCAATCACAACATCTTCGTCGTGGACTCTCTGATGTATCAGGCCAACTACGAGGGCGGCCTCCGGATCTTCGATGTCTCTGACCCTGGGTCGCTGTCGTACCCGTTAGTCGGTTGGTTCGACACCTATCCAAGCCGCAACAGCAGCGAATTCAATGGAGCATTCGGCGTGTACCCGTACTTTCCCTCGGGCGCTATCGCCATCTCCAACATGGACACCGGCTTGCTCCTCGTCCGGCCCACACCAAAACCATGAATCCCGGCACAACGGTTCCCCCTAGGAACACCTATCAGGTATCCTGATGGAATACCATGACGTTTGACATTGAGACCTCGCCTTTCGTATTCGACGGTCCGGCGCCGCCCGACGACGTTGTAGGGCGTGATGTGGAAATCGCCGCGCTTACCGATAGAGCCATGCACGGCCGGTTTGTTCTGCTGTACGCACCGCGCCGGTACGGCAAGACCAGCCTGATACATCGGATCCGACGCGACGCCCACGATTCAAACGATCTGGCCGTGGTGCTCGTCGACTTTCTCGGTGTTCAAACGATCGACGACCTTTCCCATCGGCTCGGCCAAGCCCTTCAATCGGTCCCAACCGGGCCGTTCGCAACTGCAGTGCGCAAGCTGGCTAGTAGGAGTCCGGAGATCTCGGCACAGCTCGGCTATGGCCCGGCTTCGATTGAGATGAAGCGAGGCGAGCAGGAGGCTCCCCATCTACTGGAGGAACTGCTGCGACTCCCCTACCAGGCGGCTGGTGACCTCAACTGTCGAGCGCTGGTAGTCATGGACGAGTTCCAAGCCGTCGCCGATGTGCCTAAAGCTGAAGCGATCATCCGTGCAACGATTCAGCACCAGCGTGACCGACTTTCGTACCTATTCGCTGGTTCCGAACAGTCGATCCTAAATACAATTTTCGCCGATCGGGCCGCGCCTCTTTATGGCCAGGCCGAGCAGTTCCGACTCGGTCGGTTGCCCGACGAGGCCCTGGCAGAGTTCATTGAGGAGAAGTTCGCGGCTACTAATCGAGATGTGGGTACCGCACTCCCCCATCTTCTTGGCGCCTCCCGCGGCCATCCACAACGCGCCGCATTTCTTGCCCACTCAGTGTGGCAATCGACCGGACCATCCGGGACGGCCGACATGGACACCTGGAACGAGGCCTATTCCGACGTTATGGCAAGGAGCCACCACGAATTTGTGGCGGTCGAGAGCGGCCTCGAGAGCGGACAGCGAAAGACTGCCCGATTACTCGCCTGGGGCGAGCCACCCTACGGGGCGTCGGCCAGGCGACTCGGTCTACCGAAAGGCACTGCGGCAAAGGCCCTGGTGGCACTGGAACGGCGCAGCCTGGCTTGGCGTCCGTACGGGGAAGATTTGGAACTAGTAGATCCGCTATTCGCCGCGTGGATACGAGATCGCGACCCGCGTCCTTAACCTCTCTCTGGCCCGCCCGAGCCCGCCCGCGTTGCTATTCTTGCCCGCCATGCCTTCGCTCACGATCACCCCGCGAATCCGTACATCACCGTTCTATGACGCGACCGTGGCCGCCGGGGCATCAGACTTCACCGTCTACAACAAGATGCTTCTACCGCTGTCATACGGCAACCTGCAAGCCGAATATGACCGGCTGATGAATGGCGTCGCCATCTGGGACGTCGCCAGCCAACGGCAGGTCCAACTTCTTGGACCCGACGCAGCCCGGCTAGCGCAGCAACTGTCCGCCCGGGACCTTACGAACATGCAGATAGGACAGGGGAAATATGTCGCCATGTGCGACCACGACGGACGCCTCCTCAACGATCCGATCCTCATGAAGCTCGACGAAAATCGATTCTGGTTCTCCCTAGCCGACGCCGACATGTTGCTCTGGTGCCGAGCCGTCGCTGGCGAAGGAGATTTCGATGTGACGGTCTCCGAACCAGACGTCTCGCCCCTTGCGATCCAAGGACCCAAGGCCGAACTTCTGGCCGCAGATTTGTTCGGGGACTGGACGCGAGACCTCAAGTTCTTCTGGTTTCGCGAAACCGACCTGCACGGAATACCGATAACGCTATGTCGCTCGGGATGGTCCAAGCAGGGTGGATTCGAACTGTTCCTGCAGGACTCCTCCAGGGGGGCCGAATTGTGGGAGGGGGTGAAGGCGGCAGGTACTCAGTACGGCATAGGGCCGGGAGCGCCTAACCATGTTGAGCGGGTTGAGAGCGGGCTACTTTCCTGGGGCGGCGATACCACCGCCGAATCCAACCCTTTCGAAGCCGGCATGGCTCGGTACGTCGATGTCGAAACTGGCGTGGACTACATCGGCAAGGATGCCCTCACCGAGATAGCTGCCCAAGGGCCACGCCGTCTCCTGACCGGTCTGATGATTGACGGCGACTTGCCATCTGCCTGGCCGCTCACCGAACGCAGCCCGGTGCTCGCTCGTGGTCAAGAAGTCGGGACCATATCAGCGGTAGTGCACTCACCTCGATTAGGCCGGACGATCGGCATCGCCCAAGTCGCGACCGAGATCGTGG
>CBDTUI010000176.1:0-3812 GCA_965363765.1 uncultured Acidimicrobiia bacterium
CCTTCGCCAGGATCGGTCGACCGGTGTACGGAGGTAGGAAGTCGTAGTCGGGTCCTTCGTCAGGGATGTCGAGATCGTCAGAGGTATAGATGCCGATAACGCCAGGCATTTCGGCAACGCCGGCGGTGTCAATGTCGCCGATTCGCCCATGCGGGATCTGGGAGCGGACCAGGGCGAGATGGGCGGCGCCGTCTAGCTGCATGTTGGAGACGTAGGTCCCCTGCCCCTTGATGAAGCGGGGGTCTTCGACCCGCTTAACCGCCGCGCCAATGATCGATCCTGCCATGGCCGAGACTCTAATCCGGGCACCTGACACTAAAAGTCGGCCTGGCAGATCCCGTCGGGAGTGCGGCCTTGTGGGTAGGTGAGCTGTCTGGTTTGAAAACGCGTCGAGATGATCCTGCTCGGAGTCAGATGGCCCCTATGTCGGATGGCTCTTTGTAATGCTGGTGTAACTCAGGCAAGGCAGATTGCAGCACGTGAGTGGCCAAGTGAACTTCGTGGCAGAGCGTTGCGGGTCGATTCGGTTCGGCCGTCATGGGTCGTAGTGGCGTCGGTAGGCTTCCGCGCATGGTCGATGTGCATCTGTTGGGACCTATTCGGGTCACTGATGGAGTTGGTAACGATGTTGAGATCGGAGGGCCGCTACCGCGGGCTGTCCTTGCACTGCTCGCTTTGCGGGCTCCCGCTCCGGTTCCGCTCGATCAGATTGTCGAAGAATTATGGGGTGACAAGGAGGCCGCTTCCCCCGAAGCTTCCCTGCGGGTAACTGTCTCTCGTCTGCGTGCAGGGGTCGGCGAGGAGATCATCGCCAGTTCGGGGAGTGGCTATCAACTGGATGTCCCCGTCTCCAGTACTGACATTGACCGCTTTCGGAGGTACGCAGCCCGCGGTAGGCAGATGGCCACCCTCGGTCATTACAGGCGAGCAGCCGAGAGTTTCCGTCAGTCGTTGGCACAGTGGCAGGGTGAAGCGCTCGACGGCCTGCAAGGGTACGAGTTTGCCGAGCGGGCGGCTCGACAACTCGATGAAGAGCGAATGAGTGTTGTCGAGGCGTTGATCGATGCCGAGATTGCCATCGGCGGTCATGATCTGGTCATCGGCGACCTCAGCGGCCTAGTCGACAAGCACCCGCTCAGGGAGCGGTTGTGGGGACAGCTGATGCTTGCCCTGTATCGGTCGGGACGCCAGGCCGAGGCGATACGTGCGTTCGGGAGATATCGGGCCTTGCTCGCCGATGAGATGGGGTTGGAGCCATCGCAAGATCTCGCCGATTTGGAAGAGCGAATCCTGCTGCACGATCCCGGCCTTGAGGACACTGGCGATGCCGCGTCTGACGACTGGCTCGGTGAACCCGAGTTCGAGACATTTGCCCAGGGTGATTACATCGTGAGAGAGGGTGATCCGGCCGATACGGTTTACTGGATCGAGTCAGGCCGGGTGGAGGTGGTTAAGGATTCCCCTGGAGGCGAGGTGTCAGTAATCGCCGAACTCGGGCCGGGGAGATACTTCGGAGAACTTGCTTCGCTGCTGGGCACGGGGCGAACTGCCTCCGTTCGGGCGGCGCTACCGACAACCGTTTCGATTCACGATGCATCAACGTTTCGCTTACGCCTCGGCATCGAGCAGCCTTCGCAGACGTCGGACTTTCTGCCTGCCGAAGATCTTCGCGAGCTGATTCGGGGAGGCCAATACCTTGAAGCGTATGACCGGGCCGCAGGCCTCGTTGAACGCGGCAACACCGATGTCGAGGTGCGGTACCTGGCAACGTGGGCCCTGGCTCGGGCGGGAGCAACCAACCTGGCCCGCCACCGCTTCGATACGTACGCCCTTGGTTCGGTCGACCCGAAGGTGGTTTCGCCGAGGCTGGCCGAAGATGTCCCTGCCCTGGGAGCGAGACTCGATAAGGATATGGCTCTGGCTCGGCAGGGCGAAGAACGCGCCGGATGGGCCCGGCGATCTGCAGCGGCCTACGAGGCGATCTTCGAACGCAATGGTGGCGCCTACCCGGCGGTGAACGCGGCTTTTGTTTGGCTCGTGGCCGGGGACGAAGCGAAAGCATCACTTTTTGCGTCCGAGGCTCTCAAGGCGGTCGAGTCTGCGGATGCCGGCACCGGCGAGCAGGCGTATTGGAACGCCGCCATCGAAGCCGAAGGGGCGCTCATTTTGGGTGATGTCGCCGCGGCCGTGGTCGCTCTTGGTCGGGCTGGTGCGCTGAGCCTTGGACGCCACGCCGACCGGGCGACGACGACCAAACAGTTGCGAAGGATCTGCGCGATGCGCGGCATCGACCCGGGTCTATTGGATCCGATCCATAATCCGACCGTCGTCCACTACTGCGGGCACCTCATTTCGCCACCAGGCCACGACGGTCGATTCATCGCTTCTGACGAAGAGCGGGTTCGAGCCGAACTGGGCGATGTGTTTGAGCGAGTCAATGCCGGTTACGGCTACGGGTCGTTGGCGGCCGGGGCTGACATCCTGGCGGCCGAGGTATTGCTTGACCGGGGCGCTCAACTCAGTGTCGTACTCCCGTTTGACCGCGACGAGTTCATTCGCACATCCGTGTTTCCAGCCGGACCTGCTTGGGTTGAGCGATTCGAACGGTGCCTTGCCGGCGCGGAAAGCGTCGTCATAGCTTCGGCTGGCGGATATCTCGATGACCCAATTCTGTTTGACTTTTGCAGTCGCATTGCCATGGGCGACGCCATTATCCGTGCCGACTATTTGGCGACTGACGCTCACCAGGTTTCGGTTTGGGATGAGATCGTTACCGACGGTCATGCAGGCACCTCTGTGGATGTCGCTCACTGGGGGGCGACGGGCCGTGCCAGCACGGTTATTTCGGTTACTCCCGGCCAGGCGGCGGTTGGGCACGAGCCTGAATGGACCCGCCAGGTCCGGGGTGTGGTCATTGGGGATTTCGCCGGTTACTCACGGCTAAACGAACGACAGCTTGTTGCGTTTCAGGAAGAGGTGATCAACAAGATCGCCGAAGCTCTTGTTCCGTTCTCCGAGCAGATTCTCTCTGGGCGTACGTGGGGCGACGCCTTGTATCTCGTTTTTGAGGATGTCGAGGCAGCCGCCGATTGTGCATTGTTGCTGCGTGATACGGCTCACCAGATTGACTACGCTGCCCTCGGACTTGACCCGATCCGGGGACTGAGACTGGCCGCACATGCCACGCCTGTCTTCGAAGGATGGGATCCGATCTCCGATTCCCGACTGTTCTATGGGGTAGGGGTCACCAAAACCGCTCGGATCGAACCCCGCACGCCCGAGGGAGAGATCTATACGACTCATCCGTTTGCCGCGCTCGCCGTTCTCGGAGGCAACGACAGTTTCGACTGTCAGTACGTCGGTACCCTTTCGACAGCAAAAAGCTTCGGGCCCCTGCCGCTTTATAGCCTGCGCCGACGCCTGTAATCAGGTTTTTATCGACCTCAGGTACGTTGGTCCAGTAGTTTCGATAGGGGGCCTGGCAATCCACGGTGGGAGAGAACCATGACGGCTGAGTTATCTCCGAAGCGTTCGGACCCCGCAACTCAAGTTTTCGACGGGTTTATCTCGTATTCGCATTCGGCTGATGATCTGTTGGCTCCACGTGTTCAAGCGGGGTTGCAGCAGTTTGCGAAGCCGTGGTGGAAACGTCGGGCGGTGCGGATCTTTCGTGACGAGTCGTCGTTGGCTGCGAATCCGCATCTGTGGTCGTCGATCGCCGAAGCTTTGGATCAGTCCGGCTGGTTTGTGCTGCTCCTGTCTCCCGATGCGGCAGCTTCGCCGTGGGTGAACCAGGAGGTCGAGTACTGGTT
>CBDTUI010000177.1:0-3731 GCA_965363765.1 uncultured Acidimicrobiia bacterium
ACCAGAACTCCCATTCGATCACCCTTACCGGCTTCGGCGCCATCGGCTCGGCCGGGCGTATCAACATGAAAGCCGGCGGTGCGGTGGGCAACACCGGGGCCGAAACGAACCTGCTGATGACGCCGGTGTTGAGTGTCAACACGTGGTACCGCATCGAATGGCACGCCACCACCGAAACGGCAGGCGACGCAGGCAACGGCCACTTCGAGGTGCGCATCTATAGCGCTACAGGCACGCTCCTCGACACAGGAATCATCACTGGCCCGTCGGCGTATACGAAGACGGAATTCGAAGATGCCGATTTCGGCGCTCGATCCCAGACTGTTGTCGCCTGGATCGACGAGGTCGCAATGTCGAACCAGGGCTGGATTGGACAGTAGAGAAACACTAGAGAAGACCGGAGCGGCGCCGGTGTGCCGCTCCGGTCCAGTCTCGACATTCGTTAAATTTCAGGTAAGATCTGCCAGCTGAGCCGTCTGAGTCTGGAGCGATCCAGTGCTATGACAGGTTGGCAAGCGGTACCGACTTGGGCAATACTACAGTCAGCGTTGAAGCAACCACTATCAGGCGCGTCAGGCGCTCGGAGCCATCACACAATTATCTAATGCACCTGGGGGCATTATGCAAACAACCTTATTTCGAGGCGCATTGGCGCTCGTACTCATCCTCTCAATGGTTTCCCTGGTGACTGTCGTAACGGGCGACGGTGTCGCCGCACAGACGCCAAACACCTTCGCCGACGACGACGGCAACATCCATGAAGCCAATATCGAGTTCATCGCCGCAGCGGGTGTCACCAAGGGGTGTAATCCCCCCGCCAACACCAACTACTGCCCATCAGGGACAGTGACTCGCGGACAAATGGCTGCTTTCCTTTCCAGGGCACTTGACTTGCCGGCAACGACTGCAGACTTCTTTGGAGACGACGAAACCTCGATCTTCGAAGGCGACATCAACCGCCTCGCCGCCGCTGGCATCACATCCGGTTGTAACCCTCCAGCGAACACCAATTACTGCCCGGAAGGCAAAGTAACCCGCGGACAGATGGCGGCCTTTATCGATCGCGGATTTGACCTGCCAAGCACCTCCGAAGACTTCTTCGTCGACGACGAAACATCTGTCTTCCAGGGCAACATCAACCGACTGGCTGCTTCGGGCATCACCTTCGGATGCAACCCGCCTACGAACACGAACTTCTGCCCGAGCCAAACAGTCAAACGTGACCAAATGGCATCATTCTTGGCAAGGGCTCTGACCAACTTCCCACCGACGACGACCACCAGCACCACAACCACTTCGACCACCAGCTCAACCACGACTTCTTCGACGACTACGACAACCACCGTGGCAACTAACCCGGTGTTCACTCAGGCATGGTTCGGCATCTACAGCGACGGCACCGAAGCAGGGGCCGCGATCATCGGACCGATCAACGAGGGCGTCGTCGTCACCAACTCCACCACGTTCGGGATTCGGGTTGGAATGACAAACACTGGCACCGGATTGCCGGTGAATGTGCAGCCCAAGCTGCAGTACCGTTTCATCGGCCCGGATTCACCCAACGGACCTGGTTGGTCAGACTGGGTAGATGTCACCGGTGCTTCTGCTCGGCTAGCAGCCACCGACAGTGTTGACCTGGTCGATGGAGCAGTCACAACCGAGCGGCTCAACGGGCCGCTCACGTTCGGTGCGGGCCGGTTGGATGACGCCAACGGGGCTATCGAGACTGCGGTTGCGATCGCCTCCAATGCTGAAACTGAGTTTCTCTTTTCTGTAAGACTGACCGGCGCCGACGACACCGACCAGTACGACTTCCGACTGGTCGATGCAACCTCGGGAACGCCTTACGACGCATACGGCGAACTGCCATCGGTCAACCTGCCGTATACGTTCGCGAACGGCTTCGAGACCGGCGTTGACGCGGCCGTCGTCAAGACCGCCGATATCGGGGACCCGGACCGGTGGTCGCAGGTCTCCTCGATCGCTCCGGTCAAAGAAATCACGACGATCGACGTCGGTACCTCTACCGGCGGCACCTTCACGCTGACGGTGGACAGCCAAACCACCACTGCCATCGCCTACAACGCAATCGCCGCGGATGTCAAGTCGGCCCTCGAGACGTTATCCACGGTTACCACCGTGTCGGTTGCGGGAACCGGTACCACCATTGATCCGTGGGTGGTCACCTTTGACTCCCCGATCGGCTCGTTGTTGGTGTCCGGTGACGGCGCACTGCTTACGGGTGGATCATTGACCTTGACCGAGACGGCGGTCGGACGGGTGGGGGCACCGGTTTATGACAGCGGTTTCGCAGCTCAAGGCCTGATGTCTGCTCTCTTCCAGCGGGTCAACGGAGACACCGCTACGTATTTGCGTACCAACGACTTCAACCAGGCCCAAGATCTGTACGGAAGGGTGTACTTCCGCTACACCGGTTTCCCGGCCCCGGCGGGAACGCGGATTGTCGACGTGGTCAGCGGGTACGATGTGCCACCCACCGACTCGAACTCTCATTCGATCACCGTACAGGCCAACGGTCGGGTGCTCATGAAAGCCGGCGGCGTGGTGGGAACGGGTGATGTCGAGGTGACACTGACTCCGGCTCTACTGGTAGATACCTGGTACCGATTCGAATGGCACGCGACTACCGAGTCGGCCGTAGGCGCCCTTGATGGAACGTTCGAACTTACTGTCTACAACCCGGATGACTCGCCGTTCGCGACCGCCACCATCATCAACGCACCGACCAAGACCGAGTTCGAGGATGCTGACTTTGGCCCACGCACTCAGACCGTCACAGCCTGGATCGATGGGATTGTTCTATCAAACCAGGTTCTGCCGGCACCGTAGGTGCCTGAAGGCTTCTCTAGGTCAATCGAAACTGACCAACAACTCACCGAGTTCGTCAAGAGAGTGGACGAACTCGGTGAGCGATCGCTCGATCATCAGGTTGACGATCTCATCGTGAAATCGTCGACGCCAATCGGTGTGGACGCCGACGACCCTTCGGCCGCGAGCGTACGCATAGCCAATCTCCCAGGCCGTCCCGTCATCTGTGGTTAGTCCGTTAAGACTGGCCACGACGAAGGAGCAGGTGTCGAGATGCTGGCGATTCGACTCAAAAATTTGGTCGACGTTGTCGGCAGTTTTGGGCTGGTTGTCCCGATGCGGCAGGAAGGTCCGATAACCTGCCGCAGCCACCACCTCTTCGACTCGCTCGATCCACCACCGTTCTCCCTCATCGAAGAGCGGCCCGGCGATGTACACAAGATCAGTCATGGCCCTCCAAGGCTGCAGTTAGGGTCTCCCGATGATCGAATCAACGGACAGCCCCATCCCACGCTACATCGATCCAACCGATGACCAGGGCAGAGTGCTGTTCACGAGAGGCATCGAGGGTTCGGTGATGATGCTCAATCTTCTCCGTTTCCGGGAGAAAGCCAACTACGGCGCCCACCCTCACCTCGACCCCGGTAACGACATCAGCGGTAGGCAGGCGTACGACCTGTACGCACGTCATACCCTGCCGTTTCTCGAAGCCCTGGGCGGTTCGATGACGTTCTTCGGGGAAGCCTTGCCTTACCTGATCGGCCCGCCGGATGAGATGTGGGACGTCGCCATGATTGTGCGGCACACCAGCCTCAATGCGTTTCTCGGGATGGCCACTGATCCGGCATACATGGCTGGCATTGGCCATCGCGAAGCCGCCCTCGAAGACTCGCGACTGCTCC
>CBDTUI010000178.1:0-3600 GCA_965363765.1 uncultured Acidimicrobiia bacterium
TGACGCAGTCTCGGGCATCGGGGTGCTTCGTTCTGCCAGAGTTCCGGGGCAATCCGCTGCTGGCGACTCTTGAATCGGTAAGGCCCGAACTCGCTGAACTTCGGCACGTGATCCGGCTCGACGAATGGGACGACTTTCTTGACTCGGGTTCCGACGACACGGAACTGCCGATCGTCACACCCGACGATCCCGCACAGATCCAGTACACCTCAGGCACAACCGGTTTCCCGAAGGGCGCTTTGCTCCATCACCGCGGGATCTGCAACAACGCGAAGCACACCGCTCTGATTGCGGGCGGGGCCGATGGAGCGGTCTGGCTTAACCCGATGCCGTTGTACCACACCGGTGGCTGTGTGCTCGGTGCGCTAGGCGCACTGGCCCTGGCCGGCACGCATATACCGGTGCTCCTCTTTGACCCGGCTCTTGTGCTCGAGCTGATCGAAGCCGAGAACGTGGCGATAATGGGTGGCGTTCCGACGATGCTCATTGCGCTCATGGAACATCCCGACTTCGTGACCCGAGACCTGTCGTCGCTTCGAACGGTCGTGTCCGGCGGATCGACGGTTCCTGCGCCGCTGGTTCGGCGAATTGAGGAGATGCTTGGAGTGGTTTTCGTGATCGTCTTCGGGCAGACCGAGTGCTCGCCGGTCGCGTCGATGACTCGCCCCTCGGACGCGATTGATGACAAGGCGAGCACGGTCGGTCTGGCCATGCCCGGCTCTGAGATCAGGATCGTCGACACCGAGACGGGTGAGACCGTAGGGATCGGTGAAGTCGGCGAATACCTCACCCGCGGCTATCACATCATGCACGGCTACTTCGAGATGCCTGACGCCACGGCCGACGCAATCGACGCTGAAGGATGGCTGCACAGCGGCGACCTCTGTGCCTTGGACGAGCGGGGCTATTGCACTGTTGAGGGTCGGCTGAAAGACATGATTATTCGCGGTGGTGAGAACATCTATCCCCGTGAGCTCGAAGATCTGCTCTTTGCCCGCGACGACGTAGCCGAGGTTGCCGTTGTTGGTCTTCCCGATGAGAAATTCGGTGAAGTTGTTGGAGCGTTTATTCGGCCAGCTCCTGGCACCGAACTCGACAAGGCAGCCCTCTTTGCCCACCTGCGGGAGCATCTCGCGCCGCACAAGACGCCAGCCCACTGGTTTTCGATGGACGACTTCCCGCTCACCGGATCGGGCAAGATCCAGAAGTTCAAGCTGCGTGACGAGTGGACCGAAGGCAAGTACTCGTCGCTCTAGCGAGAACCCTGAATCAGAACGCGGGTCAACCAAACCGGCTTGGCTACGGCGTCTCAGACCAGGGACGCTCTGGATCGCTTGCTACCAGGACCAGGCCGAGCAGGATTCCAAGCGAGACGCCCACCATTGATGTGGCGGTTGTCAGGAGGACCCCGGTCGCGGCGGATCCTCCGGCGCCGAATAGTCGGGTGACTCCGTCGAGCCCGAGTGCTCCCGGAACGAGGAGCCAGAACCCCGGGAGAAACATCACGAGCGGCGAAGGAGCGGCCGGTTGGCGGGCGACCAGAACCGCGATCGGGGTCATGGCGAGAGCTCCGAAGAAGGCGGAGAGCGCGCTGCCAAAGAACAGGCCGCCGATGACCTGGCCCGCGTACGCCACGTATAGTACGAGCAAGATCCAAACCCGAGCGGAAGACCGCGCACCGTGGAACCACACCAGGCCGATCCCGAACACTGCGACGCCGACCCAGGGCGCTAGAGCGGCGGCTGTCCCCCCAGGGTCGTTGCCGAGTTCGCGTGCTGGCACCCCGACGAGTTGGCTGCCTGCGACGATGCCGAGCGATAGCAAGATGAGCTGTAGTCCGCCTGACGCTAGACGCGACGCTCCTGAGACGATCTGGCCGGTCGCGAGCTCGAGGACTGCAATGGTCAGTAGACCGCCCGGGAGGAACGTGATCAGTGGAGCGATAACGAGGGGGAACGTCAAGAGATCGTCTATTACTCTGCTGAGCGCGAACACAGCGATCGATACTGCGGTCGCGGCGATCAATACGGCGAACGGCTGGTAGGACGAACTGAGGCGCCGGGTCCAGAGGCGGAACGCACCGACGGCCGAGCCGAGTAGCGCTGCCAGCACGACTTCGACCCAGGTCCCGTGGAGGATCGCGGCTAGACCGACTGTGGCGAAGACGTGGCCGGTGAGGGTGAGTCTCGGTGAGTGTGGGCCGGGGGAGGACCGGATTTCTTTGAGCCGTTTGGCCCCCTCACCAGCGCGGATTGTTCCCGTCTCGGCTTCGAGGACCAGGCTTAGCACGTCGTCGATTTGGTCGAGGCGCAACGGCGGTCCACTTGCGGCGCCGATGTCGGTGATGACCTTGTCGCCATCGGGTACCGACACGATGAGCGCCGTCGGCAACACGATCACGCCGACACCGTCGATGCCGTTCGCTCGGGCGACGGTGTGCAGTGTGGACTCGATGTGGCCGACTGCAGCACCGGCGTCTATTAGTGCCTTGCCTAGGCCGATCAGAAAGTCTGCTGCCGCCGAGTCGACGGGCGGACCGTTTCGGGCTAAACGGTCCGCTACGACCACGACTGCGCTAGAGGGTGGAACCGCCGCCGTCGCGGCCGAGGGCGGGCCTTCGGGGATAGGAGTTGCCGGTCGGCGACGAGCGAGCACATAGGAGCCGGCACCGACACCCGTCAACACGAGCAGCGCCAGAGCGATTGAACCGAGCGGAATGCCGGAATCGCGCACCTGTGGTGAGGAACTGGGTCGAACGGGGAAGTCGTCGACCACATCGGTGGACGTGGTCGTGGATTCTTGATCCTCGCCCTCCTTGGGCGGTGCTGGCTCGGACGTCGTCGTGGAGTCTTGATCTGAGCCATCGTCGGGCGGTGCTGGCTCGGACGTCGTCGTGGAGTCTTGATCGGAGCCATCGTCGGGCGGTGTTGGTTGGGCCGCCGCCGTGACAACCTGCTCGGCGACCGACGACGCAGCAGCCGCGGACGGCACCCCTGAAAGAATGAGTGCTCCGATCATCGACAGAAAAGCCAGCCGCAACATCACGTGGGCTGGTCGCTGTCCGTGTCGGTCGCTGGTGCCGCTTCGACCGTGTCCATATACTCCTGCTCCGCTTGTCGGTTGAGCAAACTACGTTTCCATGGGACCGCCGTAGTCGTTGAATCAGCCCATCAAGGCGGAGCCACCTAGTGCTGTGTCCGGAGGTGCATCGACTCTACGCCCGCGATGCGACGTTCGGCCGTGTTGGTCGTTCTGGACGTTCCGTGGTGGTTGAGTAGCCGCGGACGCGTGACAGCCACTTTTAGTGGCAAAAACCGCTCTTCTTGGGCTGTCACACCCCCTAAGTAGGCTTACTCGAGCGGAGCTCGAGCGGCACACAATCGGCAGCCACTCGAAGAAGAAAGGCGGAACATCCAATGACCACAACACTGTTAACTCGTCCACCTCAGTCATCTTTGGCGACTCAACTGCGCGACACGGTCGGCGTGTGGTCACGAAGCCAGTATGAGTTAGTGATCCTCGCGGCAGAGTTCGCTGACTCCGGCGAATGGGTATTCGTCGGTTCCGATCCTGGCGGATCGAAGCCCTCACCGCCTTTCG
>CBDTUI010000179.1:0-3563 GCA_965363765.1 uncultured Acidimicrobiia bacterium
CCGGGAACAGAAGTGACTGTCGGGAGGTTGTCACTATCGCACCATGTCGCGACCACACGATGGATAACAAAGACGCACAACACTTCGCCTGGTTGGCGAGCACATTCGGTCGTACCGAATACCTGCCCCTGAAGCCAAGTGACCTTGAAGCGCTCGCCGAGACCGGCGAAGTCATCGAGAAATACCCCGGTACCCACCTGTTTCGAAGCGGCCAGGAAGCCACATCTGCCTATGTCATCGAGGCTGGACAGGTAGAGCTGTATCGCGGGGAAAGTGCCAGCCCCAGGGTCATCGGAAGAGCCCACCCGGGATCGGTGCTCGGTGATATCGCCATGTTCAGAGGCGAGCCGTACAACTCTTCTGCTCGGGCAGTGAACGCTGTTACTGGCTTTCGGTTCGACCGGGTCAAGCTTCTACCGGTTCTGATCCAACGGCCGGTTTTGACCCTTCGCTGGCTGGTTGCCGGCCTGACCCAACTCGAATCAACCCAGCGCCGAGTCCTCGGCCTCATGCACCGAACCGTTCGGGAACAGGTCGCAGAACTCCTTCTCGATGAGGCAGATGATCGGGGCGAGGTCCATCTATCCCAGGCCTCGATCGCCGACCTCCTCGGCGCCAGTCGCCAAACCGTCAACGAGGCACTCAAAGAGCTACGCGACGGCGGTGCAATCAGCACCGGCTACCGGCTCATCCGAGTTGAGAGCACTGCAACGCTGAAGCGGACTTCCGGCCGCATCAGCTAGGGCCTGCGTACCCAGTTCGGCTGCCTGCCAGGGGTGGCTATCCTCGTACCCGATGTTGAGCCTCGCTGGACCCTATCTCGCCGTTGCTGCCTTGCTCGCGCTAGGCGGAGGTTTGAAAGTCGTTCGACCCGTCGAAACAAGCACCGCCCTTGGCGCGCTCAACCTGCCAGCACACCATGGTCTGGTCCGTGCCCTTGGCGTCATCGAGATCACCATCGGAGCGGCGGCTTTCGCCACTGCAGCCCCGCTCGCCTCGGTTTTGATGGCCGGTTCCTACCTGGGATTCGCTGGCTTCGTGATGATGGCTCGCCAAGCAAAGACACCGGTGCAGTCGTGCGGGTGTTTCGGAAAGGCCGAGACTCCCCCCTCGCTCACACACATCATCGTCAACCTGGCCGCTGCCGCCATCGCGGCGGCCACGGCCGTCCGGCCGCTCCCTCAACTCTCTGAGCTTCTCGCTAGTCAGCCCGGAGCGGGCATCCCGCTCTTAATGCTCACCGGCGTCACCATCTACTTGCTCTATATTCTGCTGACCGCCCTCCCGCAGACCAACCAGGCGCTTCGCACTTCATGAGCCGCTGGCTCGTCGAGAAAACCAGCGGCGTGCTGGACAGGAAGCTGGACCGTCGCGGGTTCCTCAAAAGGGCCGCCCTGGTCGGCACTGCCCTCGTCGTATCACCCCTCAAGTTCGCTATGCAACCAGTGAGCGCGTACGCAGCGATCTGCTCCTGCTCGGGATCGTCGTGCAACTGCTCAGATCTGTGCTGCGACGGCTACACCGAGTTCTGCTGCACCCTGACCGGCGAAAACGGCTGCCCGCCGGGTTCGACGGCAGCCGGATGGTGGAAAGCCGACGGGTCTGGCTACTGCAACGTCAACGGGGCCGATCAGCCGCGCTACTACCTCGACTGCAACGCTTCGTGCAATGGTTGCTCCTGCGGCGGATCCGGGCTGTGCTCCCGGTCATGCGCCAGCTGCAACTGTGAATGCGGGAACAAGAGCTGCAAAAACCGGAAGGCCTGCTGTACCTCCTTTCGATACGGCCAATGCGGCAACGACGTCACCTGTCTCGGCCCGATCATCTGTCGGGTCGTTACCTGTACGCCGCCATGGATCTGGGATTCGAGCTGCTCGACAACGAGTGCCACCGACAACAACACGCGGTTCCACAACCGCCCCTGCCTGCAGAGCTCGTCCAACTATCCGGCCCTTCCAGGCGTCTACAACACGGGCAGCTGGACGTTGAAGAACGGGATCGAAACCTCATCTCCGAACACCAACTTCTCGTTCGGCCTCACCAACGAAATACCAGTGATGGGTGACTGGAACGGCGATGGAACCCGAACCCCAGGAGTCGTCCGAAACAGTCGGTTCGGTCGGCTGGGCGATGAAGTGTTGTGGTGGCGACTCAAGAACTCGGTCGGTGGCGGCACGCCTGAGCTCATTTTCTCGTACGGCGAACCAGGCGACATCCCCATCGTGGGCGACTGGAACGGCAGCGGAGTTGAAACAGTCGGTGTAATTCGCGGAAACGAATTCCGTCTACGCAATGCCAACGCCACGGGAGCCCCCGACTACGTGTTCACGTTCGGCCAGGTTGGCGACCAGTTCGTCGTTGGTGACTGGGACGGCGACGGCGTTGCCACGCCCGGCTATTTCCGTAACGGCACCTGGTATCTCCGCAACTCGAACACGGCCGGCCAGCCCGACCTGGTTTTTAACTTCGGCCTTGGAACCGACACCCCGATCGTCGGCGACTGGGACGGAAACGGGTCGGACACACCCGGAGTTGTCCGAAACGGAACCACCTGGATGCTCCGCAACGGCAACTGGACCGGCGGCGCTAACGTGACCCTCGAAATGCCGACCGGAACTCCGGTCGTCTGGTCTTCGAGCCCGACCGCGCTCCCCGACCTCCCGGTACCCGAGTACGACGACGGGACGAGGTTGGTCTGATGACAGCCTTGATCGTTTCGCTCACGGTTGTCGTCGCGCTGCTGGCCGTGCTCGTGGCAGGTTTGCTCAGGAGCCACGCCGAGATCCTTCGTTCACTGCACGAACTGGGGGTTGGCGAAGCTGGAAAGCCAACCCGCAATAGCGGGCTGAAGACCCGCGAAGGGATCGCCGAACCACGATCCGAGACCACACCGGCGTTCGACATCACCGGTACAAAGCCGGACGGCGCTGCGCGCCATGTTGGTGTTCTCGGAACTGACCACACCACCCTCTTGGCCTTTATGACGACAGGCTGTTCGACCTGCCAGACCTTCTGGAAGGAGTTTGCCGAACGGTCAGACCTCGGGCTACCGGGTGTCGATACTCGCCTCGTAATAGTGACCAAGAGCCTCGAACATGAAAGTGAATCGCGGCTGGAGCAGTTGGCGCCCCGGCACCACCCGGTTGTGATGACATCCGAAGCTTGGGACGAATACAAGATCCCCGTTTCGCCATACTTCATACTCGTCGACTCCGGCAAGATCGTCGGCGAAGGTTCGGCCGGATCGTGGAAACAGGTCCAGTCACTGTTGAGCCAGGCATACCGCGATTCGACCATTCGCACCCGCAACCACCGCCCCGGAGCCGATCGCGAACAGTATGCGGACGACGAGCTGCGCTCCGCTGGCATCGAACCGGGCGATCCATCGCTTTACCCGACCGAGGCTCCAGAGACGCAAGCATGATCATCGCGGCCGGGGTTATCGTCGCCATCGGAGCAGCCATTCGCGCGAGCTGGTCGCCTTGAGGAGAATCGATGCTTTCGAGCATCCACCCGCTCGGTGAGCGGACTCGGAACAACCGATGGAGCCGAACGGTCGGCTA
>CBDTUI010000180.1:0-3538 GCA_965363765.1 uncultured Acidimicrobiia bacterium
TCTCGCCACCGAAGTTGTCCTGGAAGGCGACGTTGTCGATCGCGATCTGCGACTCAGGGTTGAGGTAACTGTCCTGGCCGGTGGCGAACTCGACCTGTGTCAAACCGATCGCGAGGATCGCAGTAATCGCCACCACGGCCGCGGCGACAACCTTCCAGTACTTCCCGAGCTGAATGCCTGTGGCCCTCCAGAAAGATTCCATGAAGTGATCGTAGGCCATGTGCCCGAAGTCTCACCTAGTACACGTAGAGGGTGATCGCCGAAAGTCTCGCGCCGGATATCGCCGGACACCGACCTTCTGATCGAGGTAGATTGAGAAGAGGTGCCGGCGGACGCAGCTTTCCCGAGCTACTCGTCGTCAGCACAGACCACCATCCAAGGACGACCGCATGGCCAGCATCGGCATGACTTCACGTCGACATCGTGATCCCCGAGCGACGCGGTCGACCCGCGCCGACGACGCTGCTCGAGGTGCCACCAACCGGGGTTCGACGTTCATCGAGGTCCTGATCGCCGTTGTGCTGCTCGGAACGACCGGGGTGGCTCTCCTCGCTGCGATGGGAGCGACCTTGCGATCGGCGGCCACACACGATCGACTGGCGACGGCACAATCACGAGTGTCCGATGCGGGCGACTATCTGACGGACATCACCTTCGTAGGAGACACCTATGTGTCCTGTGCGACACCCGCCAGCTACCAATCTGGCGTGGATGTATGGCAAGCCACCATCCAGTCAGTGGAATTCTGGAACGGCAACTCATGGGGCGCATGTTCCGGTGTTGGCTCGGCCCAGATGCAGAAAATCTCAATCAGTGCAACCGTCGCAGGTCTCACGCGTGAACTCGTGATCGTCAAGCGCAAGGCGACCCAGGCCGGGAGCGCCAGCGGGGCCTGGAACGACGGCATGGTCTCTCCCAACCCGAACCCGGGGCTCTGAGCCAATGAACAACTTCGTAGCTAGCTCGCGATCACAACCACCGACAACCCAAGGCCCCGCACCGGATCAAGGGTTCACTTTGGTCGAACTTGTGGTTGCGATCGTCATGATTGGACTCGTCGCAGCGGTGGTGGCAGCAGCAATCACCGTGATCTTGAGGACCGAGAATGGGGTCGTTCGCCTCGGAGCCGAGTCTCACGATACGCAGCAGGGGGTCAACTACTTCCCGCTCGACGTCCAGGCGGGGCCTACCGCGTATTCTGCCTACGACACCAGCGCTGCTGCAGCCGGTTGCAACACCCAGGGCGTGAACGTGCTCAAGTTCGACAAGGGGACTCGGCGGGTCGCCTACCGACTCACGACCACCGGGACCTCCGCCGCCCTCGACCGCTATACCTGTGAACTGGTCGCCGGCGTGCCGGACACGAGCACGATTTCCCGCGTCAACATCGCGGACACTTTGGACGCATCGGGTGGTACCGCTGCGACTGCCGTATCGACCGCCGATGCCAGTGACAGCTCACTGATCGACACGGTCGAGTTGATCTTGAAGCAGCACGGTCCGGATGCCAGTGTCATCGCATCGCCTCGGGCCGAGCCACGCGACAGTCCGGGAGACTGTCAGACCACCAATCCGATCGAAGCCAGCCATGGGTACGGCGAATTCGTCGAAGGAAACGTCCATGTGGTGACAGGATCCATCACAGGATGGCTCGGGCTCGGCGGGGTCCTGCGTTGGGACAGCAACGTCACCATCGCTTCGGGCAATATGAGCGCCGTCAACCCCTCCTTCGGCCTGTACTCGAGTGGCATTGACTGGTTGGGAGATGGTGCCGCTCCACCGAAGATCCTGACGGTTGGCCGAGGTGACATCGCACTTGGAACTACATACTCCAAAACGGGGCGCGATGTGTATGAAGTCCCAGCAAGTCAGGAAAACTATATTCACCTCTCGGGGCCGGGTAACCCGATCGTCTCACCTGCGACTGCCATCAGTTTCCCTGATGACTTCGACGAGTTGCGCGATTGCTCGGCCCAGCTTGCCCGATTGCTTGACGTGTGTGCAGCGTCATCGTGCGCCAACGAAGTCACCGCAACGGCCACCGCCTCGACGGTCAATCTGTGCACGTCAGGCGCCAAGCCGCAGGTCCTCAACCTCCCGGAGGCGTATTGGAACGGGTCGTACTCCTTCACCACGAGCGGCCCCGGGTGCCAGGGTTTCTCGCAGAGTCGACCGCTCATCATCAATGTCATCGACACCAACGGCGATGGTCTGGTCACCATCTCGACGGCACCTGTCGATTGGACCTCGCTCGGAGACCGAAAGAACATCCTGGTCAACTTCCCGGACTCGACTCATGTCGTGGTGCAGAATGGCTTCTACGGTCAGCTTCTGGCGCCCTTCGCGTTCGTCGAGACCACAGGAAACTTCGAGGGAGGACTCATCGCTGCGAACTGGACGCATCACTCTGGAACAATGACGTCCCATAACGACCTGTACAACAACCCGATCACCTGGCCATGAACAAGCAGCGAGCTATGGCCAAGCATCGATGCGACGACGGCGCCGTTCTCGTGCTGACCCTCGTCCTGGTCCTGGTGCTCGGTGTCGTGGTGGTGGCACTGGCGAGCTTCGTCACCGTCGGCTTGCATACCTCCAAAGTCACGGACGCCAGGAGTGAAACGAACGCTGACGGGGCGGCGGCTGTCACGTGGGCAATGGAAGGCTTCCGCGACACGAGCCGCACCGTTGCTTCGTGCGATGGTTCGCTGGAGGTGGTGCCACCTGCGATCGCAGTCAACGGGTCCGCAGTCACGCTGACCTGCAACATCACCGCCCCCGATGGCGCGTTTCCCGTCGTGCACCTCAAGGCCCTGGCTCAACTGGACGGCGTCCGACGCAACGTCGAGGCGGCGGCGCAATTAGCTCCCGGCGTCGCCGTCCGCGCACTCGACTGGAAGATCGACGATGCGCAGCTCATCAGCCCGTAGTTGACCTCGCCAACAGGATCAGTCGGATCGCTGAGGGCGTACTGCCCTGACCTAGTGTTCGACCATGTCCTGGGAGCAGTTGGTGTCGGGGGTCGAGCTGCCGTTTGCGGCGGGGCTCACGATTCCGGAACTGCACCCGTACCCGCTCGACGTCCCGTCGCCCGCGGCCGTGGCCGATATCGAGCGCGGCGCCTACGACGCAGCGCTGGGCACGTTCCGAGACACGGTCACGCCCGGCATGACGATCGCGGTCGGTGCCGGCTCGCGCGGCCTCACCGGTCGGGTCGAACTGGTGCGCGGCACCGTCGCCGCCCTGCGTGACCTCGGTGCCGAGCCGTTCGTCGTGCCGGCGATGGGGTCACACGGCGGGGCGACCGCCGAAGGCCAGCTCGCCATGCTGACCGATCTCGGCATCACCGAATCATCGGTCGGCGCCGAGATCCGGTCCACGATGGACACCGTCGTCGTCGGGCAGACCGACGCGGGCATCCCGGTTCACCTCGACGCGAACGCCGCCGGAGCCGACCGCTTCCTCCCCGTCAACCGCATCAAACCCCACACCTGCTTCAAAGGACCGGTCGAGTCGGGCTGCATGAAGATGGCGGTCG
>CBDTUI010000181.1:0-3483 GCA_965363765.1 uncultured Acidimicrobiia bacterium
CCAGGCCGATTCCCGTGAGAATGGCGAGGACGATAAGGATCTTGATGAGGCGCCAAAGCCGGCTTAAGAACCGACGGAAAGCGCCTGGCTGCTTGGCCGTCTCCGTCACCTTGGCTGGGGTCGGATCCGGTGCCGAAATGACTTTGGTATCTGTGTCTGACATGTCATCACTCCAATGTGAAAGCGCGCGCGGCCACTCCGTGTGGAGCGACCATGGATACAGACCCTGCCCGGGACCTTAAGTTCTTGGAAAATAGCCCTTACTTCAGGCCGAGATTGGCCATGAAGGCGTCCGATGAGGGATCGCGCTGAAGGAATTCGACAAGAAGATCGTGGCCGTCTTTGGTGCCTCCCTTGGCCAGGATTTTGGAGCGATATCGACGGCCGATCGCCGGATTCAAGACGCCTTCGTCTTCGAAGACAGAGAACATGTCATCTCCGTACACCTTCGACCACAAGTAGCCGTAGTACCCGGCGGCATATCCGTCTGACATCATGTGCCCGAAGCTTGCGCCGAAATGTGTCCCGGGGTGCCCCGGGACGATCATGAGGTCAATGTTGTCCCAATAGGCGGTGTCAGCGTCGGTTGGCTCCTGCCCGCCGTGCAGCGCAAGGTCGTACTGGCCGAAGAAGACCTGTCGCAGTGTTTTGAGGGCAATGTTCTGGTTGCGCGCGGACACCATGCTCGCCAGTAGTTCAGTCGGAATCGGTTCGCCGGTCTCATAGTGGCGAGCGAAGCGGCTGAGCACCTCCGGCTCCCAGGTCCAGTTCTCCATGATTTGAGAGGGTGCCTCCACAAAGTCCCGTTCGGTCTGGGTCCCCGAGAAGCGGGGGAGTTCGGTTTGGGTCAGTGTGTTGTGAAGGACATGGCCAAATTCGTGGAAGAGGGTTTCGACCTCGCTGTGCTGCAAGAGCGAGGGGCTGTCGGCGGTTGGCTTCGTGAAGTTGCAGGCGATAGCCGACACCGGACGGCGGTAGGACCCGTCGGTGTCCACACATCCGGCTCGCAATCGCCAGCAGGCGGCGTGGCCATACTTGCCGGGTCGTGGGTGCAGGTCTGCGTAGAAGTATGCGATGGGTTCGCTACCTCCGGCGTCGCGAATCTCATAGAGCAGAACGTCCTTGTCCCAGGCCATTGTGTTCTCAACCGCAGCGAATTGAATTCCAAACACCTCTGAGCATATGTCGAACATGCCCTGAAGGGTCGGTTCGAGTGGGAAGTACTCACTCACGAGGGTGTTGTCCACGCCGAAGTTACGCTCTGCCTGCCTGGCGTCGTAGTACGTCCAGTCCCACGGCATTAGCCGCTCGGCTTCGTGATCTTCTCTCAGCAGTTCGGTGAGCGCCTGCACTTCGGCGGCGCCGAGGCCCTGGAGGCCGGGGGTAATCGACTCGTAAAACTGCGAAAGCGACTCGGGATCAGCCATTTTCGGCTCTAGGGCCATGTCGACAAACGTTTCGTAGCCGAGCTGCCGGGCGATGTCCCAACGAACCTGAACCGCCTTGTTGAGCAACGGGAGGTTGCTGTCGGCGGCCCGGTTCATGAACTTGAACTGCATCTTCTCCCTTAGGCGTCGGTTGGGGCTCTGCTCCAACAAGGGCACGTAATCGGGATAGGTAACGGTGATTCGATAGGTCTCTTCGGCCTCGCCCGGCATGAGCCGTGCGATATAGGCACTGGACATACCCTCCAGTTCGGTGCGGGTGACGTCGATGCCATCGTCCCATTCGTCGATATTGCGTTCGTAGGCAACGTGCAGTCCTATCAGTTCGTTGCGGAGGTCTTGCAGCTTCTGGCGATCCGCTTGATCCAATTCCTGGCCGGCCCGTCGGAAGTCGCGTAGCCACATCACCAGATTCCGGCTACGTTCGCCCGCGAGCTGCCGGGCGTCTTGGCTTTCGGAATAGTCCCTGACGGCTTCGTACAGGTCGCGGTTGAAAGCGAGGTCCGACAGCCATTTCTGGATGGTTTCGTCAGCCTGTGATCCGGCCGTACGCACTTTTTCGTCCGGATGGATGCGGGCCATGAACCCACTGATTCCATCAGCGTCACGCACCAGGTTCAGTGCCTGATCCAACGGAGCCAAAGTGTTCGCATACGTGCGTGGGGAAGCCTCGGCCACCACAGTCGCCAACATTCGGTCGGCTGCTTCTATGGCAACCTCGGTGACGCGGGTGGCCTCGGATGATGTGAGCGTTGAATAGTCGGTAAGCATGGCGAGCCAGGGTAGTGAAGGGCCTTCGGCTAGCAGTACCATTATCAGGCCCGCTGATCGGAGTCGACATGCCATTTGATACGCCGCTCGTCGTCGTCGACCGAGAAGTGATGGAGCGCAACATTGAGCGATTCCAACGGGCGGCCTCGGATGCGGGGGTGGGTTTCCGTCCCCATATCAAGACCCACAAGTCGAGCGCAATAGCCCGGATGCAGATCGAAACGGGCGCTGCTGGTCTTACCTGTGCCACTCTGGCCGAGGCGGTTGGCTTGTCCGAGGCCGGGGTTGGCGGAGACGTATTTGTGGCCGTTCCACACTATCCGTCGCCGGCAAAGTCCGAGCGTATCGACCGGCTACTCGCCGCAGGCTGCACCCTGTCTTTGGCGGTTGATGACTCACGAGTAGCCGAGTTGCTCGGCAAGCGATACGGAGCTGAGTTGGGCCTGTTCGTTGAAATCGACAGCGGGCTCGGCCGGACCGGCGTAACTCCCACCGCTTCGGTGGAGGTCGCGATCGCCTGCCGAGATGCCCTCCGAGGGGTGTTCACCCATGGGGGACATGGTTACCCTCCGGGAGCGGCGGCCGCCGCCGGAGGCGATGAAGTGCGGGCGCTCAGCGAGGCGCGGGACCTGATCGAGGCTGCCGGAATCACCGTCCCGGTGCTGAGTGCTGGTTCTACCCCGACCTTTCCGCACTGCCTGGCTGACCCGGTGAACGAGGTGAGGCCCGGGACGTACGTTTTCGGCGATTGGCAGCAGGTGTGCAACCGAGCGATAGTTCTCGGCGACGTGGCGGTCCGGGTTGTGGCCACCGTTATCAGCGCAGCAGCGCCTGGGCGGTTCGTCCTGGACGCCGGGGCGAAGATCCTGACGAAAGATAAGGCCCCCTGGGTCGCGGGATATGGGCATATCCCATCGATGCCGGGCGCCATCATCAGGCGAATCTATGACAACCAGGCGGTCGTCGAGATGGGTGAGGGGGCGCTGCCAATGGTTGGTGAGCAGGTGGAGGTTGTGCCTAATCACATCTGCCCGGTTATCAACCTGGTGGACGAGATCTGGTTGACGGATGGAACGAGGCTGCCAGTGGATCTGCGTGGCCATCTTGCCTAGCCGAGTCGGGATCCGCGCCTGCTCGACCTAACATCGTCCAACGTGGGATTCACACGAGCCGAATTAGAGACTTATAAAGACGCCACCGTTCCCGATCTGGTCGTGCCACCAGTGAAGCTGTTGTTCGTAGGCATCAATCCGGGTTTGTGGACCGC
>CBDTUI010000182.1:0-3481 GCA_965363765.1 uncultured Acidimicrobiia bacterium
GATCAGACCAGGAGGCCGTCTACATGTACCAGCGCGATCCGCAAGCGGGTCGCATTGTGGGCATCGCAGATGGCGACGAGGTCGAAGTGGTCGTGATTGGTGATCTGGTTTGGGCACGGTTCGGCCCCACCCCGGACGGCGCCCTCGTCGAGGCAAGTGAAACGCTGGCAGTGCTCGCTGGCGGCTTTTTTGAACCGGGGGCCGTGGCAGCACAGAACATGGACCCGCTCGACTTCAACGTGGCCGACTTCACGTTGGCCGGTCCTGGTGAATTCGATGGTCGACCGGCTTACGAATACACCGCTCCCGCCCCGCGGCAGTTCTCATGGTGGGTTGATGCCGACGGCGTGATTGTCGGTGGCGGTGGCACGATTGGGTTCGGTGAGGAGTCGTCGGAAGTGTCATTTACCTACCGTTGGGATGAGGCATCGGATCTGATCGAGGTTCCGACGAACACCATTACGGCTGACGAGTACTTCGCATTTCTCAATGGCGAGAACCCGTCGGACCCAACCGGGCTTCAGGCGGAACTCCGTAGCGTTCAGGTGACGCTCGAACGAAGTCGCGCCGAAGATGGGGTTTTCGGCACGGACCAACTCGATGCCATGGTGGCCCAAGGTCTCATTGATGGGTGGCAGTTGGGGATTAGCACTCTCTCGCCAGGCGTCATCGGCCTTGTGCTCGAATCGGACTCGGCGCTCCTGGCAGGCGGGATGCCTGACGGGCGCCACTATTGCATCGCGATATTGGGGGAGGCGGTTTCGTATGGCGCCAGCTACACCCTCGCCGAGCTAGCCGCTCTGGACGGCTGTTCTGTCCCAGACGACTTTCCGGACCTGGCACCACCTGCCTAGCTGGTGGTGATTACGCTCCGCTCTGCACGGCTGCGAGCATTGGCTTCGGCGCCCCGGTCTCGGAAATCGCTGTCGGTACCTTTCGCGCTGTCGGTACCTTTCAAAGTGCCTTGCATCAGGCGTCGACGTCGGCACCCTCGAAGTGCCAGCGATCTTTGCTTGCCCTGGCTTCTTCAACATCGACTCGGCTCAGTAAAAAGCCGCCGAGGACGAAGAAGACGACTACCGAGATGATGCCATTGCGGCCACTGCCGGTCCGAGCTGTGACGATGCCAAAGAGCAGCGGTCCCCAAATCGCAGAAAACTTGGAGAACACCGAGAAGAACCCGTAGAACTCGGCGGCCGCTTCCTCGGGGATCATCGTGCCGTAGAGACTGCGCGACAGGGCCTGCACCCCGCCGAGCACGAATCCGACCACTGCCGCGAGGGCAAAGAAGGGGAGCGCTTGACCTTCCGGCAAGAAGTAGGCGCTGATCCCGAGTCCGACCCACACGACGAGGTTGGCGAGGATGGCCCGCTTCGGGTTGATTTTTGCGGCGATCCAGCCGAACGCGTACGCCCCTCCGAAGGCGATGAACTGGACGATGAGGAACGCAATGATGACTTCCTGCAGCGAAAGGCTGAGTGTGTCCTCGGCGTAAGCGCCCGAGATGTTGATGACCGTTTGGGTCCCGTCGTTGTAGAACATGAACGCCACGATGAACAGGAGTAGTTGCGGGAATTGCCGCAGCCGAGCCCCGGTCTTGAGTGTCCGCGCCAGGCCGATGCGGGCGTAGGCGACCAGGTCGGGTTGACCGGCATACTTGTCGGGAATTGGAGAAGACTGCCCGTCCTTGGGGAATCGACTTAGCGCATAGATGGTGAAGAGCACCCACCACACGCCGGCGCCGGCAATGCTCATACGAGTGGCGGTATCGAGGCTCAGGCCGATGACCTCTTGGTCGGCGAGAACGATCAGCGCAAAGGCAAACAAGACATAGATGCCACCGCCGATGTACCCGAGGGCGAAACCCTTGGATGACACACGATCAATCGTCTCGT
This sequence comes from uncultured Acidimicrobiia bacterium, assembly GCA_965363765.1. Lineage (GTDB taxonomy): Bacteria > Actinomycetota > Acidimicrobiia > Spongiisociales > JAENVV01 > JAENVV01. Next base: position 1,896 of record CBDTUI010000182.1, read on the forward strand.
CGGTTGTGATGATCGGCAAGTACCCGTCGTAGAAGACGTTGGCGGCCACGAAGCCGATCTGCGAGAAGATAAAAATCAGCAGGAAGAGCGGAACGGAGCCGGACGGGACGAAAAAGATGCCGAACGTGAATGCCGCTCCCAGAAACGCGAAAAAGCGGAGAAACGCGCGCTTTGCTGAAGAGAAGTCAGCCATGGCGCCGAGGATGGGCATAACCAGGAAAAGGACGAACGCCCCACCGGCGACGAGAAACGACCAGATCGCCCCTCCGGTCATACCCCAATAGCCTTCTTCGGGAACGATCGAGCCGGTAAAAAATGGGGCGACAATGGCGCCTGATGTGGTGGCGTACGCCGAGTTGGCCCAGTCGTACATCGCCCATCCGAAGATGGTCTTCTTGTCGTTCTTTACGATCTCACTCACGCGCAGCTCCTCGTTCGGCGGCCAGCGTAGAGGCTTAGTTCGCAGAACCACCGAAGATCAGTTGTTTTCCTACGAACTAGATAGGCGTATCTGACCGGTAGTCTCTGACCCATGACCAGGGTGACACGAATTGTTTCAGTGCTTTTTATCCTTCTTGCCGTAACGACAACTGGTGGGGGGGCCGGAGCCCAGACTGCCGAATGCCCGCCGGTCGATGGGATCACCTGCGACGGCTGGGTAACTGACACGGCCGGCATTATCACCAATGACGCCAACCTCGAGCGACTCGTCGACGGCGTCGTCAACAACTACGGCCACGAGATCGCCATTGTCATAGTTCAGTCTGCCGATGATCCCAATGGTTTGGCCCAGGACATTGGCAACGTCTGGGGCGTAGGAAGCTCAGCCGCCGACGACGGCATTGTGGTCCTAGTCGCACTCGACCAACGGACGACAGCTATCGAAACAGGCCCGGGCATCAGCTTGCCAGATCCGGACTTCATCGCCGGGCTAGGCAACAGTTCCTTCGCCTCAGGTGACTATGACGGCGGGATCTCGGCCATCGTGGCCGGTCTCGTCGCGACGTTCACGGACACTGGTGGTTTCCCCGATCCGAACAGCCCGGATACGGGTCAAGGTACTGACGAGCCGATCTTTGTGCCGGATTTCACCCCGCCACCGAGTCTCCCGAACCCTGGTTCCGGTCTCGGCTCCCTAAGTCCGGTTCTTGGTTTGTTGCTAATTGGAGGTGGTGTGTTTGTCTCAAGTGAGTTTCGTAAAAAAAACTTGCTTGTCTCTTCGTCACGCCGACGCAACCAGGAAGCCGAAGTTGATGCGATCCTTGAAGGTTTGACCCCGTACGGTCACGAACTGGCCCTCCGTGACGAGTTGTTTGAAACTCGGCCGGTTGAGGCTCCCCAAGCCGAGACGCTGCCGATCATTACGGCCCTCGAGTTGGTCTTGGACGGGAAGTCCGCTGACGGCGACGCGCTGACCGCGGCATGGTCCGCCGGTCTGCTCGAAGTATTACGAGAAGCGCGTGTGACCGCTGAGCGGGAAATGCCGCTTGAGTTGGTGATCACCGGTGAGCAACAATTGCTCGAGGACGCAGTCCAAGCGTCAGTGACCGAGACGATTGCCACCACGCATGACGATCAGTTCTCCC
>CBDTUI010000183.1:0-3464 GCA_965363765.1 uncultured Acidimicrobiia bacterium
GCGACTCCGCGAACATCCTCTTCGATAAGGTGACTGTCCCGGTTACTGATCACCAGGGTGGGTATATCAAGTCCCGCAGGCGTCAGCGGGGCCGAGTAGCCGAGCATATGTCCCCACACACGGGCGGCCGTAGCCGGGCTTGCCCCGCTTCTTCCCGCCCGCGACATCCAGTCCCAGAAATCGGGATCGTCTGTGCGGCTGGGGAAGACCATTTCCTCGACGGTGCGGCTAGATACCCCCGCTTCGCCATGAACGTTTATCAAGTCGGCCAAACGTTTCGTGGATCGCGCCGGATTGATCAATACCATCGAGCTGAAGAGTCCCGGTCGCAGAGAAACAGCCAGCCGCGCGACCCCTAGCGGCTCCCACGACACGACCACCGGACGCTCCAAACCCGCAGCATCGATGACACCACAGAGATCCTCGGCCCACTGCTCTTGCGCCGGCCGTGACCAATCGGTGATCGGGTCGGATAGTCCGACACCTCGCTTGTCAAAAACCACCAGACGGCCAAGCGCGGCAATCCCAGCCACGAACCGCGATGCCACTCGATCCTCGGCCAACATTTCGAAAGGGAACAGCGCGCCGGCGACTATCACCACATCGACTCCGCCACTGCCCATGATCCGATAGGCAATGTGGTGGTCGTCGACCCGGGCATATGCGATGTCGTTCACCCCGGCAACGCTACCAGTGCGCTAAACCGCTCCATGCCAAAAGGTTCCTCGACCGATTCGACCGGGTGACTTGGTTTCAATAGCGCACCGTTGTGCGGTCCGTCTTCACCGTCGGCTGAGAGCTGCAAAGCAGGACCTGGTTGGCGACGTTCTCAGTCCTTCGGCTGGCGTAACGCCCGAGGGTCGGCGATTCGGGCGCAATCCGGGGATCAACACCGTCGCTGAGCGACCCTGGGTCTAGGCTCGCCTGTGGAGGCGATGGCCAGTGACTGAATCGGTAACCAGATGACCCTTGCGGATCGGGTGACACGCGGAGCTCAGCGGGTTCAACTGGCCACGAATCCGGGCCTTATGGTCGTGGCCGCCGTCATCGGGGTCGGCGCCGGGCTGGGAGCGGTCGTACTCATCAAGAGCATCGACCTGATCACGTCAGGCGTCGAACAGTTTCAGTCGCTGGTTGGTGGCGCACCATTCTGGATGTTCTTGACGCTGCCTGCCGGTATCTGGGTTGCCGCAATGCTCACCGACCGGTTTGGGCCGGAGGCGGCCGGACATGGTGTCCCCCAGATCATTGCTGCCATCAGGGTCCGGGGCGGAAGAATCCCGATGAGAATCGCCCCCCTCAAAATTCTCGCCACCGCGATCACGATCGGCGTGGGCGGGTCCGCCGGTCGGGAAGGCCCCATCGCCCAGATCGGAGCTGCTATCGGATCGGCGACCAGCCGACGACTCGGACTGAGCGAACCGGTCGCCCGCAGCCTGATCGCGGCCGGGGCGGCTGCCGGTATTAGCGCGACCTTCAACGCTCCTCTGGCGGGTTTGTTGTTTTCGTTGGAGGTCGTACTGGGCAGCTTCTCGGCCGCCCATTTGAGCACGGTGGTAATCGCCTCTTTGGCAGGTGCGGTTGTGAGCCGCAGCCTGATCGGCGAAACCCTGACCTTCAGCGTGCCCGCCTATCCGCTTACGTCAGCCTGGGAGTTGTTGCTCTACGGGCTGTTAGGGATTGCGGCTGCCGGAGCGGCCTATGTGTTCCTTCGCCAGCTGGCCTGGTGGGAAAGGGCCCCCGCTCGATTCTCGAAACGAACCCGCCCGGTCATCGTGGCGTTGGCGGTGGCGGCCGTCGGATACTTTGGACCCGAGGCCCTCGGCACCGGTCAGGAATTCATCGGCAAACTGCTGCGCAACGAAATTACTCTCGCCTGGGGCCTGCTTTTGATGCTGGCGCTCGCAAAAGCGGTCACGACCTCTGCCACCTTCGGTGCCCGCGGATCCGGTGGAGTGCTCATGCCGAGCCTGTTTATCGGCGCCACGCTCGGTTCTGCCCTCGCCACCCTGGCAACCCCGTACTGGACGATCTCGACTTTACAGGTGGGAGCGTTCGCGCTCGTCGGCATGGCGGCGGTGTTCGCTGCGGCCGCTCGCGCCCCACTCACCGCTCTGATGATCGTATTCGAAACGACCGGTGACTACGGCCTGGTTCTCCCCTTGATGCTTGCCACCCTGATCGCCATGGTTCTGGCCGACCGGATCCACACCACGAATGTGTATACGATGGTCCTGGCCCGGCTCGGAGTGCCTCTCCAATCCTTGGACGCCACCGACCTGCTCGATCAGGTAACCGTCGCTGAGGTTATTTCGCCGCTCAACCTCGTCCTGGACCCGTCCGACACCACCGCGTCGGCTCAAGCGAAATTGGATCATCTTCGATTGCACGGCGCTCCCGTTGTCGAGAACGGACGTCTGGTCGGCATCCTCTCGATGACCGACATCCTGGCTTCCGACGAAGACCCGGACCACCCGACCGTGAGTAAAGCGATGACCCGCAACCCGATGACCGTCACATCGGACCTTCCCGTATCTGAAGCCATGCATCGCATGTCGGCGCTCGGAGTAGGGCGCCTTCCGGTCATGGACTCCGACCACCCCGACCGACTGATTGGAATGTTCCGACGCGAAGACGCGGTTCGTGCCTACCACCGTGCCGTCGATGCAGCTACCCATCGTCAGTTGACCCATGCTCGCTCGAGTGTTCCGACCGCTCCCAACGCGGTGTTCTTCGACTACGAGATCCCGGCCGGTTCACGAGCTATCGGCCGACGTATCAGCGAAGTCACTTGGCCCGATGACTGTCTTGTCGTTGCTCTCCAACGCGGGCTGCACGTCATGGTTGCCTCGGGTATCACCGAACTGGTAGCCGGTGACCGCCTGACGTGCTTTGGCTCAGAGGATGCTCCAGCTCGAATCGCCCAGCGACTTAGCCCGCCCGAGCGGATCGACAACGGCTAAGTCCGGCCAGATACGTTCATCTGCGATGCGAGTTCCTCTACGAGCCAACCGACGAGCTCCGGTCGCTCGGTACGTTCAATCTCTGGTTTTTTCCATCGGACGAGTCGAGAGTCGCATCGAATTCCAAACGACGGCCCGGCTCGTACCTGTCACATCGACGGTACCCCAGGAACAGGTCTGAATTGCTCGTACTTTCGCTGCCTAAGCCTGAGTTTGTAGGGCCAGCAGTCGGTCAAGGTCGCCGTGGACTTCGAGGCCGGCGTTACGTCCCTCGCCTGCGAAGATCACCTTGCCGTCTAGGTCGGTGAGTTTGATGGTGACTTTGGCGAGCATCGTTTCGCCGACCCGGTCGCTCATGTCGGTTCGGGTGGGGCCGTAGAGCAGACCGCCGGCGGCCCGGTCGGCATGAATCACCAGTCGCTTTTTGCGGCCGGTCACGGTCCAGTCAATCGCTTCGTCAGTAAAAGCCAGTTCGGTCGTTTTGGCTCCCGTGTAGGTGGC
>CBDTUI010000184.1:0-3453 GCA_965363765.1 uncultured Acidimicrobiia bacterium
CGACGATCTCATAATCGACGTGTTCGAGATGACCCAGCGGGTGAGCTACTCAGCGTGCGGTGAGCCCTATTTCATCTCGGGAGACGTCCCCCGCATTGAGCAGTTGATCGCCCGCACGCCCGCCCAGTTCGCCGCCCAGGACATCAATGTTCACCTGGGTCACATGGTTACCGAGATCGACATCGACGACCACACGGTGACCGTTCGTAGCGAAACGGGCACGCAGACCGTTCCGTACGACCAACTCGTCTACGCCACTGGCGCTCGGCCGGTGGCACCCCCCATCGAAGGCGTCGACCTCGGCGGGGTGTTCCACCTCAAAACGCTCGACGACGCCGAAGCGATCAAAGCTTCGGCCGAGTCTGCCCAAAGCGCCGTCGTGGTGGGTGGTGGGTACATCGGCCTTGAGATGGCCGAGGCATTTCATGTTCGCGGCCTTTCCACCACGTTGATCACCTCTGGAGCCGTGGTGATGAATCGGTCTCTAGACGCTGATCTTGGCGCCAAGGTCACGTCTGGCATGCGAGAACGGGGTATCGAGGTCGTCCCCGGACATCGAGTCAACTGCCTGGCAGATAAGGCCGGCCATGTGCGCGGCGTCGAAGTCGGCGACACCATCCTCGAGGCCGATCTTGTCGTCCTTGCTCTTGGCACCCGCCCGGTTTCTGAACTCGCTGCCGAAGCAGGGATTCGGATCGGCCCGACCGGAGCAGTAGCTGTCGACGATCGACAACGCACCTCTGTTGATGGAGTCTGGGCGGCGGGCGATTGCGCCGAAGCGCTCCATCGACTGACCGGGAGGCCGGCGAACGTTCATCTCGGAACGGTCGCCAACAAACAAGGGCGAGTTGCCGGCATCAACATCGGCGGTGGCGACGCGACGTTCCCTGGCATTCTTGGTACGGCAATCACCAAGGTGCTCGACATAGAGATCGCCCGGACCGGTCTCTCCCAAGAAGAGGCGGACGAAGCGGGGATCGAAGCCGTGACAGCCACAACGGACTCCACGACGATGGCCGGGTACTGGCCCGAGTCGTCGGACATGACACTGAAGGTCACTGCCGAAATCGGATCGGGGCGCCTGCTCGGCGCTCAGATCGTCGGCGGTCGCACCGCCGGGAAGCGAATTGACACCCTGGCCACCGGAATTTGGAATGAGATGGACGGATTGTCGTTCTCGATGATGGACCTGTCCTATGCTCCGCCTTTCTCGGGGACCTGGGACCCGGTTCTCGTGGCTGCCCGCCGTGCCTACGAACGAGCCGTATGAAAGTTGCCGGGTTGGTGTTGGTTCTGGCTGCCATGATCGGAGCTTGCGCCTCGCCAACGACCGGCCGATCGTTGAAACCCGATTCATCAGCAGCGGCTGTAGTCGATAACCCGCCTCCATCCGACGCACGAATCGCTGACGTCTTGTTTGTTCAGGATGGCGACTCGATCCGGGTGCGCCTAGACGGGCAAGACGAACGGCTGCGGCTAATTGGTATCAATACTCCAGAGCAGGGTGAATGCTTCGGCGACGACGCCCGATCCATCCTGGACGACCTGATCGGCGGAAAACAGATACTCGTCGACACCGACGTCGAGCCGTTTGATCAGTACGGGCGGATCCTCGGATACGTCTGGCTCGACGATCTCTTTGTCAACGCCGAAATGGTTCGCCAAGGAGCCGCACTAGCCAGACCCTATGAACCCAACACGACGCGCCAGGACGTCCTTGAAGCCGCCGAGCAGCTCGCCCAGGACTCCGGGACTGGCATGTGGTCAAAGACCGCCTGTGGCGCAACCGAGCAGTTTGATGTCACGATTGCCGCGATCCATGCCGACGCGCCCGGACGTGACAACGAGAACCTGAATGGGGAGTCGATCATCATCAGCTCAAACGAAACCTCCACGGTCGATCTGGCCGGCTGGACGATCAAAGACGAATCGTCGGTTCATCGATATACGTTTGGCGGCGGCGTACAAATTGGACCCGGTGAGTCGCTTGTCGTGTTCACGGGATGCGGACAGGATCAGTCTGGCGAGTTCTTCTGGTGCAACGAAACACCCGTTTGGGACAACGCAGGCGATACGGGATTCCTGCTCGATTCGTACGGAACAATCGTCGACCGGTACGGTTACTAGAGCGCCGACCTCAGCGGAGACGATTACCTGCCATCGGGTAGCGATGAGCTGGTATATATACGGCCAACAACTATTGAAGGGAACCACTAACCAATGGCATTCATGGACACGATCAAGAGTATGTTCGGCAAGGCAAAAGATGTCGCGGCCGAGGCAGCAGAGAGCGCCGGTGACGCGGTAGAGAAAGCCAAAGACATGGCCGAAAACCTCGGCGACGGAGTCGGCGACATGGTCGAAGGCGCCATGGACAAGGCCGAAGGCGCCATGGGGAAAGCCAAAGACGCCGCCGGAGGCATGGTCGACAAGGCCAAAGACTCAGCCGGTGACATGGTCGACAAGGTCAAAGGTGGAGCCGATTCCGCCGCTGATGCGGCCAAAGATGCAGCAGCCACTGCTGGCGATGCCGTCAGCGACGCTGCCGCAGAAGCAACTGATACGGTCAGCGACGCTGCGAAGAACGCCACGTCTGCCGCGACAGATGCGGCGAGCGACGTCGCAGATGACGCCGCCAAAACCATCGAAGAGGTCTAGCCCTTTCGTTGACCTGGTGCGGGGAGGGCAACTGCCACCCCGCACCAGGAATTTTGCCCGACCACGGACCTGACGGCCGGCTCGGTCATCTCGGCATCGCTTCACCCGCCCATGGATCCCCTCGACACCCTGCACGACGTTGCCCGCGATGAATGGGCTGACGCTCCAACAACTGCCCTCAAAGCCGCCCGCGCCCTGCTGGCACTCACGCAAGCCGCCTGGGCCGAGGAAGGCGTCGTAGCAGCACAGTCACTGCGCAAGCGAAGGGCTGATCAGCCCATGTTGCTTGCCGTTACCGAAGTCGCCATGGACTTGAACCCTGCCAGAACCGCCACCGCTCTTGAATCGATCATCTTCAAACTTGAAGATCAGCGATGGTCCTCGGACCTGGCCTATGAAGCAGCCAGATACGGAACCCTCGGAGTTCTGTCCCTCGGCGTCGGCACTCAAGCCGTCCTCCGCGCAACAACCGAGGCGGCCAGCCCGGAGCTACGAACTTCAAGCCGAGCGATTCGGCGCGGTCTCTTGGAGTTTGCCGCACCCGTCGCCTTGCTCCCGGCCGAAACCGCTGATTGCCTGCTACTGCCGGTGATTGCTAGACATGCAACCCGCCTGTGGACGACGAATCCGTTTGCCCGGGCCGCCCACGCCGCGCTGGTCGACGGCAAGGCAGTGCTACCGATCGTGCATCCGTTGACAGAGCTCTCGCCATTGAGCCGTGAGAGCTTCCGCCCTCTGGCGTTTGTTACCGATATCGTGATTGAAAGCACCGACGAGTCGAGCTAGTCGATAACG
>CBDTUI010000185.1:0-3441 GCA_965363765.1 uncultured Acidimicrobiia bacterium
ACAGCCTGTTCGGCAGCTTCACCAAAGAGCTGCCCGGCTCGTTGGACCACTTCGACAAGCAACTCTTCCTTCGACGAAACGTGGGCGTAAACCGATCCGCCCAGGATTCCCAGTTCGTTGCCAAGGTCGCGCATCGAAGTTCCGTGATAGCCCTGATGCGCGAACAGTCGGCCGGCCGCCTCGATCACGTCGTTGCGACTGAGGCGGCTCATACGTCGTAGTCCAGAACGAGCTTGTCGGTCAACGGATGCGACTGACAGGTAAGCACTAGGCCGGCTTCGACCTCCTCGGGAACGAGACACCAGTTCTCGTCCATCCGCACCGATCCTTCGACGACCTTCCCTTTGCAGGTGGCGCACACGCCGCCCCGGCATGAGAACGGAAGCTCGCTGCGGACGCCGAGGGCGTAGTCAAGGACCGGTGGCCCGTCTGGATCGACGAAGACGACCGACGCCCGTCCGTCGAGGGTGAATGTCACCTCGGTCAGTCCCTCGGTCGAGACGGGGGTGGCGGGCGGAGCGACATTCGGTTCGGAGAAGAAGAGCTCGTCGTGAATCACGCCCTTCTGGCGTCGGGCCAGGACCTGGCGACCAGCTTCGACCATCTCATAGGGACCACACAGGAACCAGTGCTCGGCGGCGTCGGTGATGATGGTGTCGAGCATTGCCTCGATTTTGGATGCATCGATTCGACCCGAGAAGAGCGGAATCGCCGACGGTTCGCGCGACAGGACATGGACGAGCTGAAAGCGGTCTGTGTGCTTGTCCTTGAGAGCCTCCAGTTCTTCCAAGAACATGATCGACTGCACGGTGCGGTTGCCGAAGATCAGGCTGAACCGGCTGTTGGGTTCGCTGTTGAGCACGGTGGCAGCCAGAGACAGGATGGGGGTAATGCCGGATCCCGCTGCTATTGCGGCAATATGCCTGCCATCGGTGCCGGCGGGCAGGGTGAAGCCTCCGACCGGTGGCATCACGTCGACGACGTCGCCGACTTGCAGTTCTTTGGTCGCCCACGTCGAGAAGACCCCATCGTCCATTCGCCGGACGCCCACCCTTAGGTCGCCGACGCTGGCATCAGCGCAAATCGAATACGACCTGCGCACATCCTGGCGATCGATAAATGCCCTGAGCGTCACATGCTGACCAGCCTCGTAGGCGAACAAGGGACGCGATACCTCGTCGAGCCCGAAGGTGATCGCGACCGAATCATCGGTGAGGCGTTCGAGTGCAGTAACCGGGAGAGGCGTGAACTCGCTCATAGGTCTTTGAACCGATCGAATGGTTCGCCGCACGAAGAGCAGACCATGAGCGCCTTGCAGGCGGTCGAGCCGAACTGCGAGATGGTTCGCGGGTCTGGGGCCGAGCACTGTGGGCAAGTGGGCTCGACGCCTGGCGGGGCGATGCCGAACCCGGCCAGCTTCGCTCGTCCTGCCTCGGACATCCATTCCGTCGTCCAGGCCGGACTGAGAATGGTTCTGACGCAGACAGACCCTGCACCCGCGCTCATCGCCGCGGTCACGATATCTTCTCGGATAGCGTCCATGGCGGGGCAACCTGAATAGGTGGGCGTGATCGTGACTGTTACCTCGTCACCGACTAGTTCGATCTCACGCAGAACCCCAAGGTCGGCGATCGTCAGGACCGGGATCTCCGGGTCGCACACTGCTTCGATGGCGCTCCGGATCGGGTTCACCACGTCGCTCCCGGGTGCGCTCGGTGGACCACCTGCATCTCGGCCAACATGAGCCCGAGGTGATTGGTATGAACGCCGTTTCGACCGCCATTCGTTTGGTACGGATTGGTTGGGACGGCCACCGTGGCGTCTTCTAGCCCGGTTCGGACGCTGTCGTGCCACGGTTGAGCTAGAGGTGGCATGTCGACGGCGACTCCGACGGCCAATAGGCGTTGATCGACTTCATCCGGGGTGAAGAGTTCAGCCGTAAACCGCCACAGAGCGTCCACCGAAGCCTGAAGCCGTCGATGCGATTCTTCGGTGCCTTCGCCCAGTCTTTTGATCCAGGTGCGGCTGTGCTGCAAGTGATAGGCGGCTTCTTTGGCCGCCTTGGCGGCAATGGCGGCAAGTGTGGCGTCGGTTGACTTGCCCAACTCGCTCCAGAACAGCTGCTGATAGGTCGAGAACATGAACTGTCGGGTGATCGTTGTCGCGAAGTCGCCGTTGGGTTGCTCGAGGAGGAGCAGGTTTGTGAACTGCCGTTCGTCCCTCAGGTAGGCGTAGTCGTCTTCGGTTTTTTGGCCGTCGAGTTCCCCGGCGTAGGTATATAACAGTCGGGCTTGGCCGAGTAGATCGAGACCGATGTTCGTCAGGGCGATGTCTTCCTCGAGGTCGGGAGCCCGCGACGACCACTCGGCCAGACGGTGCGAGAGCACGAGGCAGTCGTCGGCGTGCCGGAGCGTATACGTAATGAGGTCCTCAACGCCGACCTCTCCGCCAGACCCGGCCGTCATTACATGTGTCCTACATCATCAGGGATGTCGTAGAACGTTGGGTGTCGGTATGGCTTATCCGAGTCGAACAGGATGTCGGCGTCGTCCGGGTCGGCGGCCACGATCACCGCCGACGGCACGACCCAGATACTCACGCCCTCCGATCGTCGGGTGTAGACGTCGCGAGCCGACTCGAGAGCCATGGCCGCATCGGGGGCGTGGATACTTCCCGCATGGACATGACTGAGTCCGCGCCTTGCTCGGACGAACACCTCCCACAGCGGCCAACCGTGGTCGAGGGTCGGACTGTCAGAATCCGATGCCGGGTCTGGGTCCGGGTTGGCGCCGGGAGGCGTGTGTACTTCGTACGGCATCAGGCGATCGCCTTTCTACTGGCGAATGCTGCGGCGGCGTCGCGTACCCAGGCGTTTTCGTCCCATACCGATACCTTGTGCGAGATCCGCTCCCGATTGAGGGGGCCGTTGCCTTTGACCACGCTCCAGAACTCGTCCCAATCGATTTCGCCGGTGTCATAGGCGCCACGTTCCTCGTTCCACCGAAGATCGGGATCGGGAATGGTCAGGTCAAGAAACTCCGCCTGAGGAACAGTCATATCAATGAACTCCTGGCGGAGTTGATCGTTGGATACTCGCTTGATCTTCCAGGCGGTTGACTGTTCGGAATGGGTTGATTCCGAATCATGCGGTCCGAACATCATGAGCGAGGGCCACCACCACCGGTTGAGCGAGTCCTGTGCCATGTGCTTCTGCTCGGATGTCCCGTTGGCCAGGGTGAGCATAATCTCGTAGCCCTGACGTTGATGGAAGGACTCCTCCTTGCAGATCTTCACCATCGCACGGGCGTACGGCCCGTAGGAGCATCGGGCCAACATGAGTTGGTTCGTAATGGCGGCACCATCGACCAGCCATCCGATCGCCCCGATGTCGCCCCAGGTGAGCGTCGGGTAGTTGAATATCGACGAGTACTTTTGGCGGCC
>CBDTUI010000186.1:0-3368 GCA_965363765.1 uncultured Acidimicrobiia bacterium
CTGATACGTTCTATCCATGGAAGACCAAGACGTCACTGAGATGACGGCAGACGAAATTGAATACTGGCTAGCTGGTTCCGAACTCGCCATCGGCGGCATCCGGGCCATGCAGATGCGGCTGCTGCAAGAGGCCGATGCCCGCCAGATGCCACTCGGAGACGGATGCCGCTCGACGGCAGAGTGGGCCGCAGGGCGGTTGGACATGTCCGTCAAGACGGCCCGCACACTCACCTCAACCGCCCGGCGCCTCAATCACTTGCCGACAGTGAGCCGCCACGCCGACGAACGGCGTCTGACCTACGAACGCACCGTCGAACTTGCCCGCCTGGCTACCGAGACCACGGAAACCGAAACGATCGAGGACGCCGCCCACCTCGACGTCGCCGGCATACAACGCCAGAACGCTCGCAAACGTCACCTGACCCGGGCCGATGAACGGGAGATCGCCGCCAGCGAGCACGTCGTGCTCCGCCCCAACCTCGACGAATCACGCTGGGACATGTGGGGCACCCTGTCTGGCTACTCCGGAAGAATCGTCGACAAGGCTCTCGCTGCTCGGGCCGACGAACTGCCGACCCCACCGGAGAATATGCGCCTCGGTCGTGGCAAACGTCAGGCGGACGCGCTTGTTTCCATCAGCCAGGACTCGCTGGCAGGTACCGACGGGCAAAACGAAGCATCCACTCCACTCATTTCGATCTTTGTCGACGCCACCGAAGCGTCCCCAACCAGTGGCGAAACCGGGGCGTTCATCGACGTAGGCCCGAGAGTCGGACCCGACACACTTGAACGAGTCCTCTGCGAAGGCTCTGTCGAAGTCATAGCCCGAACGAGCGATGGAGTTCCCCTGGCAGTAGGCGCAGCCGGGCGAGCCATCCCACCAAAAATTCGCCGCTTCGTCCTGAACCGCGATGGAGGATGCGGGGCGGAAGGCTGCGACTCGACCTACCGACTCCAGGTCCACCATCGTATCCCTTACCCCATCAGCCGATGCCACGACCCGGACATCCTGGCCACATTCTGCTGGTGGCACCATCAAGTGGTCATCCACCAGTTCGGCTACTCGATCGATCCCAACTCGCCGATCGGTCGAATCCGATTCATCCGCCCGACCAGACCACCGGGCAGCGACCCACCTCCCTAGCCCAGACCAACCGCAACATCGCGAAACGACAAGATCGACAGCCGAAGCCCAATGCGGGCTGCTTCGGAGCGCACAAACCGCCTTGAACGAATCGATTTCGCAGCTTGGAACCAGCCTCCGACAGTGCGAAGATCGACCCGTGCAAGACAAGGCCCAACCGCGACACCCTGCCGAACAAACTGCCCTTCGACTCGAGTACGCAACCATCGGTTGGAATGTCGGCGAAGCCTTCCTCACGATTGCACTGGGATCGATCGCAAGTTCGCTAGCTCTGGTCGGGTTCGGCACAGTTTCGGTAGTTGAGGTATTCGCCTCTCTTGTTGTGGTGTGGCATCTCAAGCCAAGCGCTGCCGACCACGACAATCGACGGACCCGCCGAGCTTTGCGGCTTACCGCTGGCGCCTTTCTCATCCTTGGTGTCGTGCTGGCTATCGCATCGATCACTGACCTGACAACGGGCAGACGAGCGGACGAGTCGCCGTGGGGAATCGCCTATTTGGCCATAACAGCGCTCGTCATGTTTGGACTCGCTTACTGGAAACGTAGAACCGCATCCGAGCTCGGATCGGCGCCACTTCGAGCCGAAGCCACGCTCACGTTTCTCGATGGAGTGCTCTCAACCGCCACGCTCGTGGGACTGGCACTCAACGCCTACTTCGGCTGGTGGTGGGCTGACCCTGCCGCCGCGTTGCTGGTGTCGGTAGTGGCGCTCAACGAAGCGCGAGAGAACTGGACCGAGGCTGCTGAGACGCAGCCATGATGACGGGTCAGGGCTGTTTCCACACAGATCAACCGTCCCCGGGGGCCGAGCACATTTCCGGGCGTCGGGTCACCACCCGACGGAGAAACCGACAAGGCTTCACCGCCAAGCGTGGATGAGACTGGGCCTTAGCGAAGCAACGCCACAGGCCTGAATTCGGCGGTCGCCGAGCGGGTGATGTGGACGGACTGGAGTACCCAGACCGAGATGGGAACTCGCACCGTTACCGTAACTCGTCGAGTTTGCCAGCTTGGATCGGCGAGGCAGGCGCAATCGACCAATTCAGCTCCGTTGGCGTTTGCGTATTCACGAGCAAGGCGGACGGGATTCTCGCCGCGGAAGGTTGCCGGAGCCGCCGCCAAAGCAGCGGCATCTGCCGCCGTCTGAGCACGAACCGCGGCCACCTGTCCCTGGGCAAGCACCCCGACCGTCATCGCAGCCACCAGCAGAGCTGCCAGGACCGCCAAGACCAGCACCGTGGCGCTACCTCGCTCTCCGCTCATGACTCGACCCGCATGGCGGCGCCTGCCCGCAGAGTGACGGAAAGCCCGAATACTCGCACCGGAAGGCGGATCTTAACCGTGGCCGATTCACCAACAACGTACGGGCGATCGATCGTGATCGAGGCGTCGGTAGCCAGAGTCCCGAGGGCGGTCCGCGTCGCGGCAACGGCCTGAGCCGGATCGGCGGCGATCGCCGCCACCCGGGCACCCTCCCGAGCTGCTTGGGCAAGCTCGAGTTGGGTCCGGGCGACGACCACCACCTCGGTCACGGCGAGCACGACCAGCACGATGGCTGGAATGACGAGCGCGAGCTCGACGGCTGCCGAACCGCGCTCACTCATCCTTTGGCGAACCCGATAACTTTGCTCAGGATCGTCGAGAACAAGTTCGAGATGAGTCCGTCAGAGCTCATCCATCCAATCAGCGCTAGCGCGATGGCGGCTGCGGCGAGGATCACCAGGACGTACTCAACGGTCCCCTGTCCTCTCTCGGCGACCAGGATTCGTGAGCGAATTGCTTGCAGCATGGCTGCTCCTTCATGTCAGATGCCGGCGGCCGGCCGGTTCGGGGGAAAGAGTCATGGAATCGGGATCACCGGACCGAGGAGCCGGCGAGCGGACTCGAGGACTGACGGTCCAACCGTCAAGACCACAAACCCCGGAAGGATCAGCAGCGCCAGAGGGACCGTGAGCTTGATGGGAAGACGACGGGCGGCTTCAGTTACTTTGAGGCGGTGAGACTCGCGCCGCTCTTCGACGTATCCGGCAACGGCGTCCGCCACACTGGCCCCGGTTGTGTGGGCTCGGGCCAGAAGCCCGAATAGGCGACTGCAGCGACCGTCAGCCTCGGCGAGGGCTAGTGCCATTCCGTCCATCCGGGATGCTCGAACCAGGCCGACAACCTCGTCGGTGACTGCAACCGACAAGCCTTCCGCAGCGACTGTCAACGCCGCCGTCAGCGA
>CBDTUI010000187.1:0-3366 GCA_965363765.1 uncultured Acidimicrobiia bacterium
TCGCTCGACGGCGGTCGGTAACCGCCGGCTAGCTGCGCCGCTGAGCGGCGGCTACGAGTTCGGCGGCATGATCACGACCCTGCTGGGAGTTATCGAGGCCGGCGAGCATACGAGCAATTTCATCAATGCGCTCATCGCCTTGCACGAGCTTGACCTCGGCACGGTCTGTGGTCCGGTCAACCACGAAGTGATAGTTGGCGAACGCGGCGACTTGCGGCAAATGGGTCACCACGAAGACCTGACGGTCGTTCGCCAGGCCAGCCAGTTTCCGTCCAAGCGACAACGCGGTTCTGCCGCCCACTCCGGCATCGATTTCGTCGAAAACAACCACCGGTGCGTCGCCGACTCCCCCGGCCAGGCGCAGCGCCAAAACCAGCCGGGACAGCTCACCTCCCGACGCGACCTTGCCGACTGGACCGGGGGTCAAGCGGTCATCGGAGGCGAATTGCAGTGCGAGCTGGGAATCACCCGACTCACGAAGTGGTCGTGCTTCAAAACGCACCGACACATGTGGTGACGTGAACCCCAGTTCGGTGAGATGGCCGACTGCATCCTCACAGAGCCTTGTCGCTGCTTGTCGACGCGCC
Source organism: uncultured Acidimicrobiia bacterium (assembly GCA_965363765.1). Classification (GTDB taxonomy): domain Bacteria; phylum Actinomycetota; class Acidimicrobiia; order Spongiisociales; family JAENVV01; genus JAENVV01. The sequence goes on from CBDTUI010000187.1 coordinate 588, forward strand.
TCAGTTAGGGCGGCGGAAGCGGCCTCGGCGTCGCGTTCGGCTTTCTCTAGGTCTACCGCGTAGGTTGCAGCCGCCTCAAGACTGGTCGTGAGGTCGGCTGCCCGCGCTTGGGCGGCGACCCCGTAGGCAAGGATTTCATCAAGCGAGTCGCCATATTTGCGGCGTAAGTCACCCAAGAGTGCCAATCGTTCTTCTTGGCGCTCCAACTGGTCCGGATCGTGATCAATCGTCTCCATGATCCGTCGCACGGTGAGGGACAGATCAGCAATCTCAGCTCCCAGACCCCCCGCCCGGTCGGCCAGGGTCTCCATTTCCTCGTCGAACCGCCCGGCACGCCGGAGCGCCTCGAGGGCAGATCCAACCTCGTCGGTTCCCTGCTCGAGGGAATCATGGGCGCCAGTTAGGAGTTCCGTCAGTTCGACGGCGTTGCGGCGACGAGCCAGATCCTTTTGCAGCTCGCTGTCGTCACCCAACCGGAACCCCGAACGATCTATCTCGTCCGCTTCGTACGCAGCCAGATCACGGGCTCGTTCGATGGTCCGGAGATCACCCTGGAGTGCGCTGGAGCGAATTTCCACCAGCTCGTTCCAGGCAGCGCGGTAGGCCACTTGGAAGTCGCGACCCTGGGCATCAAGAAGTCGATCAACCAGCGCCAGCACCGAGGCCTCTTTACCGATGGCGAGATGATCATGTTGGGCGACCATCTCCACCAGTCCAAGGCCTTCTTCGGCCAGGATCTTAAGTGACACCATTTCGCCGTTTCGATAGGCCCGGCTCCGGCCGTCCACAAGGCGCCGTGACAAAACGAGTTCTTCGCCATCAATCAAAAACCGGCCTTCGACCTTGGCCTCCGAAGCGTACGGTCCGATCAAACCGGAACGAGTCGGGTCACCAATAAGCAACCCGACCGCCCCAGCCAACAGGGTCTTACCAGTTCCCGTCTCGCCGGTAATGACAACCAGTCCCGGTCCTGGCTCGATATGGGTGCTTTCGATTACTCCAAGGTTTGTTACGCCGAGTTCCTCGAGCATTCAGAAACTTGCTCCGTCGAGGCCTTCGTACAGTTTCAGTTTCGATTTGACTGTCTGTAGGTAGGAATGCTTGGCGAGACTTATGAACCTGGCCCGATCAGGCCCACGTTCGATTCGCACCGAGTTGCCGGGATCGAGGGTGCCCACCACCACCCCGTCGGCTGAGACTCCGGCTGGTCGGTCCAGCGTGACCGTGCACACGATCTTCGTGGTCGGAGGAAGGCACAAAGTACGAGAGAACAGCGAATATGGCGCGACCGGCGTCACGATCATGGTGTCGATAACCGGATCGACGATTGGGCCGCCGGCAGAGAGGTTGTAGGCGGTCGACCCGGTCGGTGTGGCGAACACAAGACCGTCAGCCCGATACGTCAAGAACCGCTCTCCGTCGATGTGGAGGTCAAGGGAGACAAGTTGCTGGCTGTTGATCTTCTCAACCACGATATCGTTGAGCCCGACCCCCGAACCCGCGCCGTCAATGCTCGCTGCCAGGGTCATTCGAGACATCTCGGACCACGATCGACTGGCGATCACTTCCACCACGACGGCCAAGTCATCGACTTCGGCTTCGGCCAGGAAGCCAACTCTGCCCACGTTGACGCCCAGGACGGGGAGGTCGTTCGGCACCCCATATCGGGCCGCCTCCAAGACGGTTCCATCTCCGCCGATGGCCACAATGACATCGCAATCTGACATCTGACCCGGTTCGAGATCCGCACTTGATCCACGTTCGTGCACTGACCCGACTGCTATGCCGTGTCGAGCAGCAAGCGTGGTGAGTTGCTCAGCAGCAGCCGCGGCTGCCTCACTGTTGGAGCGGACTACAACACCAATTCTCATGATTTCTTTCTCAGCCAGACAAAGAACTCCTGGTTGCCGTCATTGCCAACCACGGGCGACTCTACCGTCATCCGGAGTTGCCAGTTGAATGTCGCAAACTCCGCCAAGACTCTGGCGATGGCTTGACGATGCAACTCTCCGTCAGTTACGAGTCCGGTGCGGCCAATGTGTTCTCTACCAACTTCGAACTGGGGTTTCACAAGCAAGACGACATCGGCATCGCCGGATGCCATATTGGAGATACCTTCGGCTACCAGGGTGAGGCTGATGAACGACAGGTCGGCGACTACAACTGGAAAAGGTTCACCAAATTCTCCAACAGCCACATGGCGGGCGTTGACCCCCTCATGGTTGATAACCCGCGGGTCCGCGCGCAGCCGAGCGTCGAGCTGGTCGTGTCCAACGTCGACAGCCACGACCTGGGTGGCTCCCCGTTCCAACAGAACCTGGGTGAAGCCGCCAGTTGATGCGCCGACGTCAACACAACGTTGACCCTCGACCGAGAAGCCGAATGTGTCGAGCGCCCCCCGCAATTTGAGTCCGCCCCGCCCGACCCGGTTTCCGTCGCGTACTGCAATCTGAGCATCGGGGGGCACCTTGCGTGCTGCCTTATCGGCGACGCGCCCATCAATGGTGACGAGGCCATCGGCGATGAGGCGCGCCGCATGTGAGCGCGTGAAAGCCATCGCGGAATCGACCATCGCAAGGTCTAATCGTCGATGCCCCACGCCGGGGATCACGTCAACTGTCCGACAGTTCTGCCCTCAACCGGCCCGCTAGTTCGTCGGCACGGTCAGGCGCTTCGGCGGCATCAAGGCCAGCCAGGGTCTCGATGGCCAGCTCAATCGATGGCTGGGCGCCCTGTCGGTCTGCACCGACGGTCGGGGCAACGCCCGATACATCAGTGA
>CBDTUI010000188.1:0-3300 GCA_965363765.1 uncultured Acidimicrobiia bacterium
TTTGGCATCGACGGCATCGACGGGCTCGGCGGCCACGGCCGGTTCGGTTGCCTCGGGAGCCGACTCGACATCCACTACGGATGCTTCGGCGACGGGCTCGCTCGCGACTCCGTCAGCAATGGTTTCATCGCTGTCGCCTTCGGCGGGGATATCCGCCACCTCAGGGGTTGTGGGATCCGATGAAACCGGAATTTCAGGGTTTGTAGCCGCGACTTCGCTCGTCGCAGGCTCGGGGTTAACCTCGTCCGGATTGGACGCGGCGTCGTTATCAGTAGACATTGATTTGTTTATTACCTCCAGGAAAGCTCCCGCGGTCTAGCCACGAGGCGATGTGAAGCCTAGCAGTGGTTATTCGTCGGGCCAACATGATTCACGCCTTGACGTCGGCGAGAGATGCGCCCACTCCGACATCTACCCGAAGGGGCACCGCCAGATCGGCCACCCCTTCCATCGCCTCAACCAGCGCCTGCGTCACTTCTTCGACGTCGGACTCGGCAACCTCGATCACGAGTTCGTCGTGAATCTGGAGCAGTTGGCGGCCTGACGTCCCGGCGAGCCGGTCTTCCACCGCAAGCATGGCAAGCTTGATGATGTCAGCCGCGGTTCCCTGCACCGGAGCATTGAGGGCCATCCGCTCGCCCATCTGTCGAATCCGCCAGTTATCTGACCGGAGCTCTGGCAGGTAGCGCCGACGCCCAAAAACGGTTTCGGTATAGCCGACCGATTTGGCTCCGGCCACGATCGATTGCATAAACGCTTGAACATCGGGGAACTTGGCGAAATATGTTTCGATATGTTCCTTAGCCTCTTCGCGCGATATCTCCAGGCGTTCGGACAGTCCGTAGGCCTCCATCCCGTAGAGCAATCCGAAGTTGATCGCCTTGGCACGTCGCCTCTGCTCAGTGGTGACATCCGCTGCCGGGATTCCAAACACCGAAGCGGCGGTAGCGGTGTGCACGTCTGACTCGTCTGAGCCGAAGGCGGCCAGTAAGCCCTCGTCGCGACACATGTGCGCAAGGATTCGAAGTTCGATCTGGCTGTAGTCAGCAACAACGAAGGTGTTGCCCGGCCCGGCGACAAAAGCACGACGAATGGTTCGGCCCGTCTCGGAACGTACCGGAATGTTCTGGAGATTCGGGTGATCTGATGACAGGCGGCCGGTAGCTGCCGCTACCTGGTTGAACGTGGTGTGGATACGACCGTCGCTGGTGATCAGCGGCAGAAACCCGTCGACATATGTTGAACGCAGCTTTTCGAGTTCCCGGTAGCGAAGCAGGCTTTCGACGATCGGGTGTTCAAGTTTGGCCAGCACGGAAGCATCGGTTGATGGGACACCCTTGGTGGTCTTCTTCAACACTGGCAATTCGAGCTTCTCGTACAGAATCGCTCGGAGCTGGGCGGTTGAGTTGACGTTGAATGTTTCGCCAGCGAGCTCGTGGATGGCCTCTTCCAAAACCGCCAGGTCGGACCGCAACGTCCCGCCCAACCCGACTAGATACTCGCGATCCACGCCAATCCCCCGTCGTTCCATGGCGTGAAGGACCGGGATCAACGGCATTTCAATCTCGTCGAACAGCTGGCGTGACGCCTGATCCTCAAGTGCCTCCGATAGCGGGTCGACCAGCAGCAGAGTTGCGATTGCCCGCCGGCCGGCCGCCTCGAGGTTTTCTCCGGCCGAATTGTCGAAGTCGAAGGCGCCCTGGGCAGGCTCGGCAGCTTCATCGACGCTGTCGATCTCGACATTGGCATAACGATCCGCAAGCTCTTCGAGCCCAAACGCACGCCCGGTCGGGTTAATGACATAGGCCGCTACGGACGGATCGAAGGCGATGCCTCGCACCTCATACCCATCCAGCGAACCCATCAGCGCTTTGGCATCGTGAATCGTCTTGGCATGCTCGGGATCAGCCAGCCAATCGGCCGCCAACCGGATGTCTCGCAATACCAGTGCCCGGTCAATACTCGATGCGAACGCCAGGCCATCGACCCTCCCCCCATCCCATACGGGCGCGATCGCCACCGGTTCGTCGAGGGCGAGGACCGGTTCGATCGAGGTGATCAACTCCACGTCAGGATCGAGAACCTCTCCGGCGGGGGCCAGGCCACCCGGATGCACAGCGAGCAGGTCACTCCACAGAGTGTGGAACTCGAGCGACTCGAACAACCGCTTCGTAGCTACTTCATCCCAATCGGACCATGTGAGACGGTCGGATGGGAGATCCAACTCCAGCGGTACGGAATCGACCAGTTTCATAAGGCGTCGATTCAGGAACGCCTGTTCTCGGGCTTCCTCAAGGTTCTCGCGTAACTTGGGGGTCATCTCATCGAGATGCTCATAGATGCCCTCGAGGGTGCCATAGTCGACGATCAGGCGGGCAGCGGTTTTCTCGCCCACCCCCTTTACGCCGGGCAGATTGTCAGAGTTGTCGCCGCGCAACGCCGCATACTCGACGTACTGGTCGGGTCGGATTCCGTACTTCCCCTCAATCCACTCGGCCGTCGCCATCACGACATCCGATATTCCCCGAAGGGTGTACACGACCTGAACGTGGTCCCCAACCAATTGAAAACTATCCCGATCACCAGTCACGACAAGTACGTCGAAGCCGTCGGCTACACCCTTACGAGCGAGTGTGGCGATCACATCGTCGGCTTCATATCCGGGTGCACGGAATTGTTTGATACCAAGCGCGTCGAGGACCTCGTCGATAAGCGGCAACTGCGACTTGAAGTGATCCGGGGCTTTTTCTCGTTGGGCCTTGTACTCGGCGTACTCCTCCGTGCGGAACGTCGACCGCCCAACATCCCATGTGACGGCCAGCCGATCCGGACCATGGTCGCCAAGAAGCTTCACCAGCATCCGCATGAACCCGTAGGCTGCGTTGGTTACCTGTCCCGAGCTTGTCGCTAGTTCCTCCGGAAGCGCGTAAAAAGCCCGATAGGCAAGGGAGTGGCCGTCAAGAAGCGCAAGCGTTGGCATAGCCAAAGATCATAGGTCACCGAGATCGCCCACTAGCCGGTCCCTTTTGAGTTCCGCCTTCTCAATATCAACCTGGGTTTCTCGGACGAGTCGCTCGAAGCGCAGACGATCGTTCTTCGTTTCGTATGCCAATGCTCGGTCCTCGGCGTCACCAAACGCTGCGTCGCGCTGGGCATCGTCATCGAGGTGCTGGTGGTAATTCAACTCTTCCACGAGCAGTCGGAGGTCCTCTCTCAATCTCAGTATCTGATCGTTGAGGGTCATTATCTTGCGTTCAATGCGGCGCACGACGAAGATACTATCTCAGCCATCGATCACCG
>CBDTUI010000189.1:0-3247 GCA_965363765.1 uncultured Acidimicrobiia bacterium
TCGGCTTCCCCGGCTGCTGTGGCCGGACGTTGACAGGCGACGATCCACCACTCTCACTGGTGGGTGTGGCTATGAGGAGCCGAATGGACATGCGTAGCCGTGCGAGGGCGTCTCACGAGGGCATCCTCACCGATGGTTTGGCAACGATTGGGGTCGGTGCAATCCGCAGGATCAAGTTTTTCTGCGCGTCTCGTCATGGCGGATAGCTGGTCTCGGGTTCGCTGAAGATCAGAAATATGGGTTTCAAGATCCTTGAGGTGACGTTCGAGAAGGTCAACTACGTGATCGCACGTTGTTTCGCCCTGGTCCCTGAGATCGACGATCGAGCCGATCTCGGTCAGAGTCAAGCCACTCGCCTGGGCATCACGAATGAACCGCAAGCGGGCGATCGCGTCATTGTCGTACTCCCGATATCCGTTTTGGCTCCGTTCCGGCTCCGGAAGGAGGCCAATGTCCTCGTAATAGCGGATTGTCTTTGTCGATACTGCCGCTTTGCGTGATAGATCGCCGATTCGCATGTGATCATCATAGTCGCTTGACATTCCAGTCGGATAGAAGGTGTACGGTCGAGAAGGACCAAGAAAGTGTGACGCTATGCCAACCGACATTGACGCCCAGACCCAGCAAGTTGAAGTGACCCGCAGGTATGACCGGATGGCATGGCTGTACGACCTCTATGACGCGCCGATGGAGCTATTGGGCCTTCGCAGGCGCCGCCGACGGGTGATTCCCAACGCCTACGGCGAGACGCTTGAAGTCGGAGTCGGGACTGGGAAGAACCTCCCTTACTACCGCGATGACGTGCAGCTAAGCGCTGTCGACCTTTCGGCCTCGATGCTCGCCCGTGCGAAGCGTCGGGCTTCCCGGTTTGGGCGGCCGGTGAACTTCGACCTTGTGGATGTCACCGCCATGGCGTTTCCCGACGATTCGTTTGATACGACCGTGGCTACTTCAGTGTTCTGTTCGGTCGCAGCGCCCGTCGACGGGCTTCGTGAGCTAGGTCGGGTGACGAAACCTCAAGGTCAGATCTTGATCGTGGAACATGTTCGACCGAGCGGCCGGTTGCTCGGCGCCGTTGCGGACGTCCTGACCCCGATCACTCGAAGGGTGTTCGGTTTCCGAGTCAATCGACGAACCGAGGAAAATATTGCTGTAGCCGGGTTGAGGGTTGTTGCGCTGCGCCGCAACGGGGTTTGGCTCGAAATCGTCGCTCGGCCTGGATCAGATCGAGAGACCTCCCAGTGAGTGATCGAGAAACGGATCCCAGAACCAACCCAGCTCGGGCGAGCAGTTCGCCGGTCGCCGAGATTGTGCTGGACGCCGAACGCATCGCCAAGACCTATCGGCGGGGTTGGCGCAGGGAATCGTTGCAGGTGCTGACCGATACCAACTTGCGGTTGGTCGCAGGAGAAATCGTCGGATTGGTCGGCGAGAACGGTTCCGGGAAGTCGACCCTGATGAAGATTCTCGTCGGATCCCTCAAGAAGGACAGCGGCCGGGTTATTCGGCACGGGTCGTTGGGATATTGCCCACAGAATCCGATCCTCTACGAACGCCTGACCTGTGACGAACACTTTGAACTATTCGCTCGAGCGTATGGGCTCGATATGGCGGTCGCTGAGCGAAACCAGCAGGAACTCTACGACACGCTTGGCTTTGACAAGTATCGACCGGCAAGGGTCGAAGAGCTCTCAGGAGGGACACGAGCAAAACTCAATCTAGGACTCGCGTTGCTGCACGATCCTGACGTTCTCCTGCTCGATGAACCCTATGCCGGATTTGACTGGGATACATACTTGAGGTTTTGGGATCTCACCGCGGATCGGCGCGATCGGGGTCGGACGGTCCTCATCATCAGCCACTTCGTGGCTGATGAAGAACGATTTGATCGCATCATTCACCTCAAGAACGGCAAGACGGAAGTATGAATGTTGTCGCTTTGCTCACGTGGCGATATCTGGCGGATTATGCCCGCCGTCCGATCAACCTTGTCTTGCTGGTGCTGGTACCGCTCATCTTTGTGGGGTTGGCTGCCGGGGCACTCGCCGATTTTGCCGCGATTGTTGGCGGGGTTGAGGACGCTTCTCGACTGGCCGCTCCGACTGCTGGATGGGCGGCGGCGTTTTTGGCCGGAGTAGCTGGCTTCTTCCACATCCTTGGATCGCGCCAAGCTGATCTGCGACTCAGCATGGCTGGGATGGGGACCTCACGAGTATTGGCAGGCAGGTTAATCTCGGCGTCCGTTCTGGCGATCGTGGCGTCCGGGGCGGCCCTCGGCGCATTGGCTCTTCGTACCGGAATTGCTGATCCCGGCCGGGTTATCGCCGGGACGCTCATGTTCGCTTTCATTTATCTGGGCATAGGTGCAGCGGTCGGCGCCAGCATTCATAACGAGGTCAATGGTTCGTTGACGGTGATCTTCCTTTGGATGATTGACGTATTCCTCGGGCCAGCGATGGCTGGCGGCGGGGTCTGGGTCACCCGACTTTTCCCGACGCACTTCGCGACGCTCGTGATGCTGGATGCATCGTCGGGTCACTCCGGTCCAGTAGGAGACCTGGGCTGGGCGCTGGCTTGGACGGTCGGTTCCTTGGCCCTGGCAACATGGCTCTATTCGGCCAGATCTCGGACTCCCACAGGGGCTTCGCATGTAAACCGAGGCGCCTGGTCGCGGCTATCTGCTGGCCTCAAATTCGCATTTCGCGAATATCGACGGAACATTGCTATGTGGGTCTTACTCGTTGTCGTACCGGTATTCTTCATTTCTCTCAGCTTCTATATAACGCCCGATGCGCCCGCACCGGTTCAACTAACGGACGGCGGATCCGTGGCGACGCAGATCGTGTCGATGGTCGACGTACACGGCGCAATCATGGTGCCCATCACGATTGGTTTCCTGGCGGGGCTTGCTGGCCTGTTCATCGTTCAGGGCTCAATCGAAGCCGATGCTCGGCTGGCGCTTGCCGGATTTCGCACGCGCGAAATACTTGTTTCCCGACTGGGAGTTATCGCGGCTGCTGCGCTGCTTACGACGGTGGTCTCGTTGATAGTGACCTCCGTCGACTTCTCACCGCAGAACTGGGCATGGTTTGCGGCAGGCAACCTTTTGGTGGCGGCGATTTATGGCATGGTCGGGGTGCTGGTGGGGATCTTGTTCGGTCGGCTCGGTGGTTTGTATGTGATGTTCCTACTGCCATTCATCGACGTAGGGATCGCTCAGAACGTCATGTTCTCTGCTGCCCCTCCT
>CBDTUI010000190.1:0-3211 GCA_965363765.1 uncultured Acidimicrobiia bacterium
GTGTCCAGATGCCGTGATGGAACAGGCCTGGGGTCGGCTAACTGCGACCTAGCTCTCGGTCTTGGTGGCCCTCTGACGTTCTATCCACTGCTGGACGAAAGCGTCGACCGGTTCGGTTTTTAGGTTGGCGGCGACGTTGGCGCTCACCAGTAGAGCAACGAGCACTCTCCAGCGCTTGGGGGCGACCAGCCCCGCGACAGTGCCAGCCAAGATCGGGGTTGTGGTAGTGGCGATGACCAGTTCACCCGCCGCTTCCTCGTTGTCTCTTTGGTCGATGACGTGGCGGATCACCGATCCGGCTACGCCTCCCAATACTGCCGTGACGAGTAATCGAATAAGAGTCCGCATACCGACACGCTACCCGATAACCCGCGCCATGGATTCGTGCGAGGGGAGCCGTTCGGAATCAGGCAGCTCGAACGTACTCATGTTCCTCTTCGAGGGCCCGGATAGCCAGCTGGCCAGAAGCGGTACGCAAGGCAACCGGATCAACGAGCAAGCGGGCGCCAGCCCGGATGAGCGGCGCGCCCACCGCCTTACCCAAAAAGTGGCGGACCGCGTGGGCCGGCGGCGACGAAGCGGCTTCATACCGGGTCGATTGGAGTGCTTTTGCTGAATGCAAGTCTGCGTAGAAGTTCATGTTGAATCCCTTTCGAGTGTCCCCGGACGAAGGTACGAGGTGACAAATTGTGCGGCATCTTCGAGCGCTTTCGGACGGAGCTCATAGTGAGTTCCGTCTTTCCCCGGACCGCTGATCACGGCTCTGACCAAGCCAGCGGCTCGGAGGAGGCGCAAATGGTGGTGAGTTGTGGATTTGGCGAGATCCAGATACTCCGCCAGCTCCCCAAGCCCGGCCGGGCCTTCACCCAAACGCCGGAGTAGTCGGAGCCGCCGCTCGTCACCGAGCGACTTGAACATCTCGATCATCCACGACGGAGGGCTATCCGGATCGGCTGCGACCGCTTCGTCACTGACGGGGTAAACAAAGTAGCGAGCTCCTCCGAAGCTAAACATCAGGTTCCACGGACGAATCACGACGCTCGGAATGAGCACCACGTCGGTCGTATCACCGTCGAGCCGATAAGCGATACCGTTGGTCACGGTCTCGATGAGCTGTTCCGCATCGAGCCTCCGCGCCAGGAAACGGGTCAAATGCTGATCGTGCTCGAGGCTCGAAACGAGCGCTTTGAGTTCGATCTCCAACTCATCTGGCATGGCCCGCAAGATAGAGACAATGCGGTCTCGGTCGGCGGCCGGATCAGCGACCTCGAGATGCTTCCCTGCACAAATCTCTGGGTCGCACTCTTCGGCATCATGATTGGTAAGGCGACCCATCAAGTCGTCGGCGTTCCCGTGCTCAAGAAAGTCGGCTAGCTGATCGATCGTCTGGACCTCGCTGGGAACGATGAATTCGAGCATGAAGCTCCACCGGGCTCCATTTCCTTCGGCCATCCAGTCCCAGTCCGCATCAGGCAGGTCGGCGGCTTGTTTGATCGTGGCGATGGTTGGGGCGTTCTCGAAAGAGTCAATCGAATCGCATTCGGCGATGGTCGCCCACATGGCGACCACAAGTTCGGTGACCGGCGTAGCGGCAACCGTGATATTCGCCCGCCTAGGGGAGAAAAGAGGCTCTCTAATGAGTGTCATTCGATCTCCAGCTTTCCGTTCTACAAGATGATTAGCGTTCGATACTTATCGAATGATACGACATGTGTGAATTACTTGCAAGAACTTTCGGGATTGGGCCCTATTCGACCTTGGACCGGTTTGACCGGTAGCGCATAAGATCGCGAACCAGGGCGCCGAGTATCGCTGCAACTAGCAATGTGACCACCCGCGGGGCACGAAACGACCACTGGAGAAAATCTACCTGGGAGCTTTCGGCGTTCTGGATCGCGAATGCAATGAACAGGCCGATGACCAGGACAATCGGAATCCGCGACAGGACCCAGAGCGGATCAACCTTGTTTGACGGCTTTTTGGCCGGCGGCGGGCTTTCAATGGTCATGACCACTCCTCTGGGTGTTGGTCTGACTATATGCCTAGCGAAGCAAGAAACTCGGCCACGTGGCGGACGTACTCGCGCGGGTTGGCATTCCACGATCCAACATGTTGGGCCCCTCCAACAACCACGAGACGGGTCGTCTCCGGCATTGCATCAGCCAGGCGGCGAGAGGTCTCGACCGGCACCGTCAGGTCGCCCGAGCCATGAAACACGAGCATTGGTATTGGCTGGAGATTCTCGTTGATGTAGTCGATCGAGTTCCAGTCGATATCGAACCGCCAACTCGCCATCCACTTGGCGACACTCGTAAGAGACTGCGGGAGCTTCATCCCGATGCCGGGAATGGTTCGCTGCGCTGCGTTGTAATCGACAGTTGTTCCGAAGTCGATGTTCGGCGAATCGAAAAGCAGCCCCATGACGGTCGGACCGTCGTCAACCTGTTCGAGATACGACAGGATGACGGCCGCTCCGGTCGACAAGCCCGCCAGGACGACATCTTCAGCTCCCTGCGACCCGGCATAGTTGATGGCCGACTGAAGATCCTGCCACTCGGTTTGGCCGTAACGATAAAAACCAGACGGATCAGCCGGCTCTCCCTGATCATTGCGGTACGAAATCAGGAGGGTCGGAAGGTTGGCCGGCGAGAGAGCCGACAGCATGCGCATGCCTTCGTCGATCCCGGCGCCCTTGCCGTGCACCACGATCACCCAGGTCGAGCCATCCCCGTCGACCTGCCAGGCTTCCATCGGCCCGAGCTGTGATTCGTAGTCGACGACGGCCCAGGTGCGGCCGAGCGCTCCGGGGTCAGCGAATGCCGTGGGCTCTACGTCGGTCAACGTACCCGGCGTCGGATCCTCGCCACCAACTCGAACAAATTCCCGAGTTACCAGCGTGCCGTCATTCTCGACAAACGGGCCAATCTGCCCGTAGCCAGTCGACCACCGAAGACCGAACACGCCCGGATCCAACAGTTCTTCATCCTCATGGGTGCCAGTTTCGGTCAAAGTAATCACCGCGTCGTCAACCGAGACCACTTCTGTTTCGAAGTACTGCGGCCACGGATTGCTTTCGAGGGCATCGGTTCGGAAGACCGACGAGAAGTACCAGCCACCGCCGACATAGAACACCAGACCCAACGTCAGAATGAGAGCGAGCAGTATCTTGAGAAATCTGCGCACTTGCGCACCTCACAGTGGTCGGGACGTC
>CBDTUI010000191.1:0-3186 GCA_965363765.1 uncultured Acidimicrobiia bacterium
CACGCATGGTTGTCCCTTTCAATGGGTATGGGTGTGCCGCGCCCCAAGCGGCACTCCGGAGAAGCTTAAACGCATGTGAGCGGCCCGGGTAAAACCATGCCTGCGACCAGGAGGTCTCCGCCGGTCGGTCCGCTCGGCGGCACGGTCGTCGCGAGCCGGCTTCGCAACCGATCGAGGCTCACCGAAGTCCGCGCCGAGTTCCGGTAGCCAAGTCACTGCCCGGGCGTCTCGGGCTCCGCGACCGTGCCGAGGGATGACGCCGGCGACCGTCCGGATCGATGGAACTCCACCAAGTACTCGGCGATGTCCGCGGACATCGTCGCCATGGCCTGCTCCCCCAATGTCGCTGACGCTTGGGCTGCGTCATCCGTGCGTCCGTCGCTCCGCTCCCACTGTCCGGGTCGGCGAACCACACCCGGCTCCGCCACGGCCCTGGAGATCGGTTGTCGAGCCACGTCGTCGGACGGCCGATCCGCGAGCCGGACGAGTTGGGGCGAAATCGCCAGCATGAGCGACGTCTCGAAATGGCCGGCATGCCCGGGAATCAACGACGAGTCCATTGCCAGAGCAGCAATCGACTCGGCAGCGATCGACCAGTACGACGCCGCGGCGATCTGGAGTTCGAGACCGTCCTCGTACGTCAAACGGTCGATGGCGACGCGCATCGCCGCTTCGTTCCCGCCGTGCCCGTTGAGCAGCACGACGCTCCCGAACCCCTGTCCGACGAGGCCGGTCACGATGTCGGCGAGCACCTCGACGTACGTCGCCGAACGCAAGCTGACCGTTCCGCCGAGCGGCAGATGGTGGTGCGCAAAACCGAACGGGAGGGTGGGGAGCAGCAGGATCGGCGCCTCGTGGCTGGCCTGCTCGACGGCCGCTTCGGCGAGCGCGGTCACCACGCAGGTGTCGACCGACACCGGGAGGTGGCGGCCGTGCTGCTCGGTGGAACCGAGCGGCAGCACCACGGTTGCATTCGCAGCGGTCTCCGAGATCGCCCGCCGCGTCATCTCCGCGAACTTCCACTGTGGTTCGATCTCACTCATCTCTTGATCCTTCCAGAGGTTGCTTCACTGACCGTGACCGCCGATCGACAACCGAACCAAGCGTGTACGTGCCCGGACGATGTCGACGCCACCAGAGAGAGCGGTCTTGCGGCCGGAGGCCGCATCTTGATCGAGAAGTTCGCCATCTCCAGCGTCGGTTACCTCATCGCGTTCCGAGATCCTGGCGGCAACCCTGCACTCGCGATGGAGTACGACGCCACTGCGGAGTAGAGCCCAACCCGACCAGGGTCGTGACGCCAGCACTGGCACCCACTCGTATCAACGGTCCTCGCGGCTCGTAACCCGTCCGCTACCGGCACATCTTCCGCGCGCCCGTGGGCGCGGGAACGCGCGTCGGGACGCCTCGTGGTGTTGCGATGGGCAGTTCCTTCGCGAAGGCGCTCACGTCCCCGAGGGGACTCGGGGCGAAGAGTTCTCCGCCCCGAGTCACGGATCACTCGGCGGTGGCCTTCGCCCGCTCCCATGCGAACTTCTCGAACACCGGATCGATCGGTGTCTGGGCGAAGTGATTGGTGTAGTTCGACATCAGCTTCTGGGCAGCACCCAGGATGACTTCCAAGATGTTGGTCTGGGTGAACCCGGCGGCCAGGAAGGTCTGGGTGTCGGCTTCGGCGACGAAACCGCGTTCACGAACCACGTGCAGGGTGAAGTCGCGCAGTGCTTCGAGCTTGGCGGTCGGCAGTGGAGTCTCGTTGCGGAGCGCGTCGGTGATGGCGTCATCGACCTTCATCATCTTGGCGATGCCGGTGTGGGCCGGCACGCAGTAGTGACAGTTCTGCTCGACGTTCACGGTCTGCCACACCACGGTCTTTTCCTCGTCGGTCAAGCTGGTGGCCATGAACTGCTGGTGCGCGAAGTTGTAGGCGGCCAGCAGACCGGGCGCATCGGCCATGACAGCATGCAGCCCGGGGAGACGACCGTTGCTCTTCAACGACGTCTCCAGGAGCGGCTTCGAAGCTTCCGGGGCGGTCTCGATGGTGTGTCTGGCGAATTCGATCATCGTTCGTTTCCTTGTTTCCTTTTCGGGAGGATGGGGGTTCTCGGTGGGATGGTTTCGGGCGGGTGTCCGCTTGATTCTCTTTCGTAGCGAACATTACTGTAACAACTGTTCCTAAATAACCAACTCGAAACGGCGCCCCCGAGCGCCACCTCAGCCGCAACAGCGCGTCTCGCCCGCGGGATCGCCACCTAAACTGGAACACAGGATGCAGAACAACGTCGACACCGCCGACCCGGATTCCGGCCCGCCGGCGCGCCAACGCGCACCGGGTGGCGGACGCAAGAAGTCCTTCGATCCCGCGGTGGTTCTGGCTCGCGCGCTCGATGTCTTCTGGGAGCATGGTTTCGCGGACACCACGACCCGCCACCTCGAGGACGAACTGGGCCTCAAGGCCTCGAGCATTTACAACGCATTCGGCTCGAAGGGCGAGTTGCTCGACGCCGCTGTCGGCCAGTACCTCGATCGACTCGACCGCGACCTGATCACGCCGCTGCGCACGGCGGAGGATCCCCTCATCGGCCTGGATCAGTTCATGCACTCCGTGTCGATCGGCCTCGACGGCGAGCACCGATCGGGCTGCCTGATCGTGTCGTTGCTGACGGAAAATGCCGCACGCGAGCCCGCCCTGACCGCGCACACCGACGCCTACATCGCCGTTCTGCGTCGCGAACTCACGGACGCCCTCGAACGAGCGGCGGACGCCGGGCTCATTCCCGCCGACACAGTTTCTGAGCGGACCGAACTCCTCGTGGCCTCGGTGCTCGGGATCAACGCTGCCGCTCGCGGCCGCCTCGGCGCTGCGGCCGTGGAGGCGATGGCCGACTCCGTCCGAGCCCAGATCGCTCGATGGCGCTCCAACCCGGTGGCGTGACCACGCACGCCGACGACCTGCTCAGGCCCTCGGGAATTGCAGCGCAGCCGCGACGCCGACAATGGCGGGTGCCGAATCAGAGGAAGAACACCGGGTGAAGGAACCCGCCGAGTCGGCGAGCAAGCCGCCGATCTGAGGGGACACCATCTGGGCGACGCCAAAGGCCAGGCCTGCGTCGGACGGCCTCAGTGCCCGGGGCGGGATTCGAACCCGCACTCCTCCTGGGAGGAAGGGGGGTTTAAGGGCAGGCG
>CBDTUI010000192.1:0-3179 GCA_965363765.1 uncultured Acidimicrobiia bacterium
CCGACAACAATCAAAGAGACGACCATGACCACGCAAATCCACCCATAGAGGTAACTCAGATGACGACAAGCAAACCGACGATCTCGCCGACCGAGAATGGCCCGTACCGCCTCGAAGGTGTCAGCGAGATCACACGGTGGAGCGATGGCCACGCCCTGCCCATCGATGGCAGGGCCATGCTTTGCCGATGTGGTGGTTCAGCGAACAAGCCGTTCTGTGACGGCACCCATACTCGGAACAGCTTCAGTGGTGCGAAGGACCCCGATCGCGTGCCCGATCAAATCGACTCCTACACCAGCAGCGATGGACGTCTCAACATTCACGACAACCGAGGACTGTGCGCACACGCCGGCCGCTGCACCGACAATCTCGCCTCGGTCTTCCGACTCAGGACCGAACCGTTCGTCGACCCCGACGGCGCCACACCGGAGGAGATTGCCGTCGTGATCGCCATGTGCCCCTCTGGAGCGCTGAGCTACACACTTGACGGCGTCGACCACCGCGACCGCAACGACCAGACCTCGGTCGCGTATCCGCCCGGCGGCCCGTACGTGATCACCAACGTCAGCCTCGCCGGCATCGACAACCCTCAAGGCGCAACCGAAGACCACTGCACCCTGTGCCGCTGCGGCGAGAGCACGAACAAGCCGTTCTGCTCCGGCGCCCACTGGCACTCGAACTTCGACGAAGACATCGAACAGGAAGACACCGAATGAACGTGACCTACTGGATCCTCTAAGGACTGCTCGCCGCGGTCATGACCATGGCCGGTGCGATGAAAGCCAGCCAAGGCAAGGACAAGCTCAGCGCCGACCCCAAGATGGCCCGGGTCGAGGACTTCTCCGACGGCGCCGTTCGCGGCATCGGGACTCTCGAGGTCGCTGGCGCCGCCGGCCTCATCCTGCCCTGAGCCCTCGACATCGCACCCGTCCTCACGCCGATCGCGGCGGTTGGCGTCGCCGTCCTAATGGCAGGCGCTGCGATCACCCACCTACGACGGGGCGAGACCGCAGCCACCGTTCCGCCGCTAGTGCTCGGGGCGATCGCCGTTGTGATCGCCATCGGCCGCTTCGCCGGCCTCTGAGTAGGTGGCCGCGGGCCTGTAGCGCACAAGTGACTTCGACTGAGCTCGACCGAGAAGGGCCAGGGCGACGACGAGTGGCGCTGGCACTGCATTTGGGACGTTTCCGCTGACGCAGAAGTGCCGATCCCGGACGGGTCGGCGGTGGGAGTGGAGCGAGCGATATGCGTCGCCTGAGGGGCAGGCGCGAGAATGCCCTCATGTCTTCTTTCAACGGTGCGCTCACCACTGAGACTTTCACCTTCGACGGCGGCCGCAGTGCGACCGCCTATGTGCCGCCCGATCCGCCTGAGGTCGTCGTGTTCGCCGCCGATGGCGGATGGCACACGCGGCGGCTTGCCCGAGCACTCGAGAGTTCAGTCGAGGTGCCGTCGACGATGTTGGTCGGTGTTCACGGGCTTGAGGACGACGACGGGCGCTTGAAAGAGTACGTCGAGGTGTTCGGTGGCGAGCGTTTCGAGGCGTTCGAACGGTTCTTCGTTGAAGACATGCGAGCGTGGGTCACATCGGAACTGGAGGTCAAGTTGACTGCCGAGCGCACCGCCGTGTGGGGCGCATCGTTGGGTGGTGAGTTTGCATTGGCCATGGGACTGCGCCACCCGGAGATATACGGCGCCGTCCTGTGTGCATCGCCCGGTGGCGGCTTCACGCCAGCGAGCGGAAAGTTGCCGAGTGAGGTCCCACGCACTTACCTGGTCGGCGGAACGCAGGAGCAATGGTTCCTCGACAACGCGATCAGGTGGGCGGACGCTCTCAGCGACGCGGGCGCGGAGGTCGTGATCGAGAAACGCGAAGGCGAACACGGCGACGCGTTCTGGTACGACGAGTTCCCCCGGATGGCCTCCTGGGCCTTCAGACACTGACCGCGCGACCCAAACTGACTGCCCAGTACCACGTGCGGGGACCAGCGCGGTCCACCACATCGCGTTCTGCGCACATATCGACCGCCGAGCGACACCTCCCCCACCCGCCCTCAACCGGCATTTCGATCGGCGGGCACCAAGACCACGTCGAGCTCGACCGCCCATCACCGACCTGGCTCAAGCTTTGGAAACGGTGATCGAGCAGCTGTTCAGCCGATTCGATCCTGGCGTAGCCGGCGAACCGCAAGTGCGACAGTGTCTCCCACGCTCACGCCCAAAGAAGCGGCGAGCCTCTTGAGTTCGAGATGTGTCCCGACGTCGATCCTTACACTCGTACTCTGCATACATTCATGTAAGCAGAATTGCATGCACTTTGACTAGGGGGAAGTCCGAGCGCGTGAGACCTATCCGATTGAAGCCCACACATCCGAGACGACAACATCAAACGCGGCGAGCGGTTACCCGAGCGCATCGGTCCCGATGTCGGCTGCAGTCATGTCCAGATCCAAGGCTCGATCCTGTAGCACGGTCGTGCTACACTTGGTTTCATGGCCACCACGACAGTCCGACTCGACGACGAGGACGAAGCCCTCCTCGACATACTTGCACCCGAATACGGTGGGCGCTCCAGCGCCATCCGCCAAGCCCTCCGCAGCCTCGCAGCCGACCGCAAACGCCAGAATGCCCTCAGCGCGTTTCTCGCCGAGTGGGACACCGAAAAGGGTCCAATCGAAGAGGAAGACATCGCAGCGATGGCCGAACGATACGGCCTGTGATTCTCGACGCAGGTTTCCTCATCTCCGTCGACCGGAGTGAGCAAACCGCCCACGCATTCCTGACTGCTGCAAGCAGATCCGAAACCACTCTCCACACCACCCACCCCGTCGTCGGGCAAGTATGGCGCAACGGACCCCGACAAGCCCGACTCGCTGCATTCCTCAAAACCATCACGGTCCACCCACTCGATGACGGCCGGCCAATCGGACAACTCCTCGGTCAGACCAGAACAACAGACGTCGTCGACGCCCACCTGGTGATCACCGCAGTTCGGCTCGGCGACGACATCCTGACCGGCGACCCCGACGACCTCATGACGCTCAGCACAGTGCTCGGACCTGCCGCCCCCACGATCCATACCTGGCCGTGAAGCCCCAGCACCTGTGTGCTAACGCTTGTGTCAGAGGGGCGTATACAACCCTTAACCCTCGCCCCACACGATCCGACTGGCTCGACCT
>CBDTUI010000193.1:0-3052 GCA_965363765.1 uncultured Acidimicrobiia bacterium
GCTTCGGCCAGTGAGAAATCCTGGGCGGCGATGATCTCGCCCAAGGTGAGATTGCCAGCAACCGTTGTCGCGATCGCCAGATAGAGGACCGTGCAGATCCCAATTGAGATGATGATCGCACGCCCTGTATTGCGATGCGGATTGACGATATCGCCACCGCTGTTGGTAATGGTGGTGAATCCTTTGTACGCGAGGATCGCCAAACCGACGGCTGCGAGGAACCCCATCGGTGACGCCTCGCCGGTCGCAGCGGTGTTCGTACCGTTCGTGAAGTTGGCTGCGCTCGCGAATCGCAGCCCAACGATCGCGAAGATCGCCAGCCCGGCGATCTTGAGCGCCGCCATTGCGCCTGCGGCAGACTGGATGACCCGATTTCCCGCCACGTTGAGGATGAACGCGAGCGCCAGGAGAGCCACACCGAGAGCCGGCTCCCAAAACGTCGCGGGTTCCAGTGGCAAGACCCGGAGGATATACGAGCCGAACGTGCGGGCCACGAGACTCTGGCTGATCACCATCGACGCATACATGAAGATTGCATACACACCGGTTGCGGTTCCCGGCCCGTAGATCTCGTGGAGGAACATGGCGATACCCCCCGACGACGGGAAGGCGTTGGACAGCTTCACGTAAGAGTGGGCGCTGAAGGCGACCACCACGGCCGCGGCGATGAACGCCAACGGAAAGAGGTCTCCGGCAAGGGCGGCGGTCTGGCCGGTCAGGGCAAAGATTCCCGCCCCGATCATGACACCCGTCCCGAGTGAGACGGCACCGATGAGGCTTAAGCTGCCAGGAACGTCTTCGGGCGCACCGGCCACCGTTCCGATCTTCTCATCCATCGCTACCAACCCGGCGCTTTTTGGCGATCCTCAGTTCACGCACACGGTGGCCCATCGTGGAATCCCTCGTCTACGACCATACTGTGTAACACACGGCGCCGAGCGGTGACCGCACGGACCGCCTCGTCGAACGTCGTCGCGTCAACGACCGGGGCCTCCTCTGCCCGCACGGTGCCAGGGACAGTGCCGGAGGTCCAGCAGGGTCATCGGACGAGGTCGATGTCCTCTGCAGATTCACCGCGTCTGCGATTCGCTTGCCGATCACGCCGAACCCATTTACCCCAACCCGAATCCGGTCTCCACGCATCATTGTCTCCTTGAGAATCGCACAGTCAAAATTCCAGCCGTTGTGTCAAGTTCTAGGCCTGCCATCCGACTGTAATGTCAACTCGGCGGTTCATCTCAGGCCAAACCGGACGCCAAGAGCGTGTGCATGGTGACCTTTCGAGTCTCACTCGCTCGGGAAACGACGGGAACTCAGGTTCTGGTTCTGTGCATCCACTCCCGATGAGCCAGCGGTGTTTTCTAGCCAGCGGTCTAGCCCGTGCCTGACCCAGCAGTCCGAGTCCACAGTCAAGAGGTGTAGATGTTCGCGGGGGCCTTGGAGTGCAAGCCGGCGCCAGAGGACGGGGTTGTCGGTTGCTTGGCTGGCGTGACAGGCGATGGCTTGGATCTGCCTGGATCGGTCGACGGGAAGCGTGAAGTGGAGTTGGCGCATTGGTCGTCCGGCGAAGGTGGTTCCGAACTCGGTGTTGAGGGCTTGTGCGATTTCGCTGGGTAGTGCCCAGGCGAGGACGGGGACGCCGGCTGTCTGGGCCCAGGTGAGTGCGGCTTTGGTGGCTTGTTTGTGGTCGGGATGGCCGGTGATGCCGTCTGTGTCGAACACCAGGAGTGCGCTAACACCGGTGGCGGAGCCATCGACCGCTTCGACGAGTTGGTCGAGCGGGATGTTGTCGAGGCGCCCGTCGGGGTAGTCGAGGAGGCGGGCGTCTCGGACTCCGAGGACCGTGGCGGCGGCGTGGAACTCTTGTGCGCGAATGTTGGCGAGGTCGCCGTCAGCGGCGCCGAGAGTGGACGCCTCGCCGTGGGTGAAGCACAGCACGCTTGTTTCGGCGCCGGCGGCGCTGAGGGTGGTGAGGATCGCACCGAGACCGAAGGATTCGTCGTCGGGGTGGGCGCACACGGTGAGGAAGCGGGGCGTGGGTGGAGGTTTCGTGTCCACTTCGTGTCAGTCCGAGATGCCGTTCGGATGCGCCGATGTGGCGCTCCGGGGTGGGCGTCCGGCGGCAGCGCCGGGACCTGGGTTGGCGGTTCTGGTGTTGTGCGCCCGGTCGAGTTCGGTGGCGAGATGTAGCGATAGCGAGGACATGCCGAGAATCAGCGGTGAGGTCAACCGGTTGACGACACGCTGGCCCTCCTTTGGGAGGTGACGAGGCCTGCGTTGCAGAGGTGGGCCAGCTAATGCGACGCGTTGGGTTAGTCGATTTCGAGGTGATGGGCGAGTTGTCCGACGTCGAGTTCCCGGTCGGCGAGAAATCAGATGACTCCGACGCGTCGCGGGTAGGCGAGAAGGCCAGAGAGCTGAGCGGCGTGTTTGTCTTGGTTTTCCGGCGTGGGCGCCGTGCGGGTCTGTCGGTTGGGTGGTGGCACTATCTGAGCCATCATCGTAGCGGAAGGGGTCGGGAGTGTAGATCTCGATGGTGCTCAGGGTGACGCCCTGCCAGTTGCCCTTCTGGGCGGCGGCCAAAAGGCGGAGCTTGTGCTGGCGATCGGTCGGCATCGGGGTCCAGTATCGCACGAACCTTCAGCTTGTTTGAAGGATTCTGGGCTAGGCGCCGCACCTTGATCGCTAGAGAGAGGTGCATGATGCGTGAAGGGACAGGGACAGAAGTCGGTTCGAACGCCGAGCAGGACGCAGTGACTGGTCGCTATGACCGAATGGCCTGGCTCTACGACGTCTACGACGCTCCGATGGAATGGATGGGCACCAGAGCCCGGCGTCAGACGCTCTTGTCTCAGGCGGCGGGACGGGTGCTGGAGGTTGGCGTCGGTACCGGCAAGAACCTGTCGGCCTACCCGGCATCGGTCGAGGTGACGGGGATCGACGTGTCGGAGGGAATGCTGGCTCGAGCACGTTCGCCCCAGCAACCGCCTGCTGGGATGGCTCGCCGATGTGGTTGCTGTGGTGACCTGGCGAGTGTTCGGGTTCCGGGCCA
>CBDTUI010000194.1:0-3041 GCA_965363765.1 uncultured Acidimicrobiia bacterium
TGACGTGCGTGGTCACCGAACCCGCCCTCGGATGCGACGCCGTGATCGTGATCTCGGCGCCGGGCTCGACTCGTAGCACCCAGTGGGCGACCGCTCGGTCGGTCGAATAGTCGTGGCCTCGACCAGCGAAACTCATCGGATTGCGAGCGCGCTCGGTTCCGTCGAGCTGACCGAGTTCTTGCACCGGTAACCCCGAGACAATCGCGCAGGGATCGTCGGTGACCAAGCCAACGGCGACCGAATCAACCAGCGAACGCTTCACCGCCTGCTCGGTGACCGATGTCGGGAAATAGCCAGCGTTCTCGACAACACACGACACACGAACCAAGCCATCGCCGAGTGACTCGACCACGGTGTCTCGGATGCGCAAGAGCGGCGTCGTAAGCGCGAGCCAGATCTCCCAGTCGGTGTGTGGCGCCACCTCGGCTTCGAGCAGGTGGTCGGGCGCATTCTCCCAGCAGCGGAAACGATCCCAGCCACCGATTTCTACGGCACCAAGCTGAGGATGATCAAACGCAGTCCACGGAGCGAACCCCTTGCCATCGAGGATGCTGTCGTTCCACTTAAGGAGGGTGACCTCGTCGGCGACCGGATGGTCTTCCATCCAGCCGGTGAGGTGATAGTCGGTGATTCCGGCTTGCGCGATCGGGCTCCAGAACTCGGTGGTGAAGCCGTAGATGCCGAGGTGATCGTAGGCCCAGCAGTCGGCGGCGCCGGAGATCGGCTTCTCGGTGTCGTAGCCGAAGTCGTGGAATACCGAGACGCCCCGATAGCCCGTCAGGTCGGTGCCCTTCTGGGTAATGGCCTTGTAGCGGCGCAGGTCGTCGCCGGGGAAGGCGGTGTCTGGCTTGTCGTCATACGGTCGGAGGATGGCGGCGCTGAAGGTGTGGTGGGCTAGGTAGACGCAAATGTTTGGCCGGGCAAGGACGGCATCCATGAGCGCCCTGACCTCGGGTTCGATGCCGGGGGCCCGACCGGCGCCCTTCTGTTCTGACTCGTCGTGCCAGCCATACGGGAAATGTCGATTGAAGTCGAGGTTGCGGGGGTCGACGGCCTTGCGGAGCTCAAGCCTCGAATCGTCAACATCGCTATAGGAGCCCTCGTCGATGATGCGATACCAGGGGCCATCGCCGATGTCTTCGGGTTGGCGCGGCACCATGATTCGCTCATCAAGGTCAGACACTTTCCACGCCCCGTTCGGGTCGACGACGCGGATGTCGAGCACCCTGCCATCACCGTCGACGTCGCCGGGGACCCAGCCCACATCGTTCGCCACGTTGCGTGAGGGCCGAACGCCAGAACGGAGATACGTGGGGTTGTCGGCGAGGGCGAGCTCGGCCCCGTCGGGGTTGAGGCGGGGCACGATGTAGAAGGTCCGAGTGGCGAGAACGTGGGCGATCTCGGGCTCGTCTCGGCGCTCGACCAGCGTTCGCAGCAGATGAAGGGCCGCCATCGAACCCGTTATCTCGACACTGTGAATGTTGGCGTCGACCCACACCGCTGGCTTCGCCCCGGCGTCGCCGGTCGCCGTATTCGTGACGGTGGCGAGCCAGATGGCCCGATCCTCGTGCGACCGTCCGATCTCGCTAATTGACACCAGCTCCGGGAACTCGTCAGCCAGCGCGTGGAGCGTTTCTGTCAGCTCGTCAAAGCGATAGAGGTGGTCGATCTTGAACTGTTCAGCTGTCACAGCGCACTCCGTTTTCTCGATTGCTGTGCCAGACTAACGGCATGGGTTTTCTGCTGTGGGTGTTGACGGGACTGATCATTGGGTCGATCGCAAAGGTCCTGGTCAAAGGCAACCACGACCTCGGCTGTATTGGCACCTCGGCGCTCGGCCTGATCGGCTCGATCGTGGGCGGGACAGTGCTTAACGTCATTGCCGGGCGAGGGGCCGACGTTGCCGCTGCCGGCTTCTTCGGGTCGGTTCTCGGTGCCGTGCTTGTCCTCGTGATCGCTCAGCTTCTCAGCCCCAAGCAGGGCAACGCCCGCCGATAGCCCCACCCACGATTAGGGGCGATCCCCGATGCGGCCATTGGCCCAATCGCCCAAGCTAGAGAAATGGAACCCACCACCCAGCCCCCATTCCTCGCCCCAGTCCGGCCGGCGCCACCGGCGATTGGCTACGTACCCCAACTCAAATCGAGTCCGATCAAGAAGGTCGTGCTTTGGGTCGGCGGCACCGTCTTCTGGTGGGCCAGCGTGGCCAGCAGCTGGTTCGCGGCAACCATCACCGCTGCAGACGAATGGGGTGGCGGCTGGGTCTTTACCAAAGGCCCTCCGGACCCGTACTACGAAGAGATCCTCCTGGCCATCCACATCTCGGCAGTCGTGATTGCAATCGTCCCCGTGATCGCAGTCGCCTTCTGGCTCCGCCGCAAAAATGTACCCCGTACCTGACCTTTGTCGTACGTATCCGATACCTACAACACTTCGTGTGGGCATTTGAGGGCAAGCCCCTATAGGCCTCCGTGCTGCGGTCGACGAACATAACGAGATGGAACCCACCACCAAGCCTCCGTTCAGCGCACCGCTACAGCCAGCTCGGACCACGTCGCCGAAAGGTACGGCGTCTCCGATTCTCACCGGTTTACTTTGGGTCGGTGCGGTCATTCTCTGGTTGGCAACTGTTGGCGTCGGCTGGCTACTAGCGTTCTTCTACGCAGCCGACAGGTGGGGCGGCGGATGGCTCTTTGGCTCGGGCATCGAAGAACCCTTCTACGGCGAAGTAGTCGTTGCGATCAACGTCACCGCCATACTGCTCGCCCTCGTGCCGCTGGTCGCGCTCCTCGTCCGGGCGAACCGCAAGGCTTCCCGCTGACAATTGTCGTACGTATCCGATACCTACAACACTTCGTTAGGCGGGTCGCGCGCCCCATGGCCACGCTCGTATCCGGCGAATAGGGTTGTGAGGTGACACGATCTAGCTCTAACATCGCTTACATGCGCTTTTTTACGCTTATTGCCGTCGTGATGCTCGTCGGATGTAGTTCAGCCAGCCAGACGGCTACCGCCACGACTCGGCCTGTAGTTGTGACGAC
>CBDTUI010000195.1:0-3004 GCA_965363765.1 uncultured Acidimicrobiia bacterium
GGTGGAAGCATCAGCCGGGTTCCGCCCCAAGATCATGGTGATGACCGCCGACGAGTTTCGATCAGTGGCAGCGCACAATCCCTTCCCAACCGATGAGCCGAAAGCCATGCACGTGTACTTCCTGGCCGGACTGCCCAACTGGACCGCCAAAGCAGAAATGGAATCGGTCAAGTCGGAGGTTGAGCGGTTCTATATCTCCGAGGCGGCTGTCTACCTGTACACGCCCGAGTTCCTGACCGGATCCTTGTTGGCGCCCAAGCTCGAAAGGCTCATTGGTGTCCCTGCCACGCAACGCAACTGGCGGACCGTCGAAAAGATCCTGGCGATGTTGGACGGTAGCTAACGCCGGCTGGTGTCTGGTCCGAGCCGGAGCGGAATTATCCGTCGGGCAACCAACGCAATGCCGATCCAGGCGACCCAGAGCGGGGCCGTTGCCACTATCCCCGGCTCTCGGGTAACTAGAACCACGAGCAATGCGCCCACAAGCGTGATCCGGCGGGCTGATTGGAGTCGGCGCGGCGCCAGCGGTGCCTTGGAGAGATCAGCCCGGGAAACGGGGACATACGGTTTGGTGGTGATAGCTGCCAAAAACCCGAGTCCGACCATCGTCATGATCGCGATGGACGGAAGCAGTGGGTCGATGATCGGGATGAGACTCGTCAATCCGCTCGACACGTCCGAAGACTGCACTGCGTAGCCGGTTGTCCCAGCTGCAATCGCCAGAGAGGTCAACCTTGCTCCGTGGCTTGGCTCGCCTTCGAGCCCCCGGTCTCTCGCTACGGCAAAGGCCAGCACGAGGCCGAGCAGCCAGCCAGGACTGGTGCGTCCCGCTGCCACACCGACCCCAAACAGCAAAAGAAAATCGAGGAAGTGGGGGGCGTGGCCAGCCGGTCGGAGCAGGACCCGGGCGGTGAAGACCAGAGCAAACGCCGCCATCAGGTCGGGGACCCCGAACAGCATCCAAGCCGGAATCGAAAGTACGGCAGCAAGCCCGGCACTGTTCGGATTGTCTGGGTCGATTTCGCGAGCCAACGCCCAAACGGCAAAAGTAGCCACGCCCGCCCGCCAAGCCACAGTGAAGGCCGATCCAATTCCCTCGTCGGTCGAGACGATGAACAAGACCAGGCTCGCCACTCCGATGATGATCAGAGCTTGGAGGTTCGACCGATAGCGCGGGTCGATTGGGCGAGCTAAATGTGGGAACTTCAGGAGTCAGTCCCGGAAGTTGGTGAACTGGAGCGGCACCCGGAAGTCAAGGCCCTTGAGGTGGGCGATGACTTCCTGTAGGTCGTCACGCTTCTTGCCCTGCACCCGTAACTGGTCGCCCTGAATCTGCACCTGCACTTTTAGCTTTTGATCTTTGATCGACTTGTTGAGCTCTTTGGCAGCGTCCTGGGGGATGCCGGACAAGATATCGAATACGGCTCGTACCCGTCCCCCGGACGCTGGCTTTACGTCGCCACCCGACAGGGCCTTGATCGACAGGCCCCGTTTGAGGAACTTGGTTTGGAGCACGTCGATGGCCGCTTCCATGCGACCTTCCGAAGCGGTTTCGACAACGATCGTGTCGTCCTTCAACTCAAATGTGGTGTTCGTGTCTCGAAAGTCGTAGCGGGTGGTGGTCTCTCGGTTCGCCTGATCGAGGGCATTGGTGACTTCTTGCATATCGAGTTCGGAAACAACATCAAAAGCTGGCATGGAAAGACCATATCAGACGGGACCAGTCGTCGAGAATAAGTTACGAACAGTGGGAACCGAACCGGCGACCCTCAGCGTCAGATGGTCAGGTATTTCCAAAAGGAGTCATCGGATGAAACGCAATACCGCGCTGTTGGTAGTCATGGCTGTTGTTGTGGCCGCCTGCACTGGCATCACGACCACCTCACCCACGGATAGCACCATGACACGTCAGCCGCAGGCGGACGGTTCGGTGTTGGTCGGCGGCTACTTCCAGGAATTCACGAGCTGCGATGCTCTTTTGGATTACTACATTTCCCATGCCATTGAAATCGTCGGGCCATGGGGCCTCGGCGGGAACGGGTATTGGGGTGGCCCGGTCGTTGTCGACGAAATGATGTCCTCTGACGCCGCTCTTGCTCCCGCTGCCTCGGGTAGCTTCGCCCGCTCCGAGGGCTACACCACCTCGAACGTGCAGGTGCAAGGCGTCGACGAAGCCGACATCGTCAAAACCGACGGCAAACGTATCTTCATGACCTCCGATAACGGCCTCAAGGTTGCCGTAGTGACAGGCGATGGCGTTGAGTTCACCGACTCCCTGAGCCTCGACTGGTATCCGCAGTCGATGATGCTCCACGAAGACACCCTGGTGCTCATGGGCATGGTCTGGGGCCAGAATGCGTACCGCGGGGTCGGGCTTACTGACTCCTACTACGGCGGCAGCAGCGGCACCACCAAGATCGTCGAGGTTGATGTCTCGGACCCTGCTGATGTCAAGGTCAAGCGGACCCTTGAGTTCGATGGCTCGTACGTGTCGGCCCGTCTCGTCGGTTCCGAACTACGGGTAGCGGTCAACTCCACTCCGGTTGGCCTAGCCTTCGAAGCGCCACAGGGTTCGGGTCTCCGGGCCGAGCGTGACGCCACCGAAGCCAACATCGCGGTCATCAAGGCTTCGACCTTGGACAACTGGCTCCCGTACTACGTTCTCCAGAACGGTTCAGCTGAGACCGAGGGACAGTTGCTTGACTGCACCGGCGTCATGGCACCGACCACCTTCTCTGGCGTCGACTCGCTGGCATTGCTGACGTTCGATCTGAACAGCCAGGGCATAGCCGGATGGGATTCGGCTGGCGTGGTTGCCAGTGGTGCCACGATGTACGCGAACGAAGATCGCACGTATCTGTCCACGGCACGCTGGCAGAACTGGGCAGTCCTCGCCGAGGATGACGCCCGTTCCGAAGCGGAAGATTTCACCACCGACATTCACGTCTTCGACTCGGCCGACGGAGCTCCCGTCTACGCCGGCTCTGGCACGGTGAAGGGATTC
>CBDTUI010000196.1:0-2980 GCA_965363765.1 uncultured Acidimicrobiia bacterium
TGAGCACGTTGATAACGACGGGCGTTGTTCCTGAGGTCGAAGCGCTATCAGGGTTCACCACAGGCGAATCCGGGACCGGCGTGATGGTCACGGACACGACCGCCTGAGCGCACCGGTTTCCAGCGTCGCAGACTCGATAGGTGAATGAATCGGCTCCATTGGCATTGAGGTTTGGCGTGTAGGTAACGGTCCCAGTCACGTTAGCGACCGCCGATCCCTTGGTCCCGTTCGTAACAATCGTCACAGAACTGGCAACCAAATCGCCATCCGGGTCGGAGTCGTTGGTCAGCACGGAAACCGTGGCCGCAGTGTCTTCAAGAGTGGTGGCTGAATCAGGATTTGCTACCGGAGAACTTCCAACCGGCCCGCTCGGCACGTATTCAACATGCAAGAACGGAGCGCCCGATACTGAGCCGTTGTATGACTCGGCGACCCGCTTGCCGGTACCGGTGATGATGAAAGCTATCGAGTTGCCAGATGCCCACCCTGGACGGCTGACGACGGCTTGCACAAGGCTGGACACATCACTGGAGGTCTGGTCAGGTCCAGACACTCCGACGGACGGCCACGGAGGTGGCACCCACGCAACTGATTGCGTCGTGACAGGCCGACTGCTCACATTGAACGAGCCAGTCGCAAACATACCGGCATTGTCACTCGCCTGGGCCTTGATCGTTAGGTTCGTCGCCTCGGACGAGGCTTCGTCAACCTGGAACTTCAGATAGGCCTTGGTGATCGTCATGCCCTTGGGGACAGTGAGGTTCTGGAAACGAATCCCGACGGTCTGATTGGTACCGTCGTTGACCAGCTCCAAGTCCGAACTGGCGATCCGGGTGCCGCCTGTCGCCTGCTCCTCGTTGTCGTCATTCCCGTGAATCACCCGACGTTCGACCACGGTCGGAGCGTTGGTCACGTCCACTGTCACGATCGCCGAGGCACACAGCGGAGTCGTATCGCACACCTGATAGGAGATTTGAACAGATCCAGAAAAACCAGCAGGTGAGGTGTATGAAATGATTCCGCCCCCGACCACCGAGGCGCTGCCACTGGAAGGCTGGCCGGTGATCGTGACCGAGTTGGGGTCTAGGTCGCCGTCAACGTCAGTGTCATTGGCGACCACGTTGATCTGAATCGTGGCGCCGGCAGCAGCGAGGGCACCGTCGGCGACTGCCACGGGGGCATCGGCCACTGGCGTGACGGTGTAGGACACCGTACCTGTATCTGACGAGATGCCATCGGTCACCGAATAGGTAAACGACGTTGACCCGTTGAAATCGGTCGGAGAACTGTATGTGCCCGTCGAACAATCCGACGCGACGGTGGCTGCCCCAACAGATGGCTGAGCCGCGATCGCGCACACCAAACCTGTCGAGTCTGGATCAGCGACGACGGGGGTCCATTGGCCAGCCACATCTTCAGGGGTGGACGCAGTGATATCACCGGCCGTCGGAGGCTGATCGAACGCGCCGACCGTGACCGTGACTTCGGCCTCATCACACAAGCCGCCCGTGTCACACACGCGGTAGGTAAACACATCGTCACCGGCGAACTCACCGTTCGGGGTGTAATTGATGGTTCCATCGGACTGCGGCGTCGCAGTCCCGTTCGGTGGCGCCATAACGATTGACACCGTTGGCACCAGGTTGTTGTCCGGATCCGTGTCGTTGGAGAGGACATCGATATTCACGAGCGTGCTCTGAAGAGTCTGGGCGGTGTCATCGCCGGCAACTGGCGGCCGGTTCGGTTGAGGGGTGGTCGCACAGGCGACGTTTGAGTACTCAGAGACTTCACTCGGTCCAGAGGCGCGCACCCGGTAGCAGTACTCGGTCGGACCGGATAGCTCGGTGTCCTGGAAAGTCACCACACCTGATTGAAGCGTGGCGTGGGTCTGGAACGGGCCAGCCACCCCGGCCACCGAGCGTTCTAACTCGTGGGCAACCGTTCCCCCGTTGGTATCGGTCCAAGCCAGGTCAATCGTGCCTTCAGAAGCTGTCGCCCCTAGGCCGGAGGGTGCGGGCAACGACCCGCAAGCCGTACCGAGGACAAAACTGTCGATCAACCCAGCGGACACCGAGTGGAACTCGAACGTGATGCCACTCACACAGGCCTCGGCGATCATGCCGCCATATGTGGCGTTATAGATAAACTGGCTGTCGCCGCTCTGGGTTGGGAGGGCTTTTCGGGAGGAGCCACCAAGACCATTGAGGATGTAGGTCAGACCGTCGACCTCAAGGCGCTCGTACAGGTGGGCGTCGCCGGACATGACGATATCAGCCCCCCACGCCTTGAACGGCCAGCGTATCGCCGAAGTGGATCCGTTGCTCGCATAGGGGGGATCGTGAGCAACCACGATCTTCCATGGAGAGGTCGAGGCTGCCAGCTGCGCTTGCAACCAAGCTGATTGAATGGACGGGTGCGCGCGCCCGTCGGGCTCGCTTGCGTCCGTGTTCACGAAGAAGATGTGAACTGGACCCTGGACAATGTCGTAGTAGCGCTCAGTACCTGAGGTATTGGAGCTATTGATGCCACCACCCGGCAGGGTGTAATAGTCGAGGTAGCCCGCAAGAAGCCCACCATCTTCAATGTCATGGTTTCCGAGTGCTGGGAAAAAGCGGTTGATTGCGGCACCCTGCCCGTGGACTCCGTCATAGTTGCCCATATAGGCCGCGTAGTTCTTACCGACGTTGGCGTCCTGGCCGGCTGGGCCGTAGCTGTTGTCGCCCAATGTGGCGATGAAGTCAGGATTGAAACCGCTGATGAGCTGTGCGACCGCCGCCTCATTTGAGTTGCCATCTCCAAGGTCGGCGACCAGGCCGAACCGAACCGAACCCGGTTGGCCGGCTGCTCCGTCGACGGCGGTAACCGGGGCGAGGTCCGACCGAACGTTCTCACCGTCATTAGCGGTGAGTTGCAGCACGTAGGATCCGGCCTCCGAGAAAGTGGCAGTGGTATCCACTGCAGAAGCATTCGCGAATGTGAC
>CBDTUI010000197.1:0-2921 GCA_965363765.1 uncultured Acidimicrobiia bacterium
GGTGAACAGATGAACACCCAAATGGCCAACATGATGGGAAGCAGCAACCACCAGGCAATGAATGGTGAGAACACACCGATGATGAACCGCATGTCTGGCGACACGCCGACTAGCACGATGGGGCGTCGGGGACGCTAAGCGACCCTCGCCGACGATCGATAGTTGCAGGAACACCGCCGGTTACCATGGGCGACGTGAGTGAGCCCCGGATCCTTCTCGTCGATGACGAACCGGACCTCCGGCACATGGTCCGGCGGTACCTGCAAGCTGAGGGCTTCGACGTGGCCGAGGCCGCCGACGGTCAAACGGCCCTACAGACCCTCAAGAGTGCGCTACCTGACCTGATCCTCCTCGATATCGGCATGCCCGGTATGGACGGATTCAGCGTCCTCCAAGAGATCCGGAAAACCTCAGACATACCGGTCATCATGCTGACAGCCCGGGCCGAGGAAATCGATCGGGTTATGGGCCTCACGATCGGTGCCGACGATTACATGACGAAGCCCTTCAGCCCGCGGGAACTGGTAGCGCGCATCCGAGCTGTTCTGCGGCGGGGACGATTCGACCGAGGCGACAACGACGACCGGCTCGAATTCTCCGATCTGATAATCGATACATCGGGAAGACAGGTCAGCGTCGACGCCACCCCCGTCGAATTGAGCGCCCTTGAGTTTGACCTGCTCGCCGCCCTAGCGTCGGCGCCGGGGCGGGTCTTTACTCGTGAGCAACTCCTCGAACGAGTGTGGGGCTGGGACTACTTTGGGGCAGACCGAGTGGTAGATGTACATATTGGCAACCTTCGCAAAGCCCTCCAGGACGACGCCAACAACCCCCGCTTCATTGCTACGGTTCGGGGGGTCGGTTACAAGTTTGTCGCCGCAACCGCATGAAGAAACTCACGGGATCGTTGCAGGGACGGCTACTTCTCTCACACCTCGGCGTGGTGGTCCTCGGAGTTGCCGTGCTTCTATTCGCCGGACGCCAACTGGGCTCCGTATTCGTGAGCGGCCATCTACGTTCCATGGGTGGCATGATGGGCGGACTTGGGCCCGCGGACTCCTCATTGCTCGAAGACGGGATCAACCTCGCGTTCAATCGTGCCCTGTTATGGGCGGCCATCGTCAGCAGCGTCGCTGCCATGGTCGCCGCTGCCTTTTCGGCTCGCGCCATGCTGAGGCCGCTCGGCGAGGTTCGACGAGTCGCTCGCCGCCTCGCCAGCGGCTCATATAGTGAACGAGTCCCGATCCCGGCCGAATCGGAACTCGCAGCGTTGGCGTCCGACGTGAACGCGCTCGCCCAAGCCCTCGAAGACACTGAACAGCGTCGCCTCCAACTTATTGGCGAAGTCGCTCACGAATTACGCACGCCGGTCGCCACTCTTAAGGGATACCTGGAGGGACTCCTTGACGGGGTTTTCGAGGCAGATCCCGAAACGCTGACGGCCAGCATTCGAGAAGCTCGCCGCATGGAACGCCTTGCCAACGATCTCAGCAGCCTGTCGAGGGCCGAAGAAGGACGGGTGGACCTACGCCCTGAAACGACCGATGTTGTGGCGTTAGCCACCGAAGTCGCCGACCGACTTCGTCCTCAGTTCGCGGATCAGGTCGTGGAGCTGATTGTCGCCGACTCCGGGTCGGTGTTGGCCGATGTCGACCATGACCGCATTGCCCAGGTGCTGACCAATCTGATTGGCAACGCCCTTTCGTATACCCCAACCGGAGGCGTCGTAACCGTGAGCGTTGGCGCAGAAGATGGTGCTGTGCAGGTAGCCGTGAGCGACACCGGGCGCGGGCTTTCTCCAGACCAACTGTCTCTCGTGTTCGAGCGTTTCTATCGCTCCGACCGATCCGTACCTGGTGGAACTGGCATCGGCCTTACGATCGCCCGCGCACTAGCCAGAATGCACGGTGGTGACGTCACCGTTACGTCGCCGGGTTTGGGCAAAGGTTCCACGTTCGTTCTCAGTCTTCCCGCAATCAGCGGACTTCGAGGATGACGTCGCACCCAGCCAGTCGCTCCTGGCGAGGTTCAGTTCTGGTCCTTGTCGTTGTCGCCGCCTGTAGCGGTGCCCAAACCAGCGATGCCACTCCGTCGGCCATCACCTATGTCGCACCCGAAGACCTCGCACCGCCATACCCAGATCTTGACCCGGAGGAGGTCGCTGCAGGCGAGACGCTGTACGGTCAGTACTGCGCCTCGTGCCACCAGGCAGATCTCTCGGGCGAACCGGACTGGAAGATCCCCAAGGCGGACGGCACCTACCCGGCGCCTCCCCAAGACTCAACCGGACACACCTGGCACCACCCCGACGACCTGCTCGTCCAGATCGTTCGCGAAGGTATTGATGTAGCCGGCACCTCCATGCCCACCTTCGGAGACAAGCTCACCGACTCGCAAATCCAGTCAATAATCGAGTATCTGAAGTCAAGTTGGGAACCTGACGAGCGTGCAGCTCAATGGCAGGTCACCTGGCAGAAAACGCGCTGACCAACGGTCACACCGCTCAGCTCGGCTGAGGACTGGCGTTCCGGCCGAACACCGCAACATTTGCCAAATCGAGCACCCCAAAGCGACGTGTAGGGCCCTCGCTCCCACCTGCAAGCGAGCACTGACCGGACAGCTAAGTCGAGCTTTAGTCTGGCCCGCAAGCGGTTTTTGGGTTGGATCTCAACAAGGCAGATTCGACCGGCGGATGGCTCGTATCCTCTGACCTGAAGGTGGATCTCGGTGCCCTCAACATGCCCATGTCAGCCACGGAGGTCATCGAGATACACCGCGATCGAATCGCCAGCATCTCCGCTTCAATCCGACACCGACGATACGGTCCCAGGCGGGGGAGACACACAATCCCTGGCTGGCTACAGAACCACCAGGGTTGGGCCGTTAACGGGCTGGACCCGACCGGTTGACGGTCGGGTCCA
>CBDTUI010000198.1:0-2883 GCA_965363765.1 uncultured Acidimicrobiia bacterium
GGCTGCCTTCGCCGGTGTAGCCAAGACCAACCGCCCCGCCTCGCACATCGAATATGCCCCGGCTGCCGACATGGATAACGCCGACATCGTCCTCGTTCAACTCAACGCCAAACAGATGATGGAGCTGTCCGACGCTGTAGATGGCTTGGCCATGTCCGGCAAACCCCAGTGCCAGATCGTTCCGCTCGCCCGCGAGCACGGACAGGTCACCGTCAGTTTCGGCTGCGCTCTGAGCCGCCAGCGAACCGGAATGAGCGAGAACGATCTCACCTGCGCCATTCCTTCCGACCAGCTCGAAGGAATCGTCGTGCGACTGCGAGATGTTTGCCAGGCAGATCACGCCGTCGAAAGCTACGCCGCCGCTGACGCCAGCCGCTTCTAGTTCTCTAGCGAGGTTGGTCTAGTCGAGCGCTTCCAACATTGCCGTACCCATGTCGGTCGGCGTAGGAGCCACGACGATCCCCGCCTTTTCAAGGGCAGTGATCTTGTCGGCAGCTGTTCCCTTGCCTCCGGAGATGATGGCGCCTGCATGGCCCATCCGCTTTCCGGGAGGGGCGGTCGTGCCGGCGATGAAACCGGCAACCGGCTTGGTCATGTTGGACTGAATCCATTCGGCGGCTTCTTCTTCGGCGGTGCCACCGATCTCACCGATCATGATGATACCTTCGGTGGCCGGATCGTCGTTGAACAGCTTGAGACAGTCGACGAAGTTGGTCCCGTTGACAGGGTCGCCCCCGATACCAATGGCCGTCGTCTGACCAAGACCGTTGTTGGTGAGCTGGAAGACCGCCTCGTAGGTAAGGGTTCCCGAGCGGCTCACCACTCCGATCTTGCCAGGCGTGTGGATGTATCCCGGCATGATCCCGATCTTGCATTGCTGCGGCGTGATCACCCCTGGACAGTTCGGACCGACCAATCGGACGTCCTTGTCTTCCAGGTACCGCTTGGCGACGACCATGTCGGCAACCGGAATACCCTCGGTGATGCAGATGATCAGCTCAATACCGGCTGATGCGGCTTCCATGATCGCGTCCGCCGCATAGGGCGGGGGAACGTAGATCACTGAAGCGTTCGCCTGGGTAGCCTCGGCCGCTTCGACGACGCTGCGGAAGATCGGCAGGTCGGCTGCGTACGTGTCTGGGCGGCCTTGCACTCCGCTGTGGTCGGTTTCGCCCTCGAAGTGTTCGACGGTCCCCGCTTTCGACGGATGGACTGCGCCAACCATGTTCGTGCCGTAGGCCAGCGCCGTGTCGGTGTGGAATCGGCCGGTGCGGCCCATTCCTTGCACAAGAACCCTGGTGTTTGTATCTACGAGCACGCTCATTTGGTCAGCTCCACGATCTTCTGAGCGCCGTCTTTCATGTCACTAGCGCTTACGACGTTCAATCCGGACTCGTCGATGATTTGTTTACCGAGCTCGACGTTGGTTCCCTCGAGGCGAACCACCAGCGGAACCTGCAACCCGACATCTTTGACGGCTTGCACGACGCCATTAGCAATGGTGTCGCATTTCATGATCCCGCCGAAGATGTTCACGAAGATCCCTTTGACAGCAGGGTCTTTGGTGATGATCTTGAATGCGGCGGTGACCTTCTCGGCGGTGGCACCCCCACCGACATCCAGGAAGTTGGCCGGTTCGCCTCCGACGTATTTGATGATGTCCATCGTCGACATGGCGAGTCCGGCCCCATTGACCATGCAGCCGATCGTGCCATCGAGCTTGATGAAGGACAGATCGTGGCCTGACGCTTCAAGCTCGGCAGCATCCTCTTCGGAATCATCGCGCATCTCGGCGACGTGAGGGTGACGGAACATGGCGTTCGAATCGAAGCTCATCTTCCCGTCGAGGGCCATGACCTTGCCATTCTTGGTCACTACCAACGGGTTGATTTCGAGGAGATCGGTGTCGAGCTCAACAGCTGCTTCCGTCAGCGACTTCATGAACTTGACAGCGTTCTTGAAGGCATCACCTTCGAGACCGAGACCGTAGGCCAAGTCGGCAGCCTGGAAGTTGGCCAGGCCGATGGCTGGGTCAATTGTTGCCTTGAGGATCTTCTCCGGGGTGTGTTCGGCAACTTCCTCGATTTCGGTGCCACCCTCGGTGGACACCATGAGCACGTTGCGGGACAAGGCCCGGTCGAGGACGACCGAAAGGTACAGCTCGGTTTCGATGTCGACGCCCTGCTCGATATACAGCCGGTTGACCTGTTTGCCTTCTGGTCCGGTTTGAATCGTCACGAGGGTGGAGCCGATCATCTTCTCAGCAAGCTCTTTGACGGCTTCTTCGGCGGCATGTACGCCACCTTCGATCCCGGCCAGCACGACAGTGACGCCGCCCAGATCGGGATGTTCGATGAATCGACCCTTGCCACGGCCACCAGCGTGGATCTGCGACTTGACGACGACCACCGGGTTTCCCGAGTCTTCGATGAGCGGACGGACCGCCGCCACTGCTTCGGTGACCGAAGTAGCAACCCGGCCAGCGGGTACGGCGATGCCCCGGGCCTTCATGAGTTGCTTGGCTTGATACTCATGTATCTTCAACGACTGTCCCTTTCATACGGCTCCCACATGGTAGCCAGACCGCCAGGATGCCCTTCAATGCAACGCTGGCGCGGGACTCGCTGGGTTAAGTCCGACGGTCCAGGCGGACGGATCAGGCGGACAGTTCGGCCGGCGCGATCGTCACGATCGTGTGCGGGAGGTCGCGGCGTCCGTTTATGAGCGGAGCATTCCAGGTGACCGACACCCGTTGTTGGTTGCCTGCGTTGTCACGTCCAACTGCCGGAACACACACTGGGCCGGTGGTCTCGGCGAAGTGTTCGACCTGGTCGAGAACGTCCATCCCGTTCGGACCGCCGACCATCCTCACCATGGCTCGGA
>CBDTUI010000199.1:0-2857 GCA_965363765.1 uncultured Acidimicrobiia bacterium
TCGTCGCTCGGCGTGCAGGCCGCCAAAAGTGTTCCGGCGGCGGCGAATCCAGCCACGCCGTAGCCGGCTTGCTTCATGAAACTGCGGCGATCCAAATTACCTTCGTGGTCGGGCGTTTTGTCAGTCATGGACTCTCCTCCTAGATGGCTTGCTCATGTTGACGATGGTGTAAAGAAGTCGTGCGAGAAGTCAATGATGCTGGGGAACATTACCAACAGTACCAAAGCCACACCTTGGAGCACCATGAAGGGGATGGCGCCCTTGTGGATGTCGGAGGTTTTGACTTCGGGCGGCGCGACGCTCTGCAGGTAGAAGAGCGAAAAGCCCACTGGCGGCGAGATAAAAGCCATATTTAGGTTGACGGCCATGAGGACCGTGAACCAGATTCTTTCGATATTGGTGAAACCGAGCAGGTCCATTGCAGGAATGAAAATCGGAACCACGATGAAGGTGATCTCAAGGAACTCAAGATTGATGCCGAGCAAGAAGACGGCGATCATCGAAACGATGACGAAGCCCGTTTTTCCTCCGCCGACACTGGCGAGCCAGTCGGCAACCTGATCGGATCCGCCCAGCTGGAAGAACATCAGGCTGAAGAACGAAGACGCAAACAACAGAGTCATGACGAGGATGCTGATGTTGGCGGTTGATTTGCCTGCTTCTCTCAGGGTCTTTGCCGTGAGGCGCCAGCGCGGCGTGATGTGTGTGGCGCCCATCTTGACGAGGATCTTGTCGAACTGGAAGCTAATGCCAGCGAGGATGAGCGCTCCGGCCACGCCGACGGCTCCCGACTCAGAGGGCGTTGCGATCCCGAGGAAGATCGAGATAAGCACCGAAAGGATGAGGGCAATGATCGGCACGACAGAAAAAAGGATCTCAAGCGCCAGCATTTTTCCGCTCAGGGTTCGTTCCGACTTGGGCATGGCCGGCCCAACCCCTGGTCGTGCATACGAGATCCCGATGGCGTAGGCCGCATACATGCCGCTGAGCATCAGACCGGGTATCAGAGCACCTGCGAAGAGGCCGATGATGCCGACCCCCATCTGTTGGGCGAGCAGAATCAGAACGATGGACGGCGGAATCAGCTGGGCGAGGGTGCCTGATGCGGTAATGGCACCAGTCGCAAGCTTGTGGTCGTATCCGAGGCGGATCATCGTCGGCAGGGACAACAGCCCCATCACAATGACGGTGGCCGCTACGACTCCCGTTGCGGCCGCCAGCAAGGTGCCAACCAGGATCACCGCCGCAGCTACTCCACCCTTAATGGGGCCGAGCAGCATGCCGATCGCGCTGAGCAATCGTTCGGCGAGGCCCGATCGCTCGAGAATGGCCCCCATCAGGACAAAGAAGGGGATCGCCAACAGGGTCGGATCGGACACGGCTCCAAACCACCGGGACGGTAGCGTCGCCAGAACCGCCGGATCGAACACGTCGAGGAGATCACCCAGGAACGAGAAAAGTAGGGCCGTTGAGGCGAATGAGAACGCCACGTTGTAGCCAATCAAGATCATGGCGATAAACACCACAAACATGACCAGCGACAGGACGACCCCGAGATCCACTATTCGATCCTGACGGGGGCTTTGGGTTTTGCGATCGTCGCCAAATCAGTGCGACCGGCGAGCACCATGACGGTCTTGATGATTTCGGCGACGAGTTGCAGGGCAAAAAGAACGAATCCCACCAGCATCAGGAACTTGATCGGCCCACGCGGCAGGCCGCCTGCGTCGCCGGACTGTTCCCATATGGTCCAGACTTTCCAGGTCGACCAACTGCCATCGAACTTGCGGCCCAGGCCAGACATGGCGTACGGGTAGAGCAAACGAATTCCCAGCCAGAGGAATGGCATGAAGAGCGTTACGTGGATGATCAGATCGATCAACGCTTTCTTCTTGTCAGAGAAGTTGGCCCACCAGAAGTCGATCCGAGGGTTTACGGCTTCCCGGAGGCCGTAATTGAAGGCGAGCAGGAATAACGCTCCGAACAGCATCCACTGCAAGTCGAATATCTCGCCAATAATGATGTCCTGCGAGACGAACCGGCCCGCATAGCGCGTCATGACATTGAAGAGGCCCAGGATGAAGACCACCCACGCCAACACCCAGGCGAGGCTGCCGCTGATCGTGGTTAATCGCGATATTGCCGCCCGGACGTAGTGGAGAACACCGAGAATGCCGCTCGGGATTTCGACGGCTGTCGGAGCTTCCTCGTGGTACTCGAAACTCTCCAGCAAGCTCTCGGCAAACGTCGTCACGTCCGGATCGGGCGTATCGCTCAAATCGGCGGCCTCTCCTCGACAATCGCGGCTTATCCGATGTTCAATGCTCGTCGCGTCTCGAACATCTAGGGTGCTGGTCAGTGACGGTACCAGCACGACCCATGCCCCGGCCCCGCATGCTCGGAATAATCTTGAGCGTCGTTTTGGCTGCTGCTGCCTGTGCGCCGGGTACCCAGATCGCCCTCGCCCCAGCCGATCGGGCGGTTGAGCTCTCCATAACGGGTTGTGGGGTGTCGTCGCGGACATCGGGATCGGGGTTCGTATTTGACGATGGATTGGTAGTGACTGTCGCCCACCTGGTCGTGCGGGGCAACGAAGTGGAGGTTGCCTATCCAGACGGTTCGGTGGTCGCAGCCGAGGTACTAGCCATCGACACCCAGCGAGATATCGCCGCGCTTGGCGTGCCGATCGTCGACGTTGATCGCCCCTTGCTCGGCACTGCCGCGGCGGGCGATGCCGCCCAAGTCGTCGGCGGGTTGCGGTCCGGCACGGTGGCGTCGGTTGTCGTTCGTATTGCCCGGCTGAGTATTGAAGAGGTGCTCGGTACCGAGCGTTTCGGTCGGCTCGGGTACGAACTCA
>CBDTUI010000200.1:0-2828 GCA_965363765.1 uncultured Acidimicrobiia bacterium
CGGCGTCGTGAAAGCAGTCGCCCAGTATTCCGAACCGTTCTGGCGTCACGCGGGGTTGTCGGGGTCAGCAATCGCTCCTGGTCAAGCGTTCAATGAGATTCACGACATGTCTGGACCGGACGGGACGCCATCGATGCTCTTTGGCTTTAGCCACAGCCAACACGCCGACCCAATCGAAGCGTTCGTTGCGGAGTTAGTATTTCTCTTCGGGCCGAAAGCGCAGTCGCCCATTGCGACGTTCGTTGCTGACTGGGGGAGCGAGCTCTTCACCTCACCGATCCAGCAACCTCGCCTGCCGCGTTATGACCTTTACGGCTCATCTGACCTGCGAACGCCAAGCTGGAACAACCGACTGCTCTGGACATCGACCGAAACTGCAACCGTTGCTCCGGGTCACATAGAAGGAGCGCTCGCCGCCGCCGAACGCACCATTCGCGACCTCACCCCCCGCCCTTGACTCGCTCGGTCCGATAGTGACTGGCCCGTGAAAGGTCCGGTCGAGCTGTTTTGATCTGGCGTTTGTCTTCGCATTCTCGCAACTCGTCTCGCACTTGGTGCATCACCCCACATGGGAGGGTGCACCCGAGGCAGCATTCCGAACCCCGCTGCTCGTTCCGATAGGGATCAGCGGGATGGTGAGCCGTCAACGATGACTGCGGTCGGTTAGGTCGGCCTCGTGTAGGAGGCCGTCCGTGACGTCATAGACGAAACCCCTGATGTTTTCTTTGTGGGG
Source organism: uncultured Acidimicrobiia bacterium (assembly GCA_965363765.1). Lineage (GTDB taxonomy): Bacteria > Actinomycetota > Acidimicrobiia > Spongiisociales > JAENVV01 > JAENVV01. The sequence goes on from CBDTUI010000200.1 coordinate 734, forward strand.
AAGAAACGGGGTCATGTAGAGGCGCTGGATCGACTGAGCGACATCTCGGTACGGGTCGGTGAAGGCTTCTAGCGACCACCACGGCTTGACCCCAAGCTCCTGCTCCAGTTCGTTACGGAACTCGTGCTCGTTGACCTTTTGGAGTCCGCAGTCGGTGTGGTGCACAAGGATGATTTCACGGGTGCCGAGTAGGCGCTGAGACAGGCAGAGCGATCGGATCACGTCGTCGGTGATGACGCCTCCGGCGTTGCGGATGATGTGCGCTTCGCCGTTATCGAGACCGAGAATCTTGAAGGTGTCGATTCGTGAGTCCATGCAGGCGACGATGGCGAGATGGCGGGTCGGCGCAACCAATAGGTCAGCACCATCGAAGCCGATCGCTTGCTCGGCGTTGTAGCCGAGTAACTCGTCGGCGCTTGGGGTGAACTTGGACGTCATTGGTTTCTCCGTCTGGTTGGGTGGTTGGCGGATTGTGTACTGGCTCTCTCGGCAGGATCGAGATCGACGCTGACGAGGTGTGCCTTGCCTGCCGCATGGAAGCGGGCGTATGTAGTCGAGAAGCGCTGGACGGCACCGACCACTCCAATCAAACGTGCGCTCCTCACTCACCAAAGCATGTAGTCAACGTATAGCTACATTATAATGAATGCAACATAATAGGTATATTAAGTAGTATGTGATAGAGGAGGTGCAATCATAAAAAGACTCAGCCGACAGACCGCGTCATAAGGTACATAATGTTGGCTATTCCAGGAAACCAACCTTCTAATACAGGTAATCTCATCACTATGTTGACGGCGCCAGAACCCAACTTGCCCGCGTGGACGTTTCTGACCAACCACGCCCACGTGCTAATTGCAATAAGCCGCGATCCCGATGCGAGGCAAAAAGACGTCGCCTTCGCTGTCGGAATAACAGTCGGCGCGGCGCAGCGGATTATCGCCGATCTCGAGCATGAGGGGTACATCAGCCACGACCGCGTCGGTCGCCGAAACCACTACCGAGTGATTGATGACAAGTTGCTCCGACACCCGCTCGAGAACCAACACTCGGTTGGAGACCTCATCACTTCTCTCGACCAATAGCGAGCCGCCGACCGCTACAACTTTACGGGGCTACGAATCGCTGCCTGCCGCATCGTGTGGCTTGTGGGCGTTCACGATGTACCGCAGTGGGCGGTGCGGCACGAGTGGAAGGTCAATGGTAATGGAGTCGCCGGGCAGCACCTCGCCACCGGTCAAGACGATGCCCATCACACCACAGTTGCGGACCGTCTTCCCATCCTCTCGATAGATCAGATGACTGAGTAGCCCGTCCTGAAACCCGTCAATCTGAGGGCACGGATTGCGTAGGCCGGTGAGCTCGACAGTGGCCTCTGCGCCGATGCGCAGCACCGTCGCAGTTGGCAGCGAGACAAGGTCGACTCCGAGCGTGGTGATGTTCTCGCCAAGCTGGCCAGGGGTAACGGTGTAGCCTCGCTCGGCTACCGCGTCGAAGAGCTCTTGGTTGATCAGGTGTACCTGATTCAGGTTGGGCTGGGTTGGGTCGCGCTTAACGAGGTATCGATGCTTGACGAGTTCTCCCGAATGGGCATCGCCTTCTACCCCAATGCCAGCGATGAGCGTGACTGCGGCCAAGTTTGGCTTACTGAAGCTGTGATCCGGGCTCGAGCTAACGGCGACGACTGATTGCGGCATCTCCGAAGCGTAGCGCTCGGTACGGCAGAGGGAGATGAGAGCCGAGTCCGTCGAATCGGCCGTCCGGGATCTGATGTGGTTCTATTCGGCTCTTAGGTCCGGTGGATGAGCGATTCGTATCGGTGCGAAGGTACTAGCTGTGCTGTACTGGACTCGTGTCACATGGGTCGCTCGCAAACACTGAAGATGCTTGGCTCGAAGCCGTTACTCGCAGCGCGGTTGGACACCTCGTAGCACCATGAGTCTGAAGCGCCCCCGCCTCGCCCGCTTCGGCTGGCGTTCTTCTTCTGCAACCACCGCCGATGCTGGCCTTGTGGGTGACCTAATTCGCGCTATTGGCAAAGAAAAGGTTCGCAACGACGCGGCCGAACGAGCGCTTCTTCGCCGTGACGCATCGG
>CBDTUI010000201.1:0-2779 GCA_965363765.1 uncultured Acidimicrobiia bacterium
GCACAGGGCATCTTCATCAACTATGAGAATGTGCGGAGGACCCAGCGACTGCGACTTCCGTTCGGGATCGCCCAGATCGGCAAGTCCTTTCGTAACGAGATCACCCCTGGCCAGTTCGTATTCAGGACTCGTGAGTTTGAGCAGATGGAAATGGAGTTTTTTTGCCGGCCCGAAGAGTCGGCACAGTGGTACGACTACTGGCTGCGCGCTCGCCACGAGTGGTACCTCGAACTAGGTATGAACGCCGAGCACCTACGTATTCGGACTCATGACGACGACGAACTGTCGCACTACTCGGCGGGCACGGCCGATGTCGAATATATGTTCCCATGGGGATGGGATGAACTCGAAGGCGTCGCCAATCGGACCGACTTCGACCTTCGTCAGCATGCCGAGCACAGCGGCGAGGACTTGCGGTACTACGACCAGGAGGCCGATGAGCGCTTCTTCCCGCATGTCATTGAACCGGCTGCTGGGGCCACTCGCACCACATTTGCCTTCCTGATCGACGCATACGATGAAGAGACGGTGAACGGCGAGACCCGCACCGTTCTTCGTTTGGATCACCGACTGGCGCCGTATCAGTTAGCGGTCCTCCCTCTGTCAAAGAAGCCCGAATTAGTTGGACCGGCCTCTGAGTTGGCCGACCGGCTCCGGAGGACTTACGAGCTGGAGATGGACGTTACCCAGGCGATCGGGCGTCGATACCGACGTCAGGACGAGATCGGAACGCCGTTCTGTATTACCTATGACTTTGATTCTCTCGACGATTCGGCAGTGACCGTTCGAGATCGGGACACGATGGAGCAGGATCGTGTGTCGTTGGATCGGATAGATGGGTACCTAGCCGAACGCCTCTCCCCGCGATAAAGCCCGGTTGACGCCAGCTACCCCACGTAATAGGGTCGCTGCGGTGGGACTGGAAGCGGTTCCAACGATAGTTTCGGAGGGAGAAGCGGTGACGACAATCCTGGACGTGGCTCGTGAAGCCGGCGTAGGGGTCGGGACCGTTTCGCGGGTAATCAACGGCCGCGAGCGCGTAGCCCCAGACACTCGAGCCCGAGTTATAGGGGTTATCGAACGACTCGGCTACTCGCCGAATCAGAGTGCCAGGTCGCTATCGATGGGACACAGCGAAGCGATTTGTGTCCTCGCCCCTTTCCTCACTTCTGCCTCTGTCAATGAGCGGCTTCAAGGCGTCGTCGATGCGCTTCGCTCATCCGGCAGGGAAGTCACCCTCCGAGTAGTGGACACAGCCAAGCAACGGGACCAGGCGCTTGCGGCCATCACCGGTGGGATCAAACCGGCCGGTCTTTTGGTCATTTCTTTACACCTCGATGAGCGAACCGTCGATGCCCTTCGGTTGGCCGAAGTCAGGACCGTCGCGGTCGATGTGGCCGTGCCGGGAATCCCGTCGGTGACCATCGACGACGTTGTGGGTGGCCGCATGGCAACCCAGTATCTGTTGGATCACGGACACCGCGCAATCGCTTTTCTGGGGGAGGAAGAAGGACAGCCGCTCGGCTTCCGATCGTCCACCGACCGCCGGCTCGGATACGTCCAGGCGCTGGCCGACGCCGGGATCGGTGTGAGACATGAGTACATCAGGACTGGCCCGTTCGGCCGAGCGACAGCTCATCGGATGACCAGAGAACTCCTATCCCTTGTCGAGCGGCCCACCGCCATCTTTGCTGCTTCCGACACGCAGGCGTTTGGGGTGCTGGAGTCCATCGCCGCACATGATCTAGGGGTTCCGGACGACATTTCTGTTATCGGATTCGACGATGTGGAGCTTGCTCCATACGTTGGGTTGACGTCGGTGCGCCAGCCGTTGTTCGAGTCTGGAAAGCTGGGTGCCGATGCGCTTCTTGGGTTGTTGAATGGTGACCCCGTGGAAAGTATCCCGCTGAGTTTGACGGTGGTCGAGCGAGCCTCCGTTCGTCACCGTTGATGTTCGCGGCTATCTAGGCTTAACCGAACCGGACTGCGATCTGATCCGTATCTTGTGACCAAAGCTTGCTAGGAGTTGTTATGAAACGCGCTGTTGTAGTCGTGATTGCCATTGGAGTCCTCGTGGCGGGCGGAGCCGTCGCCTGGTTCTATTCGAGTGGCAATGACGCACCTTCTACAGACCTGACGGCTCCGCCGATCGATGGTTCTCCAACCACGATGGTCGGGGCGACCGACGACACCGCCCCGGTCGACAGCACCGCCGATCCGAAGTCTGCTCGGCCGAACACCTACTTGATCTCATCGGCGGATTCCCTGGTCAGTTTCACACTCCAGGAAGAGATACGCGGCATCGAAACAACGGTGGTCGGCTCGACCGATCAGGTTGCTGGTGAGATTCTGATCGATTTCGACAATCCGGCCGCGTCGATGCTCGGGGATGTCGTCGTCAACGCCCGGACATTGACCACCGATTCGAGTAACCGCAACCGGGCAGTGCGAGGCGCAATCCTCGGCACAGACACCTTCGAGTTCATCACGTTCTCCCCAACATCGATTGATGGTCTGCCGTCGGAACCTGCCGATTCGTTCAAGTTTACCGTCACCGGCGACCTAACGATTCGAGACGTCACACAGCTTGTCACCTTCGAAGTTGAGATATCGGGCCCAGAGGACCGGCTGGAGGGGTCTGCTTCGACTGTGGTGAACCGCACTGACTTCGGCATCGTGATCCCGAGCGTGCCGTTTATTGCCAACGTGAGCGAGGATGTGACGGTGTCGATCGAATTCGTGGCGGTGCCCGGCTAGGGCAGGACGACGACATGGAAGT
>CBDTUI010000202.1:0-2773 GCA_965363765.1 uncultured Acidimicrobiia bacterium
CCATGTTCGGACATGTGACCCTGGAACGGTCGCTGCGCAGTCCGCTCGCCGAGGTGGCAGCCACGGTTCTGTAGGCCAACCAATCGGTCGGATCGTGACCGCGGTTGTACAGTCCCGGTATGCCATGGATTGATCCGATCGAGCACTATGCGAAGCCGCCGCGGCCCGTCATCGCTCCGGTCGCCTCTGACGAATGGGCCGGCGAGACCGAAGAAGGCCCGGATGGTGGGCTGATCGAAGGATTCGCGGTCAAGGGTGGTGTCATCGAGGCAGCCGAGAATCTCTCCATCGTCGACTCGGTGCTTTCAGGTGTTGACGTCTCGACCAAGCGGGGCTCGTCGGTAGAAATCAGCGAGTCGCACGTTCGGAATTGCGATCTCAGTGGGGTCAGGCTTCGAACCCTCCGGTCGGTGACGGTCAGTGGCTCCCGGCTGTCCGGGGCCAACTTGTCGGAAGGTTCCATCACCGATGTGGTGTTCGACACTTGCACGTTTCAGTATGCCAACCTGCGGCGGGCCAAGCTAGAGAGGGTTGGGTTTGTCCGGTGCAAACTTGAAGAATCCGATTTCAGCGGAGCGAAGCTTTCGGACGTGACCTTTGAAGAGTCAGATCTGCTCATGGTCGACTTGCTAGATGGTTTCTTCGAACGGGTCGACCTGCGGGGAGCCCGGTCACTCAGCATCGCCTCGGATGGCAGGTTGGCAGGGTGTCTGATCAGTGACGCTCAGGTCCAGGAGCTCGCCTACGGTCTGGCAATGCGGGCTGGCGCTTCGATCGAAAGGGCAGAGTCCTGAACGACCGGACGGCCACTGGCGCCGACGAAGCGGCAGGCCAGCGACCATCCGAATACGCCCTCTAGAGGTGGGTTGGCTGATCCTCGGCCACCAGTTTCTCGGAGGTAGGCCACCGGCTGGCGACGCCCAGGACGGCCGCGCTAGCGCCAACCGAATTCAGAGCCTCCCACCAGACGACCGTATCCGACGTGCACTCTTCAGTAGTGAAGGTCTCCGCTTCGTTTTCACTGCTCGTGCTGCCGGCAACGCTGGCGCTACTAGCACTGGTCGACGTCGTACTCCCCCCGGCGAAGAAGGAACCACCCAGTTGCCAGCCTTCGGCGTACCCCCGGCTGGCGGGGTCGATATTCTCAACTGTTCCGTCTGACGAGGTCACTGTGCAGACCGGGTCGAGGTGAGCGAACATCACCACCATCGGGAGTACAACCGCTAGTGCTAACAGCGGTCGAGCCCAGGTCATCCAACGAGCGTCTGGGGCAGGTCGTGGTCGTCGCCCACTCGCGTAGCCCCAGGCGATCGCAACGACCATCCAGATCCAACCTACCGTGATCAGAACGAAGGCGCTAACAACCGCCGACATCCAGGCCGCGGTCAGCAGCGTCGGACGCCGCTGAAGAGAGATGACGGCCAGGGTGGCCGGCAACGTGGCAGCGATTGCCAGGCTGATCGCCCGATAGAGCTCGATCGATCCTGACGTCACGCCGCCCACCAGAGCTAGAGCCGCGATGGCGTATACCGCTACGGCGCCACCGAGGACGATCCGGCGATTTCGTTTGATGGTTTCAAAAACGTTCATTTGTATTACCTCCCACAAATCGGGCTAGACCAGTTGTAGAAATCAACCGCGAGAAGACCGGCACTCTCCTGATCGATCAGATCAAGGAAGGCGGCAAGCTCAACGGATGGACCCGTGACCACCAGCGACCGAACGCCAGGATCTCCCTGCGTTAGAAACGCGATGGCTTGGCGGATCTGTTCGTCATCGCCAGCGGATCGACTCCCCATGTTTCCGACCACCGCGCTCACCGACAGGTTGTCCAAGGCTGCAACCACTCCCTGCCTGGCTACCTCGATCGAGGCCGGTGAATAGAAGCCTGTCCCAGACGAACTCGCCGAAGACGCTCCGAAGAAGTCGGCGTCTGGCAACTCGACGCCACAGGTCGGGTAACCAATGGTCCCGTACCCAAGGCTGTCGCCTGAGATTTCGTTCAGCGGCAGGGACGACGTTGCGAACCCCGCCCAGGTCACCCGTATGTCGTTGGTTGGGGAGTCGGCCAGTTGCTGCGCTTCGGCCATCGGCATGGTTTCGAGGAACTGGATGTGGACTGTGGCAACAGTCGATTCGCCCAGCCTCCGCAGGCCTGGCGCATCTATCGTGCCGGATGCGTCCTCGTTGATGAACGGAAAGAGGTCTCCCCCGGATTCGTCTCCGAATCCAACCAGACCAATTCGGCTACTCAGATTGCCTTTTGGATCGGTACCCGACCCTACTTGGGTTGCCAGTTCGACGGTTACCGTCCGCGACAACCAGCCTGAATCGATTTGAATGTCGGTTACCGTGACGCCCGGATTGAACATCAACGCGGTGTCGACGGTCGCCCGAGCTGCTTGGGCGGCGCGACCTCCCCGGTTGACGACCAACGGCTGCAACAGCAACGCTCCGATCATCCAGATGACGAGCCAAGCCGTCCCAATCGCCAGGACCGCGTCAATCACGGTCCGGCGCATTGCTTTGCGGACTGATCGTTTGAGCATGCGCTCGTCGACCGCCCCGCCGGTTAGTCCGCTTAAGTCAACTTCAGCGACTCCGTCGAGGATGGCCCGGCACTCAGCGCAGTCTTCTAGGTGGGTCTCGACCAGTTTGCGGGTTGGTCGATCCAACGCGTCATCGACATAGGCTTCGAGAAGATCTTGAATCTCTGAATGCGTCATGCGCTTATCTCCGTGTAGTGGGTACGGAAAGACATCCGCGCCCGGTG
>CBDTUI010000203.1:0-2760 GCA_965363765.1 uncultured Acidimicrobiia bacterium
TGTGGTGTCTGGCGCTTCGTGATGGGTGGCAAGAGTCGGCTCTCGTGAAGCGACGTACCTATCGCTCAACACGCGAATATCCGAGAGTATGTTCGATGGCGAGGGTCTCCAAAACACGTCATAAGATTTTCCAGTACCAAGAAGTTCGGTCAGTAAAGAGTGCACTTTCGCCTGACAGAACGACAATGACTCCCCAGTGACCGCGGCCAGGTGCCTCGCCTCAGTCTCCACCAGAAGGATCGGGGCCGCTTCTCGATAAGCATGCAGAGTCTGCTTGTTGTCTAACTGATCAATCATCACATCGAGTTTTGCCATCACCGCGTCTTGTTCTGTTCGATCTGCAGTGCCGGTGGCTACTTTCAACACATTCACCATCTCGGCGACCTGTGCATCGTTCGCTGTTTTGGTCTTGCCAAACAATTGACACCTCCGCCTCTTAGATGCGTAGTAGCTGATTGTATCTCTCATTGGCTTTGGTATGAGAGGAAGGACCGACGACGTTATGGAGTCGGGTCCGACCACGGTCCGACCCGACGGGCTCCTACATCCTCTCGTGGAGCGAATGGCACAGCGCCACACGAAACTCGTTCTCGTTGCCACCGCCCAAGGCCAGCTCCTCGGAGTACTCCTCCGAGCCGAGGCCGAACGGCTCGTCGCCGGCGAGAAGCCTGAACAGATTTGGATCGACTGTGAGGGCTGTCGCGGCCAGTGGACGGTATTCCCGTTCCAAGCTTCTGATTGAAGCCACGAACCGCATCTTCGACAGACCATTTGATCTTCAAATCAAATACGAGTCGCGGTTGCTGAACAACTTGCAGAGACCTCACTGTGACGAACGCCATGGTGATGTACTGAGATGGTCTGACGTGCGGGCGTGACCGATGGCGACCTGAGTGATGCCCGGCGGGTTCAGCCCCTGATAGGAGGTTTTCTCGGCCGATTCGGTCACCGGGTGGTTCGTAATGCGATACTGGGAGGCGTAGTTAGGCCGAATCGTAACGAGGAGACAGAGACATGGACCTCAAGCTTGCAGGGCGCAACGTTCTGGTGACCGGAGGAACCCGGGGGATCGGCCGGGCGATCGTGGAGGGTTTTGTCAGCGAGGGGGCCAATGTCGGGTTCTGTGCTCGGACCGCCTCCGAGGTCGAGACGACCGAGCGGTCCGTCTCCGGCGACGGACCCACCGTGGTCGGCACGGCGCTTGACATGGGCGACCCGGCCGCGATCAGCGAATGGGTCGAGAGTTCCGCCGGTCATTTCGGTGGGATCGACGTCGTCGTCAGCAACGTCAGTGCTCTGGCCATCCCCGACACGGAGGAGAACTGGGAGGCGTCGCTCCGGATCGACCTGATGGGAACGGTCCGTCTAGTCAAGGCTGCGATGCCGTATCTCGAGAAGAGCGATGTGCCCTCGATCGTCGCCATATCGAGTGTCTCTGGCCGCGAAGCCGACTTTGCTTCCGGCCCTTATGGCACGGCCAAGTCGGCCATCATTGCCTACATTCAAGGGCTCGCCTTCCAGTTGGCCGAGAAGGGAATCCGGGCCAACACCGTGTCACCGGGCAATACCTATTTCCCGGGTGGGGTGTGGGAGAGCATCGAGGGTGACAATCCGGAGTTGTTCGAGTTTGCGATGGGTCTCAACCCCACCGGTCGGATGGGAAAACCCGAAGAGATGGCTGCCGGCGTCGTGTTCCTGGCCAGTCCGGTGTCCAGTTTCACCACCGGGACGAACCTGGTCATCGATGGTGCCCTCACTCGTGGCATCCAGTTCTGACGATGCCCGAAACCGTGGGCTGACCGGTATTTGTTGGAGGTAGGCTCGAATCATGGACGTCGTCGCATTCACTCCCGATCTAAACCAATATGCATACACCTTTGGTGGGGTGGCTCCCGTCATGGTGATCAAGCCAGGGTCGGTGCTCCGCCTCTGGTCCGAGGATGCCTTCAATCACGCCCTCAAGTCGATCCATGACCTGTCCGCCGAGAAGGTTGATCTGCGCTATGTGAACCCCCAGACCGGCCCGTTCTACGTGGAAGGCGCCCAACCTGGCGATACGCTGGCCATCCATATCGTCAGCCTCACCCCGGCCAGGACCTGGGGGGTCTCGGCAACCATTCCGTTCTTTGGCGGACTGACGGGGACCGACCGCACCGTCAACCTCCAGGATGCCCTACCCGACACGACCTGGATCTACGAGGTCGACCTTGCCAACGATACGGTCGGTTTCCAGGCCCGGTTTGGGGACTTCGAGGTGCAACTTCCTTTGGCTCCGATGCTCGGTACCGTCGGGGTCGCCCCGGCCGGTGGCGAAGTTCGCTCGTCGCTCGTCCCGGAGCGTTTCGGTGGCAACATGGATTCACCCGAGGTGCGGGCAGGAACCACCCTGTTCCTCGGGGTCAATCAGGAAGGGGCGTTGTTCTCGTTGGGCGACGGGCATTATCGACAGGGTGAAGGTGAGGCCTGCGGAACGGCGGTCGAGGGAGCGATGAACTCGACAGTCATCGTCGAACTTATCAAGGGACACGCTCCAGCCTGGCCCCGCCTCGAGAATGATGACCATTGGATGGCGGTCGGGTCGTCGCGGCCGATGGAGGATTCCTGGCGTATTGCCCAGGTCGAGATGGTGCGGTGGTATCAAGAGCTCTTCGGTCTGCATCAAATGGACGCGTACCAGTTGCTGTCGCAAACTTCCGAGGTGCCCATCGCCAACGTGGTCGACGCCAATTACAGCGTCGTGGTGAAAGCGGCCAAGGCTCC
>CBDTUI010000204.1:0-2748 GCA_965363765.1 uncultured Acidimicrobiia bacterium
GACATGCGAGCGGCCGGGTGCTATTCGCTACAGAGTTGGCGATCCCACGAGTGGACAGCGGCGAGAGCAGCCGGATTCCGGGGAGCGGCCCATGCCCACATGGTGGCGATGTTGAGCGGGGACCTCAACCCGATCTATCACCTGACGGGCAACGAGAAGCCTCCCCGCCACGTCGATCACAATCTCGAGATGTGGGGCTGCGTGGCCTGCAATTTTTGTGTAACCGTTTGTCCCAATGACGCGTTCTTTCGCCTGCCCACCCCGGCTTCGATGGACGTGCCGGGGCGGCAGCAATATTTTGTACTCGCCGAGGCGTGCAACGAGTGTGGTAACTGCATGGTGTTTTGTCCCGAAGTGGGCGACCCGGCTCAGATCAAACCGAAGATCTATCTCGATCCGGCCCGTTTCGCCGCCAACGCGGATCAAGGTTTCCTGGTGGCCTCCGCTGCCAACGGGTTCACGATCACTGCGGCTGAAGGCTATGAATCTGACGTGAGTCGCCTGGCTGACATCTTTCATGCTGAGGAAGGGTGGCCCATCCCGCTCAAATGAATCCTGCTCTAATCGCCCTGCGCGGCCGGCGGATGTGCCAATCTGTCTGGCGTGCCCGGCGCGACCGCGCACCTCGAAAAGTCTATGTATTCCGTACTGGAGGAAATATCGTGAAATTTGGACGGCTAAGCGCCTTGCTGATGGCGTTACTACTGGCCTTGGCGGCCTGTGGGGGAGACACCGCCTCGACTACGACCGTTGGGGCAACCGACGATACAACCCAACCGATCGCTACCGATGACGTCACCAAAGTGGCGTTTGTCTACGTGGCTCCTATCGGTGACTTGGGATGGACTTATTCGCACGAGCAGGGCCGCCTGGCGGTAGAGGCTCTCGATAACGTCGAAACCACGTTTATTGAGAACGTCGAAGAGGGCCCCGATGCAGAACGGGTCATACGAGAGTTCGCCCAGGCGGGTAACGACATCATCATCACGGCATCGTTCGGATATATGGACCCGACCCTGGCAGTTGCAGCCGAGTTCCCCGACATCCAGTTTGTGCACATCTCCGGGTTTAAGAATGCGCCAAACATGTCGAACGTGTTCGGTCGCATGTATCAGCCGCGTTATCTGACCGGCATGATCGCCGGAGCTCAGACTGAATCAAACATTATTGGGTATGTGGCTGCCTTTCCGATCCCCGAGGTCATTCGAGGCATCAACGCTTTCACCCTCGGAGTCCAGGCCGTCAACCCAGACGCCGAAGTTCGGGTTGTCTGGACCAGCACCTGGTTCGGTCCGCCCGAAGAGAAAGAAGCCGCTGAGGCGCTTCTGGCGGCTGGCGCCGATGTGATCGCCCAGCATCAGGACACCACCGAACCGCAGAAGGCTGCCGCCGATGCGGGCGGGTATTCGATCGGCTACAACACCGACAGTCGGGCGTTTGTTGGCGATTCGCTCCTCAGCGCTCCGATCTGGAACTGGGCAGCCAAGTACGTTCCGCTGGTCGAAGAGGTGCGGGCTGGTACCTATGACGGTGACGAGTCATTCTGGGGCGGTCTCGAGACCGGTCTGGTTGATCTCGCCTCGTACGGGCCATCGGTATCTCAGGAGACCATCGACCTCGTCGAAGCCAAGAAGGCCGAAATGATCGCCGGAGACTTCGACCCGTTCTGCGGACCGATTGTCGACCAGGCCGGCGCTGAGCAGGTCGCCGAGGGCGCCTGCATGGACGACGGTGCCATGCTCGGAATGTTCTTCTTTGTGCAGGGCGTTGTCGGCGAAATTCCCGAGGGATAAGGACACCCGATCAGATGACGCCTGATTCGCAGGGAGGTGAGGTCGCCGTTGCAATCCGCGGCCTCACCAAGCGATTCCCGGGTGTCCTCGCCAACGAAGACGTGGATCTCACCGTACGACGCGGTGAGATCCACGCGTTGCTGGGCGAAAACGGGGCGGGCAAGTCGACCTTGATGAGTTGTCTGGTGGGTCTCTATCGGCCTACCGAGGGACACATCGAGCTTGCCACCGGAGGCGCACCGCTCCGGCGGGTGGATATTCACTCGCCGCGTGATGCCATCCGGCTTGGCATCGGAATGGTGTACCAACACTTCAAGCTCGTTTCGAATCAGACCGTCGCCGAGAACGTCATCCTCGGCGTTGAGGGAGTCGGTTTTGTCCCGAACATGAAAGAGGTCGAGGCCGAGGTGGCCGCGCTCGGCGAAAGATTCGGTCTCAAAGTGGACCCCACCGCTGAGATCTGGCAGCTGTCGGTCGGGTTGTTGCAGCGAGTCGAGATTCTCAAACTGTTGTATCGGGGAGCTGAGATCCTCATTCTTGACGAACCGACCGCGGTCCTTACCCCGCAGGAGAGTGCTGAACTGGGAGTGACGCTCCGCCATCTGGCGGATGACGGTCGGGCAGTGATTTTCATTTCTCACAAGCTTGATGAGGTGCTGGCGTTTTCCGATCGAGTGACGGTCTTGCGAGGTGGGCGCAACGTGGCCACGATCAACACCGCCGATGCCGACAAAGCCGGGTTGGCCAAGCTGATGGTTGGTCGCGAAGTGCTGTTCACGTCAGATCGTGAAGATCAGGAAGCTGGCGCCGTGGTGCTCAAGTGTGAGAACGTCTCCGCGCTGGACAGTCGGGGACTACCTGCAGTGCGCGATGTATCGTTCCAGGCGCGATCGGGAGAAATACTCGGGGTGGCCGGGGTAGCCGGCAACGGGCAGTTCGAACTTGCCGAATGTAT
>CBDTUI010000205.1:0-2728 GCA_965363765.1 uncultured Acidimicrobiia bacterium
TCGCCTTGGACGGTCTCGATGTGGTGGTACCCGCAGGCACCGTGCTCGGATTGCTCGGGCCCAACGGCGCTGGGAAAACCACCGCCGTTTCCATCTTGACCACATTGCTCAAACCAGATTCCGGAAGGGCCACAGTGGGCGGCGCAGACGTAATCGCTGCCCCAGGCGAGGTAAGAAAACGTATTGGGCTCTCCGGTCAGTACGCCGCCGTCGATGAACACCTCACTGGATTCGAAAACCTCGACATGATCGGACGGCTCTATCACTTGGGGGCGAAACGATCGAAACTTAGGGCTCGAGAGTTGCTGGAACGATTCAGCCTGGAGGACGCTGCCGACCGTCCGGTCAAAACATATTCGGGTGGGATGCGCCGCAGGCTCGACCTGGCGGGTGCTCTTGTAGCCGAACCACCCGTTCTGTTCCTTGACGAGCCGACCACCGGATTAGACCCCCGAAGTCGTACCGAACTGTGGGACGTCATCCGCGATTTGGTGAATCGAGGACGAACATTGCTCCTGACAACCCAATACATGGAAGAGGCCGACCAACTCGCCGATGACATCGTCGTAATCGACCACGGTCGCCAAATCGCACACGGCACGCCTGATGGCTTGAAATCAACCGTCGGTGGCGAGCGGATAGTCGTAACACTCGAGTCGAGCAAGGCCTTGCCTGACGCCAAACGAGTACTGGCCCGGTTCTCCGTGGGTCAGCTACAAATCGACGATAGGACAGTCACTGCACCGATCTCCGGCGGTGCGCGAACCCTGACTCAGGCACTTCGTGCACTAGAGGACGATGGAGTCGAATTGATTGACGTCGGCCTGAGACGACCAACCCTCGACGATGTGTTCATGTCCCTGACCGGCCACCTGGCCGAGTCTAAGAATGAACTGCAGGAGAACGTCGAGCAGGAGTCAATCGACAAAGCGACCATGACGATGAAAGAGGCAAGCTGATGGAGAGAATCGCTTACGCATTCACCGACGGGGCGGCAATAGCGCGCCGGAACGTGATCAAGATCAGACGGGTGCCCGAGATCCTCGTCGCAGTTCTCATCCAGCCAATCGTCTTTGTCATGTTGTTCGCCTACGTGTTCGGGAGTGCGATTGAGATCGCCGGGGGTTCTTATCGGGAGTTCCTCATCGCCGGCACATTCGGCATGACGTTGACATTTGGCGCCGTATTCACCGGAGCCGGGCTAGCCGACGATATGCAGAAAGGCATCATCGATCGATTCCGGTCGCTGCCGATGTCACAGTCGGCGGTCGTCCTCGGTCGAACGGCGAGCGATGTCATCTACAACGTTGGATCGTTGACGGTGATGGCCAGCGCAGGCTTTGTCGTAGGTTGGAGATTCCACAACGGAGTCGGCAACGCGCTGCTCGGGTTCGGTTTGCTGCTCCTATTCGCCTACTCCATATCGTGGGTGATGGCGTACGTCGGGCTGCTTGCTCCGAGCCCCGAGGTCGTCAACAACGTGTCATTTATGGTGATCTTTCCACTCACATTCGTAGCGAACACGTTTGTTCCATCCGACAATCTGCCAACACCTCTACGGATCTTTGCCGAATGGAACCCCGTGTCCGCGGTGACCCAGGCCGCCAGGGAGTTGTTCGGGAACATCCCGCTAGGAACTCCCGAACCAACCGCATGGTCACTCCAGAACCCGGCCGTGTACACGCTTATCTGGGTGGCTCTGTTCATCGGTGTCTTTGCACCCCTTGCGGTCCGTCGATACCAGAAGGCGACATAAGGACAATTCAGCAAGGGGCCGTGGTGGTCGGGCTACAACGTTTTTTGCCGCAGCCTCAGATTGCACAAATCCTTAGATGGCGAACGACCTGATCCTTCTTAGCGTGACTTTCGCGTGCAGATGTTCCTCACGCCCGATCTCGGCATCATCCTCCGAGACGAAGCCGTCCGTCTCCTCGCTGGAGAACCACCCGGCCAAATCTGGCGAGACAGCGAATGCTGCCCGGGACGGTGGACGAGCAAGCAAGAAACCACTTGACCTTCAACCCAGGTCGAGGGTTTATGATTAGGGGCATGGACGGATACAGGATCTCCGAGGCGGCTCGGGCTACCGGTTTCACCGTGTCGGCTCTCCGCTTCTACGAACAAGAAAGAGTGGTCATCCCCGGGAGGGCCGCCAACGGCTACCGCAGCTATGGAGAGGATCATCTCGAGTCGCTGCGGGTGGTCGCACAGGGCCAACAGCTTGGGTTGAGCCTCGACGACATCACGGAACTGTTGGAACTACTCGCCGAAGACCAATGCGCGCCGGTGCAGACCCGGATCCGTCACCTCGTAGAAGAGCGGATCGGCCAGGCGCATGACCAGATCGCAGAGCTGACAGCTTTCACCGCCCGCTTGCAGACCGCTAACGCCCGACTCGGTGTCCACACTCCGGACGGCGCCTGCGATGACGACTGTGGATGCCGATCTGAGCTCCACCCAGGGGGCCAGGTCGACTCAGCCAAGCTGATCCCCCTTGCCGGGACCGGCACAGCGGACATCGCCTGCTCACTCACCCCCGAATCCGTGAGCGCCAGGATCGACGAATGGAATCGGCTGCTCACGTCGGCAACAACCCGTGCCACGCTCCCGAACGGTGTCCGCGTTGGTTTCGACCGTGAAGTCGACGTCGCAGCCCTCGCCGAGCTGGCAGCTGCCGAACAGACCTGCTGCTCGTTCTTCCACTTTGACATCGGCATCGATTCAGATG
>CBDTUI010000206.1:0-2715 GCA_965363765.1 uncultured Acidimicrobiia bacterium
TGAGGTCATTGACGAGCGGCTCGTAATTCAAGTCGTGAGAGTCGGTCACCGTCGGGACGTGTACCGATCTCGCTGAACCGACTGGTCCTCAAGCAGCCTGCGGCGCCGAGAACTCATCCGCCCCGGTATTTCACCGGATTTCTAGGCGGCGAGCCTGATCCAGGGTGAGCGGGTGGGGCGAGGGTTAAGGGTCATAGTCGCCCCTCCGACACGAAACGAATACCTGGTCAGAGCATCGGAAAAGCTCCCAGGGGTGTCGTTTGCAAATGGATTTGCTAATGGCAGCGAAACAGTGCCGTTCGCGGGCCCGGTTCGCAAAGGACAGGTCGGCTCCGTTCCGTATGCGCAAGGTCCGGGTGTAGAACTGACTGGGCTGCAGCCCGGGTCTCTCGGATTGCACGACAAAGCGCTCAGGTGATCCGGACAATGGCTGGGCCAGGGTTGGGGTCAGTTTGGGGGAGAGGCAGGTCGAGGGTCAGTGCTTTCATTGTGGCTGGTTCCAGACACCGCCTACGTGTCGGGATCGACTGGTTCTGTGCCAGTTTTTCTGGCCGTTCTATCAAGGGTGATAATGTATGTGTCGTTCCTCTTGCTTGAGCCAATGGTTCCCGAGACTCGGCGCCGAGCGGCGAGACCGACCCCAGAACCGGACTGACGGAGTCAGTGCCAACTGCAGACGGTTCGTCACTAGCTCAGCTCGCGAAACCAACCGGATCAGACACCGAGACTGCAAGTGGGACTCCCCCAAATGTCGTTTGAGGCAGCGGACGATTTGACGGTGCGAGAGGCCTTCGGCCTTACGCCGGTTGCCATAGGAGCGGCTTTCGGGGTCTCGACTGAGGCGGACCATCGCGATGACCCAAGGGCGCTGTTGGCTTGTCGGTCTCCCGAGCGGTTGAGCCGCTGCCAGCTGGCCTTGCCTGATGACGCCCTGACGGGGTTCACGCCGCACAGGGCAGCGAAACCGGCCTCAGTCTTGATCCCGTCACCGTTATCACCGGCTGCGATCAATAGTTTCGCGGCGACGTCGGGTGACACGCCTTGTTCAGCGGCGAGGGTCGGGGCTGCGGCCTGGATCATCTTGTCAAGGACCGTGTTGAGGCGATTGATCTCGCATGTGTGGCCGGATGAGGCGATCGGGATGGGCCGACCGATCGAGCGCTACCTGCAACGACCTCTGTCCACAGAAACTCTGGGTTCGATCTGAGCAACAAGCAACAATCAACAAGCAACGAAGCGCGACAATCTAATTGGACTTGCAATTGCCAGACCCGAAATTTACTATCGTTTCGCGGCGCAACGGTCTGGGCATTTTCGATTCAATCAGACAACTTCACCGCTACTGAAGAGTTCGCAGCAGGAATCGAGTTGTCTTGAAAAACACTGCACGGAAGAGCACGGTGTCGGTCGTGCTCGGCGTCGGATTTGCCTTGGCAGCTGCGACCGCTGCTTGGGCCTACCCTAACTATGCGTCCTGGAACGGGTCGACAGGGAGTGAAAGCTGGACGTCGCACTACGTCTGCAGCAACGAACTCTACGGGGGCGCAAGTGGAGCGCCATCAATCGCCTATGGACAAACGTTGAGCTACAGCGGCGCTTGCGATGCGCGGGTATATCTCAATGGCGATCTGTACGGCACTGACTGGTTCGACGACACTGGCTGGGTGGCCAGCAACGCATACACGCAGTATTGGGGAACTTGCGACTACAACATCCACAAGAGCAAGAAGAACTCGACAGGAGTGGTATGGAACCGATCCAGGAACTGTTAGCACACGACAATCCGATCATGGACAAAGCGGAACGCAAAGGGAGTCGGCTAGCCTTCTCCTTCGTGGTTGTCGCCGCTATCGCGTTGGCCGGTCTGGCAATCGCTCGGACTTCGGGCACTCCAACGACTGCTCAAGCGATCCCGGACAGCGCACCTGCTCCTTCGCCGATGGTTCTCGAGGCCCCTTCGGTGGTTCCCGAGGCTCCGGAAGACGTCTTTGGAGAAGAGTGGACCACCAAACCTGGGCAGCGTCCCGACCGAGGCTTCGATCATGCGCGATCAGCGGTGTATCACAGCGACGACGGGGCGGTCATGTCTGTGGTGACGAAGGGCGGCACCTTCGGGTTCCCTGATCTCGAAAAGGTTCAGGTCGGTGCTGTTGAGGCTTGGGTGATCGAGGACCCTGGGTCCTCTGACATCACCTATATCACAGCCTCCGGTAATGGGGGAACAACTCACCTTCGCCTCGCCGGGCTCGATCAAGAACAAGCCATCATGGTGGCAGCCAAGTTGTTCACCACAGAGGCCACCACATTCGCTGATATTGGCGGCGGCGGGAGCATAGTTGGTGACCATCTGCCCGCAACGGTCGGCGAATTCGGGATCATAGGAGACGTTGTGAGTGCGTTCTCGTCTCTTGACCCGTCGAGGTCTCTCACACTTGTCAACAACCAGTCGGCGAAAGAAGCGAGTCTGTCGTTCTACGACGGGTCCAGTTCGATTGCTGTGGCACAGGCCGAACTGTTACTCACTGGAGCACGGGTAGACGTCGATGGAACCTACGTGATCGAGGCCACGGAGTACAGGAAAGCGACGGTGGGGCGTTACACCAACGACGGTCAGTTTGTCGTGGTCAGCTCCGACCAGCTCGATCTTCGAACACTCACCGCACTATCTGAAGAGGCGTAACTAAGGATGTGATCGAGAGGTGGCCGCCTCTCGAT
>CBDTUI010000207.1:0-2698 GCA_965363765.1 uncultured Acidimicrobiia bacterium
CTGATTGGCTCTTCGGCGATCCGATCAGACCAGGTCGAAGCGATCCAGGTTCATGACCTTGTCCCATGCCGCCACAAAGGCTCGCACGAATGCCTCTTGATGGTCGTCGCTTGCGTAGACCTCGGCGAGAGCACGGAGCTGGGAGTTCGACCCAAAGACCAGATCGATTCGGGTACCCGTCCATTTGCTATCACCGCTGGTCCGATCGTGGCCCTCGTACACGCCTTCGGCTGACTCCTGCCAGGCCGTGTTCATGTCGAGCAGGTTCACGAAGAAGTCGTTCGACAACGTCTCGGGCTGCCGGGTGAATACACCGAGATCGGCACTCCCGAAGTTGGCGCCAAGGACCCGTAAGCCGCCAACGAGGATCGTCATTTCGGGTGCCGTCAACGTCAGCATCTGGGACCGGTCAACGAGAAGTTCCTCCGCGGATCGACTGTGGCCGGCGCGAAGGTAGTTGCGGAATCCATCTGCGGATGGTTCGAGCACCGCGAATGATTCGACGTCAGTCTGCTCCTGGGAGGCGTCGGTACGCCCTGGTGTAAACGGAACCTGAACGTCATGGCCGGCAGCTCTGGCTGCCTGTTCGACTGCCGCGCACCCTCCAAGAACGATCAGGTCGGCGAGCGAAACGGTCTTCCCATCACTGTTGAATTCCTGTCGGACCCCTTCGAGTGCGCCAAGCACCGTCGCTAACTGGGTCGGTTCGTTCACTTCCCAATCCTTTTGTGGAGCGAGGCGAATCCGCGCGCCATTTGCCCCACCGCGTTTGTCGGTGGTGCGGAACGTTGACGCCGACGACCAGGCAACTGAGACGAGCTGAGCGATGGACAAGCCGGATTCAAGGATCATGGCTTTGAGGGCGGCAATGTCCTGCTCGCCGATCAACTGCCCGGTGACCGGGGGAACCGGGTCCTGCCACAACTGCGGCTCAGCCGGAACCAACGGTCCGAGGAGTCGGGTGACGGGTCCCATGTCGCGATGCGTCAGCTTGTACCAGGCTTTGGCGAAGGCCTCAGCGAACTCCTCAGGGTTGGCCTGGAAGCGCCGCGAAATCGGCTCATAGATGGGGTCGAAGCGCAGTGCCAGGTCTGCCGTAGACATCATCGGGGCGTGGGTCCTCGATGGATCGTGGGCGTCGGGGACCGTTCCTTGTGCGGAGGCATTGGTGGCGGTCCACTGCTTGGCGCCAGCCGGACTTTCCGTGAGTTCCCATTCGTTGTCGAACAAGGTGTTGAAGAAGCTGTCGTCCCAGGTGATCGGCGTGGCCGTCCAGGCGCCTTCCAATCCACTGCTGATCGTGTCGACGCCTTTGCCTGTCCCAAAGCTGTTCTTCCAGCCGAGTCCTTGTTCCTCGATTGGGGCACCCTCTGGTTCTGGCCCGACGTACTGGCCGGGATCGGCCGCACCATGGGTCTTTCCGAATGTGTGCCCGCCGGCCACGAGGGCGACGGTCTCTTCGTCGTTCATGGCCATGCGAGCGAAGGTTTCCCGAATGTCGATGGCCGAGGCCAGCGGGTCGGGATTGCCGTTCGGTCCCTCCGGGTTTACGTAGATAAGGCCCATCTGCACCGCGCCGAGGGGGTTGGCGAGTTCGCGGTCCCCGGTGTAGCGCTCATCTCCGAGCCACGTGTCTTCGGGTCCCCAGTAGATGTCATCTTCGGGTTCCCATACGTCTTCGCGTCCACCGGCGAACCCAAACGTCTTGAACCCCATTGTTTCGAGAGCCCGGTTACCCGCGAAGACCAGCAGATCTGCCCACGAGATCTTCCGGCCGTACTTCTGCTTGATCGGCCACAACAAGCGGCGTGCCTTGTCGAGGCTGACGTTGTCCGGCCAGCTATTGAGTGGCGCGAAACGCTGCGAACCAGATGTCGCACCGCCGCGGCCGTCGAAGGTGCGGTAGGTGCCTGCGCTGTGCCAGGCCATCCGAATGAAGAACGGTCCGTAGTGGCCGTAGTCGGCTGGCCACCACTCTTGAGAGGCGGTCATGACGGCGTCGACATCTTTGGTGAAAGCGTCGAGGTCCAGTGTCAGGAACTCCTCGGCGTAGTTGAAGTCTTTGCCCATTGGGTCGATCAGCGGGGAGTTCTGGTTGAGCATCTTCAGGTTCAGCTGGTTCGGCCACCAGTGTTGGTTGGCCGATGCGCCCGTCGCCGTGTGGGCGGAGTGGGGTCCATGCATAACCGGACACTTCTTAGAGCTCTCGTTTACTTCCTTGAGTTCTGCGTCGTCTGTCATCGTTTGCTCCTTGCGGCACGAGGGAGGTTGATCTATTTGAGTGTCGGTGGTCCAGCCTACCCGCGGAGGTGAACGTGAGAAACGGGCGGGTGGGACCGAATCCGGGCTTTTGAGAGGACCGATATCCGAGTCGGGGGTGTTCATTAAGTGTGGTCACGATTCTCTCCGAAATGCTTATCGTCGCCACTATGAGTGATGCTCCGACGTCGATCGTCAGTTTCGGATGCTCAGTCCGCGGAGTCCCCAAAGGGTTGGGGTAGCGGTTTCCCGAGAATTGGGGCGCGTGACCCATTGAAATGCTGATCACGCCTAACTATGCTCTACTCGGGGCCGAACGTGGGGGCAGGGCAAGAATGAAGACGATAAGTGACATTGTTCGCCGAATGAGCGCGTCAATGGATACCACCCTCCTCGCTCCCGACCGCTCTCCGTGTTCAGGTTCTGACCTGGCTGGCGC
>CBDTUI010000208.1:0-2652 GCA_965363765.1 uncultured Acidimicrobiia bacterium
AACCTGGGCATTGCCATCGCCAAGTTTGTGGCGTTCTTTTTCACCGGTGCCGCTTCGATGCTCGCCGAAGCAATCCACTCGACGGCTGACACCGGCAATCAGGCGCTCCTTCTGTTTGGTGGTCGCAGCGCTAAGCGGGAAGAGACCCAGACCCATCAGTTCGGGTTTGCCAGGGAACGGTACTTCTGGTCGTTCGTCGTCGCACTCGTTCTTTTCTCCTTGGGCGGGGTCTTCGCTATCTATGAGGGAATTAACAAGATTCGAAATCCTCACGAAGTCGACTCGCCAGCCTGGGCGTTCGGAGTTCTCATCTTCGCCATCATCCTCGAAACGTTCTCGTTTAGGACGGCCATCAACGAGGCCAAACCGCTGAAAGGTAAAGGCACCTGGTGGTCGTTCATAAAACGTTCCCGGAACCCCGAGCTACCAGTCGTCCTCTTGGAAGACCTCGGAGCTTTGGCGGGCTTGGTCATTGCCTTGGTCGGTGTGACGTTGGCGTTTACCACCGGAGAAGCCCGCTGGGACGCGGCCGGATCGCTAGCCATTGGAATCTTGTTGGTGGTTATCGCCACGATTCTGGCCATCGAGATGCGCAGTTTGCTCATCGGTGAATCCGCCTCGGCACCCGAACAAGCCGAGATCGCTCAGGCGGTTGAGTCGACGAGAGACGTGGTCAAGTTGATTCACATGCGCACCCAACACCTCGGACCAGATGATCTGCTGGTCGCAGCGAAGGTCGAATTCTCGCCAGGCCTCACTGTCTCGGGCCTTGCCGATGCCATCGATGCGGCGGAAGCGGCGATCCGAGCCGCGGTCCCGGCTGTCAATTTGATCTACCTTGAACCCGACCTCTACGAAGCGGGACAGGAAGCCTCCGACTGACTCGGGGCGTTCCCGGTTCGAGCGGCGATCGGTTACTGTCGCCGTTCGCATGCGCATCATGACCGCCAACCTGAAGAACGAATATGTCTCTGTAGACGCGTTTGCCGAGGCGTTAGACAAGTACCAGCCTGATCTCGTTGCCGTTCAGGAACTTGACATAGACGCTGCCGCGGTTCTGCAAGAACGATTCCCATACGGGTTGTCTGCGCCAGGTGGCGTGCAGGGTTGCGGATTGGTGGGGCGGGAGCTGCTCGCCGTCACGAGAGTCGATCTTCCGTTTCGGCCACTTTTGACTGCACCGGTAGTGATCGGTGACCAACTCGTCACGGTCGGCTCCGTACACCTCGCCAATCCGGTCGCCTCGAACGACTTGCCGGTCCGGCGTCACCAAGTCCGAGCGCTCGTTGATCAGATTTCCGGGACCGAGCCGATGGTTCTGGTTGGAGATTTCAACTCCTCACCGATGTGGCCGGCGTACCGCCTGCTCACCAGGCATTTGCGAGACGGGGTCAAGGACTGGGCGGCCCGGGAAGGGGAACGGCCTGCCAGGACGTGGAACTATGGCTCGGGGACGCCGAAGTTACTCAGGATCGATCACATCATGGTTCGGGGGGTCGAGGTAGCCGGGGTACAGGCCATTGACATCGCCGGGTCAGATCACCGAGCGCTGGTTGCCGATCTGATCTGACGATCGTCTGGCCAGCGTTTGGAGCGCGAGATGCGCGGGCGGTTGACTCCAGATCGTTCGGATCTTCCAAAAACCGGAAGATCCGAACTACCCTCAGTACCGATCGGAGGGGCCTTGTTCGACAGGTTCACGACTCAGGCGAGGACAGCGTTGGCGCTGTCCCAGACCGAAGCCCAGAACGCCGGTGCGGACGCAATCGGACCGGTTCACCTCGCGCTCGCCTGCCTAAGCCAACCGGCCAGCGACGCGGTGCAACTCGTCGAGGCCCTGAATCTGGCGGCCCCACTGGTCGCCGATGCCATCGTTCCGATGCCCGTGGCCAGTCCGAGCCACGATCTTCTCCCGATGGACAGCGGATTGAAACAGGTCTTGACGACGTCGATGCGTCTCGCAATGGAATCACAACGAACGACGGTGACGTCAGCCCACCTGCTGGCAGCGATCGCTTTAGTTGACCCAAATGGCGCCGTCGCCCGGGAGCTGACCGAATCGCATGACGGTCAGCTCAGAGAACTGGTCGCCTCCATCCCATCACGTGAGGTCATCGTTGGAGATACACCGAGCGTAGAGCTCGGGCTATAGATCGAAACACGTCGGATCCGATCCCTTCCGCCTTTCACGTTGAGGGCTAATCGGAGAGGCCGGCCAGGATGTCGTCGAAGTCTTTCTCCATGGCTTTGCGGGTGACACCCTCAAATAGCTTCCCGAGGGTCGCGGCCAGCACCTTTGCGATTGGCCCAGTTGATTCGCCCGAAAAAGTCATCGATAGCTCCGTCTGATCACCACGAGGGTCGATCGCCCAGACCGACTTGTAATCGGCGCCCCGTCCAGCAGATTCGACGGTGTATGACCTGCCATCGTCGATCGCGGTCACTTCCATCTCTTCGGTTGCTTCTTTGCCAAACATGACTCGGGTTTCCCGCCACCGGGTCCCCACCTCAAAATTGGTGCCGTCGTCGAGACGAGTCACGTCGGTGATTCCGGTAATACGTTCCGCCCACCCGTCCAGATCAGTAATAACGCCCCACAGCGTTTCCGGCGAGGCACTCGTCGTACGGGCTACTTTCATCGTCTTCACGGTC
>CBDTUI010000209.1:0-2606 GCA_965363765.1 uncultured Acidimicrobiia bacterium
TCATGCACTGGTGCTGGTCAGCAGGATTCTGGTATGGCCTGGTGCGTCCGTTTCCACAAGCGGGTGCAGCTCAATGATCGCTGCCCGCTTCGTCGTCGAGAGCCCCTTTCAGCTCCTCATGGCAAACGAGGCGAGGGATCAGCTCGACCTGCGTGGGCGGTCCGAGCTAGTGATCCTCTGGCCGACGGCGATTACCGCTCGCAGATCGATCGAAGACGTCGTCGCCGTCAACCCTTGGCCAGAGATCATCGATGGTGGGGTGCGTTCGACTCGGTCGATGCCAACACGGGCCAGGCTAATTCGTCGACTGGCACGAGAGCCGAGGAGGCAGCTATTCATCGGCGACTACCTGTCGCCATTCATGCGACACCTCGCCGCTCGACAATCACAGGGCACGGTGTGGCTCCTCGACGATGGGCGGGGGACGGTCAACACATGGCTGCTTCGCACCGACCCTGAAGCCGAACACTCCCGCCCAGACACACGAACTCTTCAAAAGCGAGCACAGACTGCGCTGCTCGGCCTTACCTCTGCGCCGCCGAAGGTTCTGAGATACTTTACGATCTTCGATTTGGAAACGACGGAAACGGAACTCGTGCAACGCAACAAGCTTTCTTGGCTTCGTGGCCAGTTGCCTGCAGTCTCGACTGATTCGTCCGTATTATTCTTAGGCGCTCCATTTTCTGAGAGGGGCATGATGGACGAGGACCACTACGTATCTCTGATTTCCAGCATTTCGGTCAAGTACCCGAGCATCCGCTATCGGCCTCATCGCGATGAGTCACCAGCGAAACTCGCCCGCCTCGAATTGCAAGGTGGCGCGCAAATCGAGAGTTCGGGCGGAACAGTCGAACTGAGCTTGATCACCGGAACGGCTCTGCCGAGCAAGATCATGAGCTTCTTCAGCTCCGCCACCATCACGTTGCACCAGCTTGTGGGCGATAAGACTGAGGTCGGATGCTTCGCCCTCGCTTCAAGCGACTTTGTTGAAGGATGGTTTGAAACAGGAGATGGGCTCCCGACGATTATCAACCAAACGGATGGCAGCATTGCCATCGAGACGGTGCCGGGGCGACCAGCTAGCGACCTAGACCCGTACCGCCTTCTGCTTGAAGGCCAATGACTCAACGGAAGCTGAGCAACGAAGGACTCGTATACGCGGCAGGTGGAGCGTTCCAACTTGTCGCGACACTTCTCACGCTGCCGCTCATGACTCGCGTGCTCGATCAGAGGCAGTTTGGCATCGCGGTCACATTGCAGATTGTGTCGCAGCTCGCAACCCACCTCGGTTCGGCTGGTTTGCCAACAGCAACCATGCGGGAGTACTTCGATGGAAGCGGTGGCCCGCAACGATCACGAAGACTTGTGTTGCTGTCGGTTCCAAGCGCCGCCGCTGTCGCATTGGTGCTGCTACTCACGGCGCCGCTATGGATCAAAGTGTTTGCGTCGATCACCGCCGATTGGGCCTTGGTACTCGCACTCGGCGTGGCTATTCCCCGGTCATTGACGTCATCGGGCCTCGGTTACCTCCGCGCCACCCACAAGGTGGGCCAGTTCGTCACTATCTCGGTGATGAATACCGTCGGTGCGCAACTCTTCGGCGTCGGGATCGCGTGGCTCCTGGACGGGTCCGTGGCGAGCTACTTTGGAGGTTTCTGGATCGGATCAGTTGTCGCCTGCGGTCTGACGTGGATTTCTTCGGAAGCGCCTCGATCGATCCTCTGGGGAACCGAGCTTCGTCGGGTCTTGGTCTACGCGTTGCCGACTGTTCCACACGCTATTGCGACGCTTGTGCTGCAGGCAGGTGATCGGGTGATCGTCGAACGGGCTTTGGGTGTCGTCGAGGTAGGCAAATATCAGATTGCGTATCTGCTGGCCACGCTTCCGATACCCGCCCTCGTGGCTTTTAACAATGCCTGGAGTCCTCGGCTCGCGGCGGCGGACCTAACTGGTGACTTCGACAAGGAGTTATTGGGCCCGAGCAGTCTGATGCTGAGGCTTGTTCCGAGTGGCGGCGCTATTTGTGCCATGTTGGCTCCGGTGCTAATACAGGTGGGACTGCCCGCTGAATACGATGCCGACGCGCTACGAACGCCGATCGGCATTGTGTCCGCGATTGCGCTGAGTTTCGCGGTGTACGTCATCGCCACCCAGGTGCTCATTGCGGCAAGAAAGACGGCTGCGTTGGCGGTTGTCACACCGTTAGCTGGAGCCATGAACATCGGCCTGAACCTGTTCCTCGTTCCAAGGCACGGGCTCGCAGGCGCAGCCGTGGCGACTGTTGTGACCTATGGGCTGATGGCGATTGCGTTGACGGTGGTAGCGACGCGAGTTCGACCTTACAAACTTCCCATCGGGTCGCTAGCGCTAGGTATCGCAGCGTCTATCTATGGTGTATCGACCATGTTGCTAGGGGTTTCCGGAACGCCGTCGATGGCCGCACGAGCACTGCTGTGCGTGCCGCCAACGATTATCGCCATCCACTCTGTTCGGTCCAGACCTGATTCGATTATCGGAACTTCGCCGAGCAGCCCGCCGACCCTAATTTAGGCAGTCGTTAATTCGACTGAGATGTGTTGCGGGCCGTTCGGGATGAGTGGTCTAAG
>CBDTUI010000210.1:0-2567 GCA_965363765.1 uncultured Acidimicrobiia bacterium
GTTACGACAAACTCGTGGGACTGGGCTATTCGGGTTCGGATCGCACGGTCCGCCGTGCGGTCGCCGAGGTGGGTGTGCTCGACTGAACTGGCCCCACCTGGAGCGGTAACGCTTGTCTGATTTGGCCCCACCTGGGTCGCTTGTTTGGGGTCCGCGGCGTTGGTCGCGGGAGCGGCTCGGCTGGGTTCATGACAAAGAGGTCCAAGGTGGCGTTGTATGAACAAATTCGTCGCGCTCATGCTGATGAGAAGTTGTCGATCAGGGAGCTCGCACGCCGGTTCCGGGTTCATCGCCGTGAGGTCCGGGCGGCGTTGGCGTCACCGATCCCAGCGCCGCGCAAAGCGCCCGATGTGCCAAAGCCATCGCCGAAGCTCGACCCGTGGAAACCGCTGATCAACCAGTGGCTCGAAGAAGATTTGAAGGTGCCTCGTAAGCAGCGACACACCGCCCGCCGAATCTGGCAACGGCTCGTGCTCGAGCACGGCGCCGACATTGGCGAGTCCACGGTCCGCCACTACGTCAAGATCGTCAAGGACGCGAGGGCGACACCGGTCGCTGAAGTGATGATCGTCCAAGAACACGCCCTCGGCGCCGAAGCAGAAGTCGACTTCGGAGTGATCCATGTGTGGTTGGCGGGCGAACTCGTGAAGCTCGCGATGTTCGTGATGCGCCTGTCAGCATCGGGCCGGTCGTTTGCTCGCGCGTATCTCAACGAAGCATCTGAGGTGTTCCTCGACGGTCACGTCCACGCGTTCAACCATTTCGGCGGTGTCCCAGGACGTGTCCGCTACGACAATCTGAAAGCAGCGGTGACCAAGGTGCTGCGGGGCCGGGATCGTGACGAGTCCGAACGATTCACCGCGATGCGATCTCACTACGGGTTCGACTCGTTCTTCTGCGAACCAGGAATCAAAGGCGCTCATGAGAAAGGCGGTGTTGAAGGCGAGGTCGGCCGGTTCCGCCGCCGGCATCTCGTCCCGGTCCCGATCGTCGCGTCGTTGCCGGAGTTGAACGAGCTGATCCTGGCCGGCTGTTTGATCGACGACGACCGGCTGATCACAGGGCGGCGGATGAGCGTCGGCGATCATTTCGCGTTGGAAGCACCGACGCTGCGACCGTTACCGATCGAGGTCTTCGATGCGGTGTCGTGGTCCCAGCATCGCGTCGATGCCAAAGCACGCGTCTCAGTTCGGGCCGTGCACTACTCAGTCCCCGCACGCCTGACCCGCACGCGGGTTGATGTCCGCATCGGCGCCGAGAGCGTCGAGATCCTCGACGGCGCAACTGTTGTCGCTGCCCATGTTCGGGGCCGGAAAGGCGAACAAGTTCTCACCCTCGATCACTATCTCGAGGTCTTGGCCCACAAGCCCGGTGCGCTTCCAGGGGCGACAGCGTTGGCTGCGGCACGAGCCTGCGGGGCGTTCACCGCCACCCACGATGAGTTCTGGGAGACCGCACGCCGCCAACTCGGCGATCACCCCGGAACCCAAGTGATGATCGAGGTCCTCCTCGCCCACCGGACCCTCCCCGCCGCAGCAGTCATCAAAGGCATGCAAGCCGCCCTCACCGTTGATTGCGTCGACCCAGTGGTGGTGTTGATCGAAGCCCGACGCCGTATCGCCGCCGATCAGCTCGCACCCGTCATCCCGATCGGAACCCGGACCCTCACCGACCGGCCCGCACCCACCCTCAACCGCTACGACGACCTTTTGGAGAACACACCATGACCACCACCGCCCCAACGACTGATGCTGCAGCCGCTGCTGCGATCGAAGCCGCCGCGAGAACACTGAAACTGCCGGTGCTCCGCACCCAAGCCGGCGAGCTCGCCGCTGACGCGCAACGCAACCACACCACCTACCTCGGTTTCCTCGCCGAGCTGCTCGAAGCAGAAGTTGATGCCCGCAACGAACGACGCCGGCAACGCCTCATCAACCAAGCCAAGTTCCCGAGACTGAAACGCCTCGCAGATTTCGATCTGACAGCTGCGCCAACGGTCAACCCCGCAGCGGTCGCGACCCTCGCGGCCGGGAACTACATCAACACCGGTGACCCTGTTGTTCTGCTCGGCGATTCCGGCACCGGCAAATCACACCTACTCATCGCGCTTGGCATCGCCGCATGCGAGCAAGGCAAACGAGTTCGCTACATCACCGCCGCGCAGCTCGCCAACGAACTCGCCGAAGCCGCAGACGAACGCAAACTGTCTCGGCTTGTGGCCCGCTACGGCCGGATCGATCTTCTCCTCCTTGACGAAGTTGGCTACGTCCAACTCGACGCCCGAGGAGCCGAACTCGTCTTCCAGATCCTCACCGAACGCGAAGAGAAATCATCGGTCGCGTTGGCGTCGAACCTGCCGTTCAGCGAATGGGGTCAAATCATCACCGACCCCAGACTCGTCGCCGCGATTGTTGACCGCGTCACGTTCAACGCCCACATCATCGAGACCGGAACCGACTCCTACCGACTCAAAACCAGCCGGGGCCAAAACAAACGAGCACGTGGGGCCAAAACAGGTTGACATTCCCACTCGAGACGCCGACGCGTATTCAAGCAGGTCGCAATAG
>CBDTUI010000211.1:0-2557 GCA_965363765.1 uncultured Acidimicrobiia bacterium
CGTCGGCCATCTGTTCGAAGTAGGCGATGAATGCCTCTTTCCCGTCAGCGACATGTGGGTTGTGTTGGATGTATTCGTCACCCGCGTACTGCTCAATAGCGGTGCGCGGTTGGCACTGATTGAACATGAGGTCGTAGAACGCGACAGCGTTCGCCTTGTTCCGCTCGGGCGTCGCAACCATTAGGGAATCCCTGTCGTCGTGTCGTGATCTTGGATTGCAACTTATCAGAGACCACCAGCATAAACGCGATAAATATCCAGGGTCACCAAGCACGAACTAGTCCTGACGTGGTAGACAGACATAGTCACTTTCTGTGGCGAGTCAGTCACCTGGGTCTATGGGCCTTCATAGATGGCCCGAGAGGAGTACGACAGATGAGATCAAAAAAGCGCGTGTTTTGGGGGTTACTGACCTCCCTCGCCATGCTTCTAACCGTATTTGCGCCGGCAGCAGTCGCGCATCCCGAGGACGACGGAAACACTGCTCACTTTGAACCGGCTGGAGATCTCGGCGCCGCGCTGGCTTCGCATGATGCCGCTACTGCTGGCATTCTGAGTAGTGGTCCCACCGCCAAAGTCACGAAGAACATCACCGCCCGCGGTATCGGAGAGCGCGACGTCGAAGGCGCTACTACCGACGTTTGGGCGCTCGATGGCTACGCCTACACCGGGACGTTCGGTAGCCCCTGTGGCGGCGATCCCGAGGCTGGAATATGGGTTTGGGACGTCAGCAACAAGAATAAGGTTGACCCCGTAGGAATCATCCAGTCGCCGGTAGGAAGTCGCTCTAACGACGTGCGCGTCTCGGAAATGAACTCCGGCGACGTCCTCGTACACTCGAACGAGTCATGCGCTGGCGGTCCTGGCGGGTTCGAAATCTACAGCGTCGATGATCCGGCCAACCCGACCCATCTGGCTTCGGTCCGCATCGACGATCCCAACCCGCTGACACCCTCCATCTTTGGTGATGTGACCGATGTCGGTGTCCATAATCTGTTTCTCTTCCAGCAGGGCGGCAACGATTATGTTGGTGTGACCACCGAGACGGCCTACGGCAACTTCCACATTTACGACATCACCGATCCGACCGTCCCTGTCCTCGTTTCGTTCTGGGGGGCCGAAGAGTCGTTTGACCCAGGTGTAGTTGCCAGTGGCGACCCCGACAGGAACCTGGACGCAGCAATCTGGCTAACTGACGGCTTTGGTGCGTCAGCCAACCGGTTCCTTCACGATGTGACCATCACGGCTGACGGTACCCATGCCTATCTGGCCAACTGGGACGCCGGCCTGATCCTGCTCGACATCAGTGATCCGTATAACCCACAGTTGGTTTCGATCGCTATCGATCCGATCAATGGGTCGCTCGACGGTGAGGTAAACAGCCACTCCGTATGGCCCAATGAGGACGGATCGATCGTCGTCGAGGGCGAAGAAGACTTCAGCGCCTGGGAGGCAACGGTCCCACCGGGGAACGTCACGTTCGGCAATGGCAATCCGATCCCGGGAGTTATGGCATCGACGGCTGCAGGTAATGCATTCGAGGGAAGCCAGACAGGGAATGCAGGTGCGATTTCGGCAACAAGCGTGAGCGTCACGAGCGGACCTCTGGCTGGTCAGGTGTTCGCGGCCAATGAGTTCTCTGGTAACAACTTCCCGCTTGGTGCTGGTTCGTACAGCGGCAACTTCGTCTGGATTGGACGAGCCTGTAACGGCGACCCGATCCTGAACGCGGTGGGTGCAGGAGACATCGCGGTTGTTCGTCGTGGTGCTTGTTCGTTCGCAGAGAAGTCCGTCAACGCATCCAACGCCGGTGCAGGAGCCGTCATCGTCACGAACAACAATCCGACATCGACGCCGTGGAGCGGGCTGAGGATCTGGGACTACTCGGATCCGACGAACCCGGTGCTGGCTTCGACGTTCAACACCGTCTGCAGTGCGTCAACTGCACCTGGTGGATCATGTGACCCGGCGGGCACATATTCCGTGCATAACGTCCAGGTGGAGACAACCGGTAACAAGGTGAAAGCCTACGTCTCTTGGTACAGCGACGGGATGCTGGTGCTTGACGTCAGCGACCCGTACAACCCCGTTGAGATTGGGCGTTACACCGAAACAGGAACCGACTTCTGGGGCGTGTACAAAGAGAAGAACTCGCCGTTCTTCTACGGCAGTGACCGTAACGGCGGTCTGTACGTGTTCAAGGAACAAGGCGCCGGATCCGGGAAGAAGTAGACCTAACCGGCACACCAAACCCACTAAATGCAGAGGCGGCCTTCGGGCCGCCTCTGCTGCTTTGGATGCCCGCCTGCAGGGTCGGGCGGCGTACGAGCGGACCCGGGCGGAGACGGCCGCGCTTCACAATCTGGCGAATGCAGCAGCGATGGTCAAAGAACAGTCCGGCATTGTTCCAGCTGCGCCTGAGCAGATGGCCACCATTGAGATAGACCAGGGAACGGGTCAAGTCGGAACAGAATGAGGGGCCCTCGCGGGGCCCCACATTCCTTCTTGGCGATGGCTAAGCGATCTTCGGTCTGACGGAAGACCGGCGACTCCGTCG
>CBDTUI010000212.1:0-2458 GCA_965363765.1 uncultured Acidimicrobiia bacterium
ATGCCAGCCATGAGATTGTTGATCGAGATATCACCCCAGCCCTCGATATCTGCGAAGTCTTCCGGTTTGAGGCGAAAGATCCCGG
The DNA here is from genome assembly GCA_965363765.1 of uncultured Acidimicrobiia bacterium. GTDB lineage: Bacteria > Actinomycetota > Acidimicrobiia > Spongiisociales > JAENVV01 > JAENVV01. Next base: position 86 of record CBDTUI010000212.1, read on the forward strand.
CCGGACCGGCGATGAGTTGCCGGTCGATCAGCAGTTGAATGGTCTTGTAGCCCATGCCATCGATATCCATCGCCGAGCGACCGGCGAAATAGGCCAACCATTCCCTGAGGCGGCTCGGGCACTCGAGGCCACCCGTACACCGCGCCACAGCTTGATCTTCTGGTTTGACGATCGGATGGCCGCAAAACGGACAGTTAGCTGGCATGGTCCACTCGGTCTCCTTGCCGGTCCGCAGCGAAGGTACCGGGCCTACCACCTCCGGGATGACATCCCCCGCCCTTCGCACCACCACCGTGTCGCCAATCAGAACCCCCTTGGCTTTGACCTGATCGGCGTTGTGGAGGGTTGCCATCCCCACGTTGGCTCCACCGACAAACACCGGTTCAAGGACGGCGAACGGTGTGACGGCACCGGTGCGACCGACATTGATGGCGATGTCTCGCAGGATCGTGGTTTGTTCCTCGGGCGGAAATTTATAGGCGATGGCCCATCGGGGCGCCCGCGCCGTGAACCCGGCCTGTCGCTGATCCGCCAAAAGGTCGGCCTTGATGACGACGCCGTCGGTCTGGTAGTCACGGTCGTGGCGGGTTCGGTCAGCGTGCTCAACAAACGCTTTTACGCCGTCGAGGTCGAGTACCGCCTGAGAGGCCGGATTGACTTTGAAGCCGAGGTCGCCGAGATACGCCATCGATTCGGTGTGGGTAGCGAGGTCCCGGCCGCCCCGAATTACACCGATCTGATATACCCAGATTGAGAGTTTCCGGGCGGCGGTCATGGCCGGGTCTTTCTGGCGGACTGACCCAGCGGCTGCATTACGAGGGTTGGTGAATAGCCGATCGTCCGATGCGGCTTGACGCTCGTTGAGGTCATTGAACGCATCGGCCGGCATGTAGACCTCGCCGCGCACCTCGAGCAGTTCAGGGGCGTCGCCAAATAGTTTGAGGGGGACGGCTTCGATCGTCCGCAGATTGGCAGTGATGTCTTCGCCAGTCGTGCCGTCGCCACGAGTCGCACCACGCACAAGCAAGCCGTGTTCATACACAACTGAGACAGCCAAACCATCGATTTTCAACTCGCACGCATAGCCTTGCGGCGGCCGGCCGAGCACCCGCTCGAGCCGCGCCTCCCAGGCATCTAGATCTTCACCTGTTTCGGCGTTGTCCAGGGAGAACAGCGGTTCTAGGTGCGGTACCGGCGTGAACAGAGCCGAAACGTCGTATCCGACTCGCTGAGTGGGCGAATCGGCGGTAACGAGTTCGGGATGGTCGGCTTCGAGGGATTCGAGCTTGCGGTACATGGCGTCGTAATCGGCGTCAGACACCTCGGGTGCGTCGAGTACGTAGTACCGATGGGCGTGATAGCGCAACTGCTCGCGAAGATGATCGAGGTCCTGCTCGGTCGGTGGTTGATCGGCTGCCATGAGTCGACAGGCTACCTGCGCGCTCTAGCTCGGACCATCAGATCGTGGCGACGTCGTAGGCATCGAATACGGGGTCGACCGTCATGATCGCCATTTGTTCGACCTGGGCCTGAGCAATCAGCATCCGATCGAACGGGTCCCGATGATGCAGCGGCAAGTCGCCGGCAGCTAGGGCGTGCTGGTGCGTGATCGCTAACTCCTGAAGGCCCGAGGCGACCACTGCCGAACGGAAGCCATCTGGAGCTTCGAGCTTTCCAAGTTTCTGCTTGATCGCGAACTCCCAGGCGCTACCGGCACTGACCCAGAGATCATTGCCTGCATCCTCGATCACCGCTGTGTGTTCGGGGTTCATACGCTTCGACGAAGCGAGCCACCACAGCAGCACATGTGTGTCGATGAGGATCCTCACTTATCCTCATCACCGTCTTCGTAATACGCCTCAAACTCAGGCAAAGGGTCGTCGAAGCCTTCAAAGATTTCGATCCTTCCTTTCCAGATCCCGGGCTTTCGGGGTTCCGACAGCTTCGACAAGGGCACCAGTTTGCACATCGGCTCGCCAGCTTTGGTGATCACAATCTCTTCCCCGGCGGCCGCTCTGGCAACAAGTTTGGAGAAGTGAGTCTTGGCTTCGTGGATGTTCACCATGGTCGGGCCCATATTAGTCCGACTTAGTCCACTGGTCGCTAGCCTACGTGCCGAAGGCGCAGTTGTTCGAGCCAATCCGGTTCTCCTAAATCGAAAGTCAGTTGTTGCCGCTCCACCTCGGTTACTTGCATCCCGAGGCCGTCGACGATCAACCCGGCCAGCACCTGACCGACGGTCTCATGTTGCTCTCGAGCCAGATCCATGACCCGGGAGCGGACTTCGTTTGATAACACCACGTTTGGTCGCCACATTTGTGTACCCCTTTCCTGTGCCAGCATCTCATCCGGGTGTGACAAAAAACGCTTCAC
>CBDTUI010000213.1:0-2414 GCA_965363765.1 uncultured Acidimicrobiia bacterium
ATCCTCGAAGTCGTGACCGAAGGAGATCGACTCTGGCAGAAGGTTCCGTTCGCCGAAGATTTTGTGGAAGTCGAAGGTGGCGATCTCATCACCGGCACCGATATTTTTTCCGAGGATGGTCTGGGAGCGCTGCTTCGAGAGGACGTTTCGGACCTGGCTTACGGCGAGGACGCCGAACTCGAAGACTTCCCTGGCGAAACGTTCCAAACGGTGAGAGGGGTCGTGTCGGGAGAACGCCTCAACACACTCACGCTCGGTTATTTACAGGGAACCGCTGCGGATGTGCAGTTCTATCTGGCGGGTGACGAAGTCCGTCGCATCCTCATTGACGAAATGGACGTCGAGGTTCCTCGTTCCTGGACGATTGACCTCTGGGCGTACGGGCAACCCGTAGACATCGTCATTCCGTGACCGAACGACGGCTTCAGATTGCGATCGGGCTGCCGGTCCTGCTCGGAGCGCTTGATCTGACCGTCATCTCGGCGGTGCTTCCGGTGGTGGTCAGTGAATTGGATCTGCCCGTACCCGGTGGGATCCGACAAGCTTCGTGGCTCGTCACCGGCTACCTGGTTGCCTATGCGGTTGGAATTCTGGCGGCCGGACGCCTATCGGATCGACACGGTTCTGCGCCGATCCTGAAATGGGGGTTGATTCTGTTTGCAGTCGGGTCGGCGGCGGTGGCGCTCTCGGGTCCCTGGTCAACCCGGCTCGTTCAGCAGATCGCGTACCGTTCATTCGAAGCTCGACCGGCCGCTGAGTTTGTGGCGCTGTGGGTTTTGGTGGCAGCGCGCAGCATTCAGGCCGTAGCTGCCGGAGCCATCGTCCCGGCTGGTATGTCGTTTGGATGGAAGCAGCTCGGTTCCCAAAGCTGGCTCGGGTTCATCGCCGCCGTCGATCTGGCTGGATGGACCCTCGGCCATCTCTACGGCGGCATCATCGTTCGGCTGACCGACTGGCGGGTGGCGTTCTGGATCAATGTTCCTTTTGTGGTGTTGTCGCTGGTCTTGTTGCGTTCCATGCAAGCTGAACCGGCCAAGGACGTGCCAATGCCGTGGCTGCGGCTGATCTTGCTTGGGTCTGGGCTCTCGGCGCTCATGATCGGGATTGGAGGGGTCGAAGGGTCTGCAACCGCGGTTCAGCCGTTCTGGCTCGTGGTCGGGTTGGTCTCGATCGCCGCCGGGCTGTTCGGAAATCCCGATGGACTCGTGCCGCTCAGGGCGGCATTGCGGAGTCCGGCGGCCATCGTGGGCAATCTGGTTCTCGGGTTTGTAGTTTTTCTCGTGCTGGCCCTGGTTCCGCTGTTCGTATCGGTTCTGATCGAATCTGACACCGAACAGGCCGGCTGGTTGTCGGGGTGGCTGCTTTCAGTGTTTACGGTGCCGATGGCCGTGGTGGCTTGGTCGACCGCCCGCACTCCTCGCCAATGGGTGCGATGGCTAGCTGCGGTCGGAGCAGTCGGTGGGTTTCTGATTGCGAGCCGGTGGGAACCGCGATCGGTCGCTTTGTTGCCGGGGTTGCTGCTCATTGGCGTTTCACTCGGCGTATGGTTCGGGCCGCTCGCCGAACGGGTCTTGCAGCTCGTTCCCGTCCACGAAAGTGGGGGAGGGTCGGCGATTGTGATCCTGGTCCGTCTCATCGGCATGGCGATCGGCACCGCCACACTCACGAACTTTGTCCTGTCGAGGCTGCCGCCGGTGACGACGGCTGACGCCCTGATCGCCGATCTTCTCTCCGTTTTCCATGAGTCGGCCTATCTGGGAGTGGCCGGCGCGGTAGTCCTGGCGGGAGTCGGCTTGGTCTCGCTTGGTCGACCCTCGCCCTCACTTTGACGGTTCTCCAACTGATCGCCTAGCATGGTCCAGCCCCCTTACGTGGAATGCGTTCGTGGCGCGTCGATCTTTTTTCGAAATACCGCAAAGGTTTCACCGTGAAGTTTCAAAAGACACATTCGACCAAACCTGCCACCGTCAAACGTGAGTGGTTCGTGGTTGATGCCACCGACCTCCCGCTCGGCCGCCTTTCATCGGAAGTCGCCCGAATCTTGCGCGGGAAGCACAAGCCGACCTTCGCACCGCACCTCGATGTGGGGGACCATGTTGTTGTCGTCAACGCCGACAAGGTTGCCGTGACTTCTAACAAGTCCGAATCCAAGATTTACTACCGCCACTCGGGTTTCCCTGGCGGCTTGCGTGAACAGTCGTTTGCCGAGTTAATGGAGAAGTACCCTGAGCGCATCGTTGAGAAGGCCGTCAACGGGATGCTCCCCAAGAATCGACTCGGTCGGCAAATGGGCAGCAAGTTGAAGGTTTATGCAGGTCCCGATCATCCTCACCAGGCGCAGCAGCCCCGTGAGCTTGTACTTGATATCCGAAAGGTGGTTGCCTGATGGCAAAAGCACAGCCATTGGCCATCGC
>CBDTUI010000214.1:0-2385 GCA_965363765.1 uncultured Acidimicrobiia bacterium
GATCACTCCGACGGGATCTACCTGTGGGACGTGACCGGCAAACGGTACATCGACGCCTCAAGCGGACCGATGGTGTCGAACATCGGCCATTCCAACCCCCGTGTGCTCGCAGCTATGAAGCGGCAAATGGATTCCGCCACGTTCGCCTATCGCACCCATTTCGAAAACGAGGCAGCCGAATCATTGGCCGCATTGACCGCTTCACTCATGCCGGAAGGGCTCGATCGGGTCTTCTTCACTTCGGGCGGCTCCGAATCCATCGAAAGCTGCATGAAACTAGCCCGCCAGTACGCCGTCGCCACCGGCCAAGGGTCGCGCTGGAAGGTGATCTCGCTGTTTCCGTCCTATCACGGCTCCACCCTGGGAGCGGCAGCCATCACCGGGATGCATCAGTTTGTCGAGCCGTTCCGGGACATGATCAAAGTCATGCCGAAGATCCCGGCCGCCACCTGCTATCTCGACCACGACTCGCTCACCCACGAGGAACGGGGATTGCGCTACGCCGAACTGTTGCGGGAAGAGATCGTGAAGCAGGGTCCCGAGACGGTGCTCGCTTTCATAATGGAACCCATCGGTGGGGCCTCGACCGGCGCTCTCGTGGCTCCGGACAGTTGGTACCGACGGGTTGAGGAGATCTGCCGAGAGTTCGGGGTACTCCTGATCGCCGATGAGGTAATGACGGGGGCAGGGCGAACAGGAAGGTTCCTCGGCGTCGAACACTGGAACATGCGACCAGACATTATCGCGATGGCCAAAGGATTCGGGGCCGGATATGCCCCGCTCGGAGCCATGGTTGCCGACCGGCAGATCGTCGATACCGTCATGAATGCGGGCGGATTCCAACACGGGTACACCTACGCCGGTAACCCGCTCGCCTGTTCCGCCGGGCTGGCCGTTCTCACCGAACTGTTGGATAACAACCTCATCGCGAACGCCGCCGACAAAGGCGACAAGCTCAGAACCAAACTCACGGCGCTCATGGATCGTTACCCATTCATTGGCGATGTGCGCGGCAAGGGCCTGCTCATCGCGTTCGAACTGGTGGCCGATCGAGAGACGATGGAACCACTGCCGGTTGAGCTGTCTGCCCACACGGTGCTCGTCGAAGAGGCCTACCGACGCGGGCTCATCATCTACTCGCGCCGGACCAGAGGCGGAACGGTCGGAGATCATTTCATGGTTTGTCCACCGCTTGTCGTCACAGATGACCAGCTCGACGAGATCATGCAATTGTTGATCGAAAGCCTCGACGCGTTTGCAGCAACGGCCGGCCTACCCACGAACGGAAACTGAACAACATGGCGGAAAAAGTAATCATCACGTGTGCGGTCACCGGGTCGATCCACACACCCACGATGAGCCCGCATCTGCCGATCACCCCGGAAGAGATCACGGCCCACGCCGTGGCCGCGGCCAACGCCGGGGCGTCCATACTGCATCTTCACGCCCGCAACCCTGAGACGGGTCAGCCGACCGCCGACCCTGATGTGTTCATGCAGTTCCTCCCCCGCATCAAAGAGCAATGCGACGCGGTGATCAACATCACCACGGGCGGAAGCTCGCTCATGACGCTCGACGAACGGCTGGCGGCGCCATTGGTTGCTCAACCCGAAATGGCTTCGCTGAACATGGGCTCAATGAACTTCGGGTTGTTCCCTCTGAAGGAACGCTATTCGGACTGGAAGTTCGAATGGGAGCCAAAGTTGCTCGATGCCACCAAAGAGGTCGTGTTCAAGAACACGTTCGCTGACATCGAATCGATCTTTGATCAGCTCGGCAACCAGCATGGCACCCGATTCGAGTTCGAGTGTTACGACGTGGGCCAGATCCAGACGCTGGCGTTCTACTTGCGAGAAGGACTCGTCAAAGAACCCGTGTTTGTGCAGTTCGTTCTAGGGGTTCTGGGCGGGATCGATGCTGCTCCGGAAAATCTCATGCACATGAAAGCGACCGCCGATCGGCTCCTTGGCGACAACTATCGGTTCTCGGTACTGGCGGCCGGACGCCATCAGATTCCTCTTGCGACGATGGGCGCGATCCTTGGAGGCAATGTCCGGGTTGGTCTCGAGGACAGCCTCCTCATCGGTCGCGGCACGTTGGCGACGAGCAACGCCGAGCAGGTCGCCAAGATCCGTGCGATCATCGAAGAACTCGGCTACGAAATCGCCTCACCATCGGACGCTCGGCGGATGCTCGACTTGAAAGGCGCTGACAAGGTGAACTTTTGAACGCAGAACTCAACGACACAATTGTGATCCGCCCGGCGGTGGTCACCGACGTTCCTGACATCTATCGGCTCGTCGTTCATCTCGCCGAAACGACCGGCCACCCAAGCAAGATCACGAGTACACCAGACGATTTTCTGGCAGCCGGATTCTCAGAGCC
>CBDTUI010000215.1:0-2373 GCA_965363765.1 uncultured Acidimicrobiia bacterium
CAGGTCCGCTTGGTTGGCCAACTGGGTTCGAGGGTCGGGCTCGTCAAGAAGGGTGAATTCGATTCGGAATATTGGGTCGCCGGGTTCGCCGCGTAGGTCGGCCGCCACCTCGTTGGCTGATGAATATCCTGCTCTGCCGGCGTCGACGTCGGTGATCTCATTCGGTGCAACAACCGTTACATGCGAAACAGAGAGACGTCCGGCAGCCGTTCGATACGTACGCCCCGCCACGATCTGGGATCGTTTCCACCGCCGGAAGATGACGGTGATCTCTCCGTTGCCGATCGGCTCCCAAAACCGTTTCTGTATAAGCATCCGCCACATTCTCGCATGCGCCCCTCAACAGCTTGGCAGGACATGTCAATCGGGATGGCTGTCGAGAGATCGTAGGATCAGGCTGTGACCTTGATCGAACCACCGCCGAGCGCCTTTTGGCTTCCCGACCCGGATTCGGCAGGTGATGAGGACCTGGTTGCGGTCGGTGGGGACCTGGCTGCCGGGACAGTTCTGCAGGCCTACCGCCGGGGACTGTTTCCGATGCACCTGTCCGACGGCCCGCTTGGTTGGTGGTCGCCTCGTATCAGGGGTGTACTTCCCGTCGACGGTATGAAGATCAGTCGGAGTCTGCGTCGCTCAGCGCTTCGCTATACCGTGACCGTTGACAAGGACTTCGAAGGCGTCATAGACGGGTGTGCCGATCCAAGTCGTCCAGACGGCTGGATCCGTCCCGAGATTCGAGAGGCGTACATAGGCCTGCATCGGCTCGGCTGGGCTCATTCGATCGAGACCTGGGAAAAAGGACGTCTCGCCGGCGGTTTGTATGGCGTATCGGTCGGCGGTCTATTCGCGGGCGAATCGATGTTCTATCGGAGCCGGGACGCATCCAAGGTTGCGCTCTTGGAACTGGTCTCGCGGATGAAGCCGATTCCTCATGCACTGATCGACTTGCAATGGGCGACCGAGCACCTGCAGACTTTGGGGGCTGTCGAAATCACTCGCCAGCAATACCTGAGCCGTCTCATGCTCGCGTTGTCAGAAGCGGCAAAAGCCGATGTGTGGGGTGGCTGAGGCCTACTGCTCAATCCGCAGTAGATCGCCCGAGTCCGTCACCTCGTAGAACTCGAATCGGTTCACTCCGTCGACGAAGAGTTCCGGGGGCAGCATCACTTGGAACCCGTGGACGCCATCCTCGACGAAGGTTCTTGTCATCGCGCCGATGGACCCATTGATCGATACGGCCAGGACCAAGGTCTGATTACCTGCGCCCTGGACCCGCCCGGACACTCTCGCCGGGATGACGTCACTAGAGGTCTCAACGTCGTCGTACCAGGCTGCGCTCCCGACCAGGATCCGGAGATCGTCCGATAACGGCGTTGAACCGCCGGGCGTCTGTCCCCGTAGGTCTGGGGCCCCCGGGGGGATCAACTCCCAGGGATCGGCTCCGGGCATCCATGACTCGATCTGTGCAGCGACAGCCAGTTTCTCGGTCCCGCTCGTGCCAAAGGTGACTTTTCCGCGCGGCCCAAATGTTGTCGTCTCGACCCGGAGTGGTTCAGGTCCGAACAGCGACGATCCGTCCGGCTCCCAATTCAGGTTGGCCCCGACAACGTCGGCGATGGTTGGCAAAACGTCGATGGTCTCGGCCCTACGGTCGTCGATGATCCCGCCCGGGTGGCCTGGTGCCTTGATGAAAAGGGGGACAGCAGCGATAGAGCCGACGGTGTCTTCTTCGATATCTCTTTGGTGGGCAACGCCCGGTCGCACCGTGATGCCATGATCGGCCACCACGACCACGAGCGCCTGCTCGTATAGGCCAGCTGCCTTGATTGAGTCGAGAATCTCACCGAGGGCTGTATCCGCGTATTGGGCTTGGAGCAAGTGACGCTGCATCGCCTGGCTCACGAGCCATTCGTTTTCACCCCAGCCGGGCGAGGCCGAACCGGGTGCTCGTTCTTGGTCCAGGAGATAGCGCTGCCCGCTAGGCAGGAACTGCCACGGGTGGTGGGGGATGATCGTGTGCAAAAAGTAGAGCGGCGGCTTAGCGCCGAGAGGGCCGATCTCATCGACCATCTGGTGAACTGGAACGCGGGGGTCCGCGTCGAGTTGTTCACGGAAGACGGACACTACGTCGAAGTCGGTAACCGCCGCCTCGAAGTCGCCCCAGCCCGACGCAATAGACGGCAGGCCATCCGAGACGCCTTCGGGGAGCAGAACATGCCCGGCGACGATCGAGACATCACGCCCGATCGGATTTGAGGCAGCGGGAACCGACTCGCAAAGCGCTACCGGACACAGCTGAGTGATCGTCTCATTGACGTGCATCTCATAGGTGCCCTGGAGTGCCGTGAACAGGCTGAACGGATACTGACCCGC
>CBDTUI010000216.1:0-2331 GCA_965363765.1 uncultured Acidimicrobiia bacterium
CATCGCTGAGATCCTGCGCGAGATCTGTTCCCTTTCGGACGGCGCCACCGTCTCTTCGAAGAAGGACAACCTCGTCAACATCGGCGGCTTCCTGGCGCTGCGAGACCCTGACCTGGCCCGCAAGGCGAGAAGCCTGTTGGTTGCGTTCGAGGGCCTCCACACCTATGGGGGCATGTCCGGGCGCGACATGGAAGCCCTGGCGACCGGTATTCGCGAGATGGTGTCGACCGACGATCACATCCGAGCCCGGGTCGGCCAGGTCGAGTACCTCGGCAACCGGATCCTGAAAATGGGCGTCCCCATCGTCCAGCCGATCGGTGGTCACGGCGTGTTCATCGACGCCGCCACGACGCTCATGCATCTCGATCAGGAACTGTTCCCCGCCCAGGCGCTCGCTGCCGCCATCTACCTGGACTCTGGGGTACGGGGCATGGAACGGGGCAATGTTTCGGCTGGCCGTGACCCGGCCACCGGAGCGAACCGCCGACCACAACTTGAACTCGTCCGACTCACGCTCCCCCGCCGGGTCTACACCCAGGCCCACATGGACGTAGTCGCCGAATCTGTCGGGGCCGTCTACGAAAACCGTGACACAATCCGCGGCCTCCGCTTCACCTACGAACCCGAAGAACTGCGCTTCTTCCAAGCCCGATTCGAAGAAGTCTGAACGGCGCCAATCAAGTGCCCTCCGGCTGTGAGGGTGCGCTAGCGGCATGCTCGATCCTGACGAGCATTGCTGCCGAGGGTGTTACCTTGCCGCTCAAGTAGGTGCTCAGTCTCGAAGCGCTGGTTCCGACGTGGGCAGCGAACGCGGCATCGGTGAGGCCCGAACGGGCCACGGCTCTCCGCAGCCTGGCGGCCACCTCGTCGCGGTCGGCACGATCGGCGTCGGACCTGGCACGTTCAACAGCCAACCCGAATAGCGTGCCGACCCCGTCGGGCTGTCGATACGACAGATAACGTTCCACACGGCGAGAAACCGGCCCCCAAGGCGCCCGTCGAAGCTCGGCGAAAATCGGCTGCCAGTCGGCGACGAGACCACGATCGATCACGGTGACAAGTGCCTCGTAGGGCCAGGTCCGAATGTCGTCGGTCGGGGAGGCGTCAACGTTACGAAACGTAATGGGCATCAGACGGCCCCGCTCAGTCGAAGCGCGAGCGACCGACATAGATCAACGACGTCGCTCCAGCGGTGATAGCGGGCATCGAGACCCTTATAACGCGGTAGCTCATCGATCACGTCGGTGTCACGTGGCTTCGGGTCGGCCAGCGATACCACGAGCGAAGTAAGGACAGACCCCGACTCGCCCGATCGATCAGCGTAAAAGGAATCGATGTCAGACAGGATCTCACTCGCCGCTTCATGACCAAGGTGGTCGGCTAACGCCACGACATCGAGGTAGTCGCGAACGACGTTGCGCTGCACCACCAGAAACGCCTTGACCCGCAACGCTTCGGGCTCGGTCGGAGCAACCACCGTGGCGCCTTCGCCGACATCAACTTCGATGGTCTCAAGCGGCCGGGTGCGGCGCATCTGGCGAAGGCCGGCTTCGACCCCGCCAAGGCTCCCCATGATGGTAAACGGCGGCTTCGAAGCCCTAACCGACGTCGCCCACCCGTCAGTCGCTTCCACTGCCTCCAATACCGTCTCATACCGGTCGACGAGATCGGCGAGCGCATGAGCATGGTCGAACGAATCCCGATGCCCAGCGTAAAGAACGGCAGCCGAACCCCCCAAGAGCACGGCGTCAGGCACGACCTCCTGCAGTCGGGCCGCCGAGGTCAAGACCCGTTTCAACGTAGGACTCAATTCCTCCATGGAATTATCACATCTGATAATCGACGGTAAGTACACCACTTTGACCTCGGCGTCCCAACGAGCGTCGTGGGATTCGCATCTGGCCAGATCGCTACGCTTAGACCGATGCAAGCCAAGGCTGAGTTCCCTACATCTGACATGTCACTCACGCACATCCTGGTGGTGAGTGACATGGACGCATCGATGCAGTGGTACGAGCACGTGCTCGGCGCCAAGCTGTATCGGGCATACGGGGGCACCTCGGCGGTGTACGACTTCAACGGATCATGGTTGCTGATCGTCACCAGTGGAGAGCCGACCGACGACAAGCCTGATATCGCTTTCGCCGCACCCTCCGATCGAAACTCCGTCGATCACTCGTTCACAATCCGTGTGCAGGATTGCCAGGCCGCCTACGAGACGCTGCTCTCACGCGGCGCCGAATTCTTGACGCCACCGCACGACTGGGGATCAGAGATCCGCTGCTTCTTCCGAGACCCGGACGGCCACCTGTTCGAGGTCAGCGCTATTCC
>CBDTUI010000217.1:0-2318 GCA_965363765.1 uncultured Acidimicrobiia bacterium
CGACTCGGCCGACGGAGCTCCCGTCTACGCCGGCTCTGGCACGGTGAAGGGATTCCTGCTCAACCAGTTCTCCATGGACGAATTCGAAGGCCACCTCAGGGTTGCCTCAACGACCACCCCGAACTGGTGGGGATGGGGCGGCAGCTCCGACTCGGAGAGTCAGGTCACTGTCTTTGAGTTGACCGGTGGCGATCTGGAGCAGGTCGGTTTTGTAGACGGACTCGGCAAGACCGAGCAGATCTACTCTGTCCGCTTCATGGGCGAAACGGCCTACGTCGTAACGTTCCGCCAGACCGACCCGCTGTACGTGCTTGACCTGTCCGATGTGACCGATCCGACCGTGACCGGCGAACTGAAGATTCCTGGCTACTCGGCCTATCTGCACCCTGCCGGCGAAGGACGTCTGCTCGGGGTCGGCCAGGCCGCCAGCGAAGAAGGACAGGTCGAGGGAACCCAGGTTTCACTGTTCGACGTGTCCGACCCAGCCAATCCCAAGTTGTTGGATACTGTCATGATCGAACGGGCCTGGTCGACAGTTGAGAGTGATCACCTCGCTTTCACGATGACCGAAGGTGTGGCCTACGTTCCGTTCGAGGCCTGGACCTGGGATGAGAGGTCTGATGGTGACGGCGGGACCGAGACCTTCGATACTGGCGTCATGGCCGTTACGGTCGGCACGGACTCCCTGGAACTCACCTCGGTCCTCCGCCCCGTCGCTGACGGGCCAGTCAAGTGGGACGAGAAGACGTTCGAAGAGTCGGGTGTCGCTCCAGATCCCTGGAGCATGGGTACCCGCCGTACGATCCGCATTGACGATCGGGTGTATCTCATCACCAACGGCGGCATCGCCGTGTTCAATCTCGACGGATTCGAGCGGGTCGGTTACACCGAGTTCAAGTAGGTCCCTACGGGATGGGCCGCCGGATGCTCGAGCATCGTCCGGCGGCCCATCTTTTCGTTAATCCCATTCGCTAACCTCGCCATAGGACTGAGAAGGGACAGGCATCGTGGAACATCGACCGGCCGAAGACATCAACTGGGTGAGCGCTGGCAACGACAATTTCACCGGCAGGGTCTTATTTGGTTCTCTGTCAACGGGACCTGACCGTTCGCTCGATGCCCTTGGTGTGATGTTTGAGCCAGAAGCCCGGACCGATTGGCACAGCCACCCGGACGGCCAGGTGCTCTATATCGTGTCGGGAGCCGGCAAAGTACAGACGAAATCCGGTGAAACGGTGGGGGTCACCGCTGGAGACGTTGTGTACGCCCCGCCAGGCGAAACCCATTGGCATGGGGCGGCCGACAGCAGCTTCATGATCCACCTGTCACTCACCACGGGCGGAGCGACCGAGTGGCTCCCCGACAAGGTCTCCGACGCCGAATATCGTCGCACATGAACCCCAGGTCCAGGAGGATCACACAATGAGCCACATCCCCTCGTCGTCGACGTCGGCCGTCACTACCTACATCTGTACCCGCAACGCCGCCGAAGCTATTGACTGGTATCGCGACGTATTCGGCGCAACCGAAGAGGGCGATCGATACGTTGAGTCGAGCGGAGCTATCGGGCACGCACAGATCAATATCGAGGGCGCCCAGATCATGATCTCTGACGCATACCCCGAATATGGCTCTGTGGCACCAGAAGCCGGCAACACGACCGCAACGTTTGCGTTGAACGTTTACGTCCCCGATGCGGATGCGACGGTGGCCGAAGCTGAACGGCGCGGGGCGATCGTTCAGCGGCCCGTCGAGGAGCAGTTCTACGGAAGCCGGATGGGAACGTTGGTAGATCCGTTCGGGGTTCGCTGGATGGTGGCCACCCATGTCCGTGATGTGAGCGAACAAGACCTGGCCAAAGCAGCTGCCGACTACTCGGGTGCCGAAACCGGATCGGTCGAGGGCTAGACCCGGCTGAGCCCGGCGGTCAGATGCTTGGTCATTGGTTCGCCGACCGCTTCCATTGAAAAGACGTATGAAAGTTCGTCTCCGCTGACGGTCAGCGTGCGCGTGCAGGCTGTTACGTCGACTGCGGTCGGTGTCGTCAACACCTGTTCCGAGACGAACGAGTAGACGCCTTCGACAACCGTGCCGGTGTGGACTTCCACGATGCCGGTCGGCTGGGCAATCGTCATCTCGACCAGTCCCGGTCCGGCTGAGCGGATATACCCGGCTTCGGTGTGGAGTGGGGCATCGGTTTCGGCGTGCCGGGTCTTCTGGGTATATACGAGAAACGGTTTGGTGGGGATCGTCGAAAAGGTGACCTCTTCGAAGTAGTCGAACCCCTCAATGGTTGGGTAGTCGCCGTGCCCTTTGCC
>CBDTUI010000218.1:0-2318 GCA_965363765.1 uncultured Acidimicrobiia bacterium
CCCACGCCGACCGCCCGGTCAGCCAATGTTGTACTCCCAGTTTTCCCCAGAGGTTGCTCTCGCAACCGTCCACGTTCCGCCTGCCAATGGTGATCAGTTCAGCGTTCACTCACCACGGGCAGTGGTATCTACCATACCGATAGCGCAACGATCGCGCAATGGCAATCGACGAATTAGGGCCGTTCGACCTACCTGGAAGGCTGGCCTAGACCGTCACAAGTGTTCAGTAAGGTGAGGTCACTGAAAGGGAGTCAGGGCGCGCCTATCGACCGGGCTGGTGGAGCCAAACTGGACGCCTGGTGCTGCGAAATATTCCTGATCTTTCTTCGAACAATCGGTGCCTCTTGTGCGTCTTGTGCGTAACAGAGGACGGAGATGTTGAGAATTGTGACTGAACCAAACCAATCCGTACGGACCCTTCGCCCCGGTTCGTTCGAGGGCTTCTATCAGATGCACCACGATTCGGTCTATCGGCCGTTGAGTGTTTCGCTGCGAGATGCGTCTTTGGCCAGAGAGGCCACAGACGAAGCCTTCGTTCGAGCGTACGAGCGGTGGGAAACCGTGAAGGACTACGACAACCCGGTCGGCTGGGTGTACCTGGTAGCCCTTAACTGGGCACGATCGCGTCTGCGTAGGAAGAAATTTGAAGTGGTCGCCAGTGTGCCCGAACGCGGCGAATACCGCGGCGGGTTCGACCCGGACCTCGATCAAGCCCTCGAACGGTTGCCGCTTGATGACCGGTCGATGGTCGTGCTCAAACACCTGGCGGGCTGGACCTACGACGAGATCGCCGAGGCGCTCGGAATGAAGCCCGGAACGGTCAAGAGTCGCCTGCACCGAATCCTTTCTGATCTGCGAACCGTTTTGGAGGTCCGCTCATGAATCTCGAAAAACTTCTCGAACAACACCTACAAGCATCAGCGGCTGACATGCCGCCTTATCCGGCCGATGTTGAGGCAATCAAGGCTCGCGGGAATCGTCGCCGGCTCATGAACCGTCTCGTGATTGCGACCGGAGTTGCAGCGGCGTTGGTGGCGACGATCGTCCTCGCCACATCGTTGTTGCAGGGTCAGCCGGACGTGGTTGACCCTGCACCGCCGATCACCGTGCCCGAACAGGTCGATGGTCCGGCGGTCGGCACGACCCTGAACGATGTCGTGGTCTTCTACGGCGACGAGGGAATCACCCTGCGGGCCGCTGATGGCGTTGAACGAGTCATCGGCAGTGATCGCTACTACGAGCCGATTCTCAGCCTCATATCTGACGGGGACGGCGGGTTACTTTTCCAGCACGGTCTGACGCCTTCATCGTGGCCCCAAGGCAGCGTCATGCGCCTGGCCGCCGGTGCCGCAATGCCCGAAGTGATTATCGAGGGTGCCAGCGACTTGGAAACGCTTCTCGGCATGGTCGATGGTGGGTTCGCGTACGCAGGCTATGTATTCGGCGACCGCCAGATCTTCATCAACATTCGTATCGTGGCGGTCGACGGTTCCGAATCACGGGTGGCACTCGAAGAGACGTTCCGCAACTCCAAGATCTCGACGGACATGATTGGTGCCCGGGGAAACCGGATTGTGATCGCGGACTTCGGGGAGTGTGCGAAAGTGCGCATCTATGACCTGGACGGTCAACAGCTCATATCGCCAACGACACTCGACTGCGACTTAACACTCAACGATTTGGCGCTGTCGCCCGACGGTTCTCAACTCCTGATCCTCGGCCGTCGCAATGACTCGAATCACATACTGACAATCAACACAGCAGATGGCTCCATAATCGGATCCGTCGATGTGGGAGATGTTTGGGCCGTTGCCTGGAGTACCGCTGAGGAGGCCCTCGTGGTTGGCTCCGATGGGACCGGGGCTGTTCGCCTAGACACAGGCGACTTCCGGCTGATTGACCCCAAGAACAACTCCCGGGTTGCCGCTATCGATACCGTTGTGGTGGCCGACGATGCAACCACGGGATCAGGCGGCGCTCAACTCCCGTGCGATGTGGTTGCCAGCCGAACGCCTGATATCGACTGGATGCCCGAAGCGGACCAACCGGTGATTGACACCTGGGAGCAACTCCGTTCGTTGGCTCAAGCCTGCGAATGGGAGCAGCTGTCGGATATTGCAGAACAGGACCAAACGAATCTCAGCTTCGGGGGGCCGATTCGCCTGGCCCGACTGTGGATTCTCGATGGGACGAACGGCCTCGACACAAAACGGTCATTCCTGGATGTGACCTCATTAGCGCCCGCCCGGACCACTGACGGGTGGGTCTGGCCGGCCGTGTCTTGGACCAACGCTGACGCCGACTGGCAAGTTCTCGTC
>CBDTUI010000219.1:0-2303 GCA_965363765.1 uncultured Acidimicrobiia bacterium
GACATCGCCTACGCCATGGCCACACCAGACGTGCGTCTCCTCGCCCCCATACCGGGTAAGTCGGCTATCGGTGTCGAGGTGCCCAATCGTAAGCGTCGTATGGTGACTCTCGGCGACATTCTGCGATCGCAGGAGGCCAAGGACGCAACGCATCCGACCATCGTCGGTGTGGGCATGGATATCAATAGCCGCGCCGCACTCGTCAATCTGTCCGAATTGCCCCACGTACTCATCGCTGGCGCTACCGGCGCAGGTAAATCGTCGTGTATGAATTCGCTGATCACTTCCCTGCTCATGCGGACCCACCCGGATGAGGTTCGCATGATCATGGTCGACCCCAAGCGGGTTGAGCTCGGCCAATACAACGGCGTGCCTCACCTGCTCACCCGGGTTATAACCAACCCGAAAAAGGCCAATGAAGTGCTCAAATGGGCCGTCGAGGAAATGGACCGCAGGTACGACCTTTTGGCCGACGCTGGAGTCCGCGACATCTCCGGGTACCACGAAAAGTACGATGTCGGCGGCCTCGATGAGGACGGTTTCGACCGATTCCCTTACCTTGTGATCCTCATCGATGAGCTCAACGACCTCATGATGGTGGCGGGACGCGACGTCGAAGCCTCAATCGTTCGGATTGCCCAGATGGCTCGCGCCGTCGGTATCCACCTGGTCATCGCTACGCAGCGGCCCTCGGTTAACGTCATCACCGGTGTCATCAAGGCCAACATTCCGTCGCGGATGGCCTTCTCAGTTGCTTCCCAGACGGACAGTCGGGTCATCATCGATACCATTGGCGCTGAAAAGCTCATCGGGATGGGTGACCTTCTGCTCGTGACGGCCAAGGATCCCAAACCGGCCCGTGTCCAAGGTGCCTGGGTTTCTGAAGAAGAAGTTCGCGCTGTTGTCGACTGGGTCAAGAAACAAAAGGAAGCCCAGTATCAAGACAAGGTCATCGAGGCCTCGGTTGAGAAGGCCAAGGTGCAAGCCGCCGAAGAAGACGATGAGGATGCTGACCTGATCCGACAAGCCATCGATCTGGTGGTGCGTTCTGGTCTGGGGTCCACCTCGATGCTGCAGCGTAAACTTCGGATCGGATTCGCTAGAGCGGGTCGGATCATGGATGCACTTGAAGGCCGCGGCGTCGTCGGCCCTTCGCACGGGTCGAAGGCTCGCGACGTCCTCATCACAGTGGAAGATCTCGAACAGATGGCCGGCGCTCCCGACTGACCCAGCCTCCCCTCGAGGTCACTGCCGGGTACGCTAGCGACATGCAGAGATGCCTTGTCCTCATCGATGGTCAGCACTACCCGCCAGTGGTTGAGCGTG
The DNA here is from genome assembly GCA_965363765.1 of uncultured Acidimicrobiia bacterium. Lineage (GTDB taxonomy): Bacteria > Actinomycetota > Acidimicrobiia > Spongiisociales > JAENVV01 > JAENVV01. The sequence goes on from CBDTUI010000219.1 coordinate 1,327, forward strand.
CACTGGTATCCCTCGAGAAAGACGGTTACGTGGTGGTAGGGGCGGTGTTCCTCGGTGGGACCGAGAAGACTGATCGTCCGCCAGACTTGTCGGTACCGGTTGCCGTTGGTGACCCCCGACAGGCGTTGGTCGCTTCGATCGATTCCCTTCGGCCCGATGTCGTGATCGACCTGAGTGACGAACCGGTCCTCGATCATCGAAAACGCTTTGAACTGATCTCAGAAGCCATTGCGAGGGGGGTCGGCTATCAGGGCGCTGGCTACCGCTTCGATGCACCCGCGTTTCCGAAACTTACGAACATCCCCGCCGTCGCAGTAACCGGGACCGGGAAGCGTACCGGCAAGACAGCTGTTGCCATTGAGCTGGCCAGGTACTGGCGTGATGTTGGTCTCGCGGTAGCAATCGTGACGATGGGCCGCGGCGGGCCGGCCCAACCCACCGTTCTTCGGGCAGGCGACTTCTCGACGTCGATCGAGAGCCTCGCAGAGATCGCCAAACGGGGCATGCATGCCGCCTCTGATTACGTAGAAGATGCCGTGTTCGCGGGCGTCGACACCATCGGAACGTTCCGGTGCGGTTCGGGCCTGTCAGGGGAAACGGGCATCCACAACTTTGCAGCAGGTGTTGTGGCCGCCGAGCAGCTACAGCCCGAGCGGTTGATCTTCGAAGGCAGCGGTACCGCCCTGCCCCCGGCGGCGTCCGATGCCCACGTGCTCGTTATGCCGGTCGACATCGATCCCGAATACATCAGCGGATACCTGGGCCCCTACCGGGTCAGACAGGCGTCCGCCATCGTGGTCGTCGACCCGAATCAGCAGCACGGCGACATCTTTCAAAGACTCAGTCAGATGCTCAAGGCGCTCAATCCGGCAGCTCTGGTTACGGCAGCCAGCTACGAACTCGAACCGTCGATTCCGGTTGAAGGTCGGCGGGTTCTCGCCGTGACTACCGCCCCGGCAACCGCTCAGGCTCACCTC
>CBDTUI010000220.1:0-2254 GCA_965363765.1 uncultured Acidimicrobiia bacterium
GCTGCCCTGTTCGTTGGCCTGACGATCCTGTTCCCGGTGCTGATCGTCCTGACCGTGGCGCTCGATCTGCTCCGAGGGCTGATGACCCGAAAACCGTGGATCGCTACCAGGCTGCTGCTCATCGGCTGGGTGTACCTGGCCGGCCAGGTCGTGGTGGTCGTTGTCAGTGCGTTCCAGTGGCTGGCTGCCCTTCCGGCTGGAAAGCAGCGACCGAGCAAGCTCGCTGAAGGGGCTTACGAGTTACAGGCCTGGTGGGTTCGGTTCATCGTGGCCGCCATGGAACGAGTGCTCGGTCTGAGGTTCGAAGGCACCAACAACGATGTGGTCGCTCCCGGTCCGGTCATCGTGTTGTTCCGCCATGCCAGCATCGTCGACAACCTGCTCCCCTACGTCTTCGTGTCCGATCGGGCCGGAATCCGGATGCGCTGGGTCTTGAAGAAGGAATTGCTGTCCGATCCGGCCTTGGACATCGGCGGCAACCGGCTACCCAACTATTTCGTAGACAGGGCTTCCGACTCGCCGGAGCAAGAACGAGACAACATCGCTGCCCTAGGCGCCGACCTCGGCGCGAATGAGGGCATCCTGCTCTTCCCTGAGGGGACCCGTTTCAGCCTCGCCAAATACAAGGAGCGGATGGGCCGCCTCTCCGAATCGTCGCCGGAGCTATACAAAATCATGGACGGTCACGACCATGTGCTTCCCCCACGCACCGGTGGGGTCCTCGCCTTGCTGGACTCGGGCATGGACGTCGTCTTCGGTATCCACACCGGCCTCGAAAGCCTGCGCGGTCTCAAAGAGATCTGGCGCGAGGCCCCGGTTGGCCGCCGGGTCCAGGTGACCTTCCACCGGGTACCAGCCTCCGATATCCCACTCAGTGCCGAAGATCGCGTCAAGTGGCTCCACGAGGAATGGGCAAAGGTGGATGAGACCATCGTCGCCCTGCAGGACGACCGGGAGTTCTAAAAGGACCGCCGTAATTGCGCACTTTCGCGTGATCGCGCTGCGTCCCACGCCCGGCTCGGCCCTGTTCGAGGTCAACTGAAGCCATCGGGACTGCCGCTACGAATGTTCCGGGTGGAGTGGTTCAGGGAGGAAAACCGCCCCGGAGCCGCTGGCTGCGGCAACATCCTTTGGATTGCTCAAGCGGCACCGCTGCAAACTCAGGCACCCACACCCAATGCAACCGTCCAACCCGTCGCGCAGCTTCTCCAACGCAGCGATCTCGCTATCCAGGCGCTTGCGCCACGACCGTGAGATCTTCGTCCAGTCCGCTTTGTTGGGCTCCCGCCCCGACGGCAGCAACGACAGCGCATCACGAATCTCATCAAGGCTCAGGCCGACGTGGCGGGCTGCTGCAATGAACGCCAGCCTCCGCAACTCCTGCCGTTCGTACCGCCGTTGTCCGCCCTCGGTCCGTTGGGCTTCGATGAGTCTTTCTCGCTCGTAGAAACGCAACGCCGAAGTGGCGAAACCGGATCGAGCGGCAACTTCGCTGATGGTCAGCAGATTATCCATGTTCGGAATTATCCCTTGACCTGAAGTTAACTTCAAGTTGTATCTTGCCCTCATACAACAATTCCGAGGAGACCAAGATGCCGCAAGCACTGATAACCGGAGGCTCACGAGGCTTAGGACGCGCCCTGGCAATTGAGCTGGTCAACCGAGACTGGGACGTCATCATCACCGGACGTGATCCGATCGAACTCAAACGAGCGGCGGTTTTCCTGGGTAGCCGGGCTACCGCGGTGGTCGGCGACGTCACCGATCCTGCCCATCGCACCGAACTGGTCGACGTCGTCGGATCCGGATTAGGTCTGCTCGTCAACAACGCCAGCTATCTAGGACCAAGCCCGCTGCGTCGGTTCGACAACATCGCCGTTGCAGAACTCGAGCGCATCATGGCGGTGAATGTGCTCGCTCCCCTGGCTCTCATCGGCCAGCTACTGCCCCCCATCAAGGAGCGACAGGGAACGATCGTGAATGTGAGCTCCGACGCCGCAGTCGAGGCGTATCCCGGGTGGGGACCATACGGTGCGTCCAAGGCGGCACTCGACCACGCTTCGGCGGTTTTCGCCGCCGAACAGCCCGATCTGGCGATCTATGCCTTCGATCCGGGCGATATGCGCACCGACATGCACCAGGCAGCGTTCCCCGGCGAGGATATCTCTGACCGACCAGAGCCGACTGTTGCTGCCCTGGCATTGCTCCGACTGCTCGATGCCCGACCAGCCAGCGGCCGGTACGGTTCGCTTGT
>CBDTUI010000221.1:0-2246 GCA_965363765.1 uncultured Acidimicrobiia bacterium
ACGTGGGCCATATGTTTGAGAATGCCAAGCAGTGAGGTTCCGGATGGAACCATCGCCCGGGTGGCATCCTCTCTGGATAGGCCGTCCACCTTCCAGCGGATCGCCCCCCGATAGGCATCAAGATATCGACACAGCAGCTCGACTTCTGGCTCGGTGGCTCGCGAACTCACCGGACTACCCGTGCTGGGGAAAGCCGAGGTCGACACCCCGGTGGATGGGGTCGGGCCAGCGGCTGATGACGACCTTGCCGCGCGTGTAAAAGTGAATGCCGTCGGGGCCGTAGATCGAATGGTCGCCGAAGTTGGAATGCTTCCACCCTCCGAAGCTGTAGAACGACAGTGGCACCGGAATCGGGACGTTAATTCCGACCATACCAACCTGGATTTCGTTCTGGAACTTGCGGGCGGCGCCACCATCGTTCGTGAATATGGCGGTGCCGTTCCCGTACGGGTTGGCGTTGATCAAGTCGATGGCATCCTCGTAAGTCTCAGCCCGCACCGTCGACAGCACGGGACCGAAAATCTCATCCTCATAGATCGACATATCTGGGGTGACGTTGTCAAAGAGCGTTGGACCCATAAAATAGCCCTCTTCGTGACCTTCGACGACAAGACCTCGTCCATCCTCGAGCAGGGTCGCACCGGCCGCTTCACCAGCATCGACATAGCCAAGTACTCGTTCTAGGTGTTGTTTCGTGACAAGCGGCCCCATCTGGGCGCCGTCGACGTCCCCTGGGGCAACGAGCAGGTCGGCCATACGTTCGCGCACCTTCGGCAACAGACGATCGGCGGCATCGCCGACGGTCACAACAACAGAGATCGCCATGCACCGCTCACCAGCTGATCCGTACCCGGCTGAAACCGCAGCATCGGCGGCCAGATCCATATCGGCGTCCGGCAGAACAATCATATGATTTTTGGCCCCGCCGAGTGCCTGGACCCGTTTGCCGTTCTTCGTGCCAGTCTCATAGATGTACCGGGCGATGGGAGTCGATCCAACGAAGCTCAACGCGGCGACATCGGGGTGAGCGAGCAGCGCGTCAACCGCCGGTTTTTGGCCGTGGACGATGTTGAACACCCCGTCTGGTAGGCCGGCTTCTTGGAACAGCTCGGCGGCCAGCATGCTGACCGACGGATCTTTTTCGGAAGGTTTGAGCACAAATGTATTCCCGCAGGCAATCGCTACGGGATACATCCACATCGGGACCATGGCAGGAAAGTTAAACGGCGTGATGCCCGCCACCACGCCGACCGGTTGGCGAATCGTATAGGTGTCCACTGCGGTGGAGACCTGCTCGGAATACTCGCCCTTTAGGAGATGGGCGATGTTGCATACGAACTCAACCACCTCTAAGCCACGCTGGACCTCGCCAAGCGCGTCGTCGAAAGTCTTGCCATGTTCAGCACTGACGAGGCGAGCCATGTCCATGCGACGGTCGGTGAGAATCCGACGAAATTCGAACATAATGTTCTGGCGACGAGTCAGCGGGGTGTCACGCCAATCGATATAGGCCTTGGATGCGGCTGCCACTGCCTGATTGACATCCTCAACACCGCCTAAAACGACTTCGGCGGACTGCTGACCGGTGGCCGGGTTGAAGACCGGAGCGGTGTCGCTACCGACACCGTCCCACGACGATCCTGAGACCCAGTGGCTGATCTTGTTCATGACGACTCCTCAAAACGATCTCCCACGAGACTAGCCCGACAGATCGACCGTATTCCGGACGGATCTCTGAGCAAGTTCGCTCCCCCAAACGTCTCACCGAGTAATGTCGCACCGATGATCAACGACTTCTCTGACCAGGTAGCCATAGTGACGGGAGGGGCTTCCGGAATGGGAGCGGCCACCGTTCTACTGCTTGCCGAACGGGGCGCAACCGTGGTCATCGTTGACCAGAACGCGGACGCTGCCGCCAGCCTTGTTCAAACCCACCAACTGGCGAACCCCGAGATCGGCGACGTAAGCGATTCGGAGTTTTGCAACAACGCGGTGACGCGCACCATCGAAGTCCACGGTCGACTCGATGTGCTCGTCAACGCCGCTGGAATCATCGTCCGTGCCACGGCAGCAGCCACGACCGACGAAGACTGGCATCGGGTGATGAGAGTCAATGTCGACGGGACCTTCTTCATGTGCCGAGCTGCCGTGCACGCCATGAAGTCGATCGGTGGTGCCATTGTGAACTTCGGATCGATCTGGGGTGACCTCGGCGCTGATGGGGTCGCTGCCTACTGCGCTTCAAA
>CBDTUI010000222.1:0-2212 GCA_965363765.1 uncultured Acidimicrobiia bacterium
GCTGAGCTGGCGTTGTAGCTTCTGGCGTTCTCGCTCGACCTCGGAGATCCAGGTCCCGACCACAGCGACGTCGGGCTGAGTCTCGAGGAGTTGTCGGTACTTTTTGAGTTTCGAGTCGCATTCCTTGATCTGTCGCTGAAGGGCGAGAGCGCGCTCTGGCTGGTCATCTAGGTCCGTCGTACTTGCGACCGAAAGTGCCTGGCACGTGGCTTCGATGTGGTCTTCGTCGAACAACTGACCGATCCACTGATCCAGACCTGGAAGCACGGCAATCTCCCGTACGTACACAGTCTTCGGGTGCTTGTCTTCGGCGACGGCGTACTCGCTCGGAAACTTGCATCGATAGTAGGCCTTGCTGTTGTTCCACGAGGCCTGCATCCTTCTTCCGCACAGTCCACACCGCATGAGGCCAGACAACATGTAGGGATGTCGGGTTTTGGTCTTTCGGACTGCGGCCCGTTGTCCCGATTCGAAGACGTCTCTAGCAGCTTCGAATTGTTCGAGCGTGACGAGTGGCTCGTGGGTCTGTTCTTGGGACCAGACCCAATCGGCCTCGTCGTTCCATCGCATTTTGCTCTCATGACCGAGGGCGACGTCATCCACGTCGATGAGTACTTCATCTCGACGTTGCTTGTTCCACACCTCGCGGCCGGTGTATCTCGCGTTCTGAAGTATGACCTTCACAGCGTGCTTTGACCACGCTCCTCCGCTACTCGCTCGATGCCGGTTTCGCTTTGGATCGTGACCGGACGGGGAGAGGATCCCTTCGCCGGTCAGGGTCTCGGCGATTGCATACAGGCCCTTGCCCGCGATGAATTCGTCGAAGATCCGTCCGACATTGGCAGAGACGATTGGATCCGGCACGAGGAGGTGGAGCCGCTGGCCGATTGCCGCCTTGCCTGGGTTCGGGTGTGGCCCTGCGTCGCCGAGCATGTAGCCGTACGGTGGACGCCCACCCAGGAACCGACCCTCAACGGAGGCCTGCGCTGACATCGCAGTTCGGACGCGTGTCTTTATTCGATTTCGCTCACCCTTGCTCATGCCGCCGTAGAGGCTCATCACGAGTTCGTGGGCGTCGGAACCGGGGTCGACTCGTCCTCCGACCTCGGGAACCCAGAGTTCGATCCCGTAGTGGACGAAGACGGGAAATGTGAGGCCGAATTGATTGCCGTAGAACGCTCGTTGAGGTTCTCCGATAACTACTGCGTCGAATCCACGACCAGGGTCGGCGAATGTTTCGAGAAGCCGTGCCGACTCAGGTCGGCGCTTCCAAGGGAGGGAGCGGGACTGTCCGATGTCGAAGAACTCTGTGACGACGTCGCCGCTCACTTGCTCAATTATCTGGCGGGATCTGGCGAGCTGCCAGTTGCGCGATGAGGCTGGGTCTTGTTGGTCCTCGGTGCTGACACGCCCGTAGAAAGCGAAGTTCGTCATGAATCACGATGCTAGGGCATTGCCGTGAAGCGAATCCGGGTCGGCGTCGGATACAGGCTCGGGGAGGGCCGCCTTGGTCAGGAGCCTGAGAAGCGCGCCCGCTAGTCGGGGGCTCATTCCAGGCGGCTGCACGGGGTAGGCAAGTCGAGTCTTGGAGGAATGTGGCCTTGACTCTGTTTCGGAACGAGCGCTCGCAGTGCTCACAGGAAAGCTGCTTGAGCGTCCGGGCGGTTCATGCGAGCAAGGGATTGATCAAGCCATGACGACCAATCGGTGGAGGTACCGGGCCTAAAGCAGCCGGTCGACGGTGCCGCCGTTGGTGGAACCGGCGTGCCTCTCAAGATGCCGAGTAGCACGGGTTGCGGACATATGGCCTGGCCGTATGCCCGGATCGAGAGGTGGAGGTGTGGGCCTGTGGTGTTGCCTGCGCCGGGTGCTCCGGGGCGGCCGCCGCTCAGTCCGATCGCTTGGCCAGCTTCTACCTGGTCGTCGGCACTGACGGCGACGGCTGAGAGGTGGCAATAGGTGTAGACGGCGCCATCGATGCCAGTAATGACGATGGTGTTGCCGCAACGGCCAGGACTGCCAGGTACGTAGATGCCGGCAGAACCGTTGGCTGCCGAGACCAGGCCGTCGACCATGGCAAACACTGGCGTCCCCTCGGGCATCGCCAAGTCGACGGCCGGATAGTCGTGATGACGTCGCGTTGCCGCCGCAATGGTCGCGTGAGCGGGGGGTGCTGGGTAGGCGTAGCCGGCTACGACCGCTCCAAAGGAGG
>CBDTUI010000223.1:0-2156 GCA_965363765.1 uncultured Acidimicrobiia bacterium
GAGGGGCGTATACAACCCTTAACCCTCGCCCCACACGATCCGACTGGCTCGACCTCGGAGCAGCCCAAGAGACACGTTTCCCCTGGTCGAGACGTCACAACCGAGTTTTCGACCCCCACACGATCAACTCTCCCTCGGCGGACGCCGCATCTCGCTGGCCGACATCACCACGCCATTCCTCAACGTGTTCGGCTCGAAAGACCACATCGTTCCCGCCGATGCCACTCGCCCGATCAGGCCTCGTGGGTTCCAAGAGTGTCACCGACCTCGAACTACAAGCCGGGCATGTCGGGCTGTTCATCGGTCGCCCTGCTCATCAGAACGGGGTTCCCGCCATGCTCGATTAGATTGAAGCGCAGTAGTCCCGACGGCAAGGGCTTCGGCCGTGCTCGCGGTTGCTTCAGATCAGCTGCCTGGCAGCAGGACAGGTTTGATGGTGCCGCCGCTGAGTGAGCTCTGCTCAGCTTCGTTGATCTGGGACATCGGGAACGTCTCGATCAAACGATCGAACGGGAACCTTCCCTCTTGCCACAGTCCGATCATGCGCGGAATGAACTCCTGCGGATCGACGCCTCCTTCGAGAATGCCGATGAGCGTCTTACCGATCGTCGCAAGCGGATCCAGGACGATGTCGCCGGTCTGCGCTCCGACAAGGCCACACACCCCGGCCATCCGCAACGATGCGAGTGCAGCGACGATCACTTCTGGTACACCGGTGGTGTCGAAGGCGTACATGGCGCCACCGTTGGTGATGGCGTGAATCTGTTCGACGATGTCGGGAGCCGCACCATCGATGGTGTGTGTTGCTCCGAGTTCGCGTGCGAGGTCGAGACGGTGTTTCTGAAGGTCGACTGCGATGATCGTGGTTGCCTCGGCCACGACCGCTGTCGGTGACGCCGGTCGAGCCGTCGAGGCCCCGACCGGTGAGGTTCCGGAACAACATGGTGTCGCAGTAGGCGGGGTTGCCGGTCCGGCAGTTGACGCACTCACCGCATGAGTCGAAGGTGAGCACCACGTGATCACCCACTGCGACCGAGGCAACACCGTCGCCGAGGGCGTCGACGACCCCGCTGCCTTCGTGGCCGGTGATGATCGGTGGTGCAGCGAAGGCTCCCTCAGCGCGCGGGATCACATCGGTGTGGCACATTCCCGCACCCACGACCCGGATCCGTACCTGGCCGGGTCCGGGTTCAGCCAGGTCGACCTCTTCCAGGACGTACGGCGCGTCTGAGGCTCGGAGCACTGCGGCTGTGATCTTCATGATGTCTCCTCGGGGACCGCAAAACCGATCCAGATCCAAAGCTACTGCATCCGGGACAGCCGACGCCTACCTGTTGTGCAGCACGGCGGCCAACCTGCGGTCAGCGAGATCGTCTACGCACCGAACTGGGTCGTCTCCCTGCACTTCCCGCTATACATATTTCGCTGATCGCTAGAAGCTGTTTCACCGAGCTCTACCGGGACACCACCTGGAGCGCACATCAACTTTTGAGCGAAACCCCCACACGAGGGGTGTACTAACGCTTGTGTCGGAGGGGCGAGTTTAACCCCAAGTACACACGCCCTCTGGAGCACCGAACTTGTCGCTGCCTAGGCGTTTCACCTGGTCAGGGGTGTCTTCGCTTGCAAGCGAGCCTTCAGCTGAGACACAAACCCCGCGGCACCGGATTCGCGTCGACATCGCCCCGCACAACTAGGAACGCGTAGAACGACGACAACGACGACAGCCGCCGTTGGATCGTCCGCGACGACAACCCCGACTCGCCATCGGACAACCGAGTCACGTTGCGGTCACCGGCCGAGCGTTGCGCCCGGATGAACTCGAGCACATCGGTGCTGGTCACCTCGACCGGGTCCTTCGCAATGATGGTGAAGAACACCTTCAGATCGAACCCCACAGCCAGCACCGTGTTAGGTCGACACCTCGCATCGGCGAACGCTAAGGAGTCATCGACCAGCCGGTCACCCAGCGTCCACCAAAGACGCCGAGGATTACCCCCATATCCTCACGTTAGATCGGGTGGTGTCGGTGACTCTTGGCCCGTTCCATATCCGCGGAGCCGGGGGGTAGGCCGGGCTGCTGCGACGGCCTAGCTGGTTCGTCGGTGTTGTTCGAGTTGGCGCTGCCAGGGGCCGTGTCGGCTGTTTCGGGTGAG
>CBDTUI010000224.1:0-2154 GCA_965363765.1 uncultured Acidimicrobiia bacterium
CGCCAGGGACGTCCAGGACCGGAGAGACGCAGTGATTAGTTCTGCGGCCCACCGCTAGGGTGTCAAAAATAGCTCCCGCCGAGAAGGAACCATGGGTCGCGTATCGCAACGAATCGGTGCCATCGAACCGTCCGCCACCATTTCAATCACGGCCACCGCCAAAGCAATGAAAGCGTCTGGCGAACCCGTCATCGGCTTCGGGGCTGGCGAACCCGATTTCCCCACGCCTGATTACATCGTGGAGGCAGCCGTCGCCGCCTGCCGTGACCCAAAGAATCACAAGTACACGGCCGCACCTGGCCTCCCCGAACTACGGCAGGCAATCGCCGACAAGACCCGACGCGACTCGGGTCTGGAGCTCGAGGCCAGCCAGGTACTGGTCACCAACGGCGGCAAGATGGCCGTCTTTGAAGCCTTCGCCACCCTGCTGGACCCCGGGAACGAGGTCCTGGTTCCCACCCCGTATTGGGTGACGTATCCTGAAGCGATCCGGATGGCGGGCGGTGTCCCCGTCAACGTCCCGACCGATGCCTCAACGGGTTTCAAGGTAACGACCGACCTGCTCGATGAATACGTCGGACCGAACACAAAGATTTTTCTCTTTGTATCACCATCAAATCCGACTGGCGCTGTCTATACCCCCGCCGAGGTCGCCGAGCTTGGCCGTTGGGCTGCTGAACGAGAGCTGTGGGTGCTCACCGACGAAATCTACGAACATCTCGTTTACGGAGATGCCGTTTTTTCTTCAATGCCGACCCTCGTTCCGGAAATCCGCGACACATGCGTCATCGTCAATGGGGTTGCCAAAACCTACGCGATGACGGGGTGGCGAGTTGGCTGGATGGTTGGCCCGCCTGACATCATCAAGGCGGCTTCCAACATGCAGTCTCACGCCACCAGCAACGTCGACAACATCGCTCAGCGCGCCGCCCTTGCCGCCGTCAGCGGACCGCTCGATGCGGTAGAGATGATGCGCAACGCCTTCGATCGGCGCCGTCACACGATGGTGTCCATGCTGAGAGCGATCGACGGCGTCACCTGCCTCGAACCCGAGGGCGCCTTCTACGCCTTTCCTAACTTCGACGGACTCATGGGTAAGTCGATCGGCGGACGAACCGTCGACTCCACCCTTGATCTCGCCGCGGCAATCCTCGATGTGGCCAAGGTCGCGGTAGTTCCCGGCGAAGCGTTCGGCGCTCCCGGCTATATGAGGATGTCATACGCCCTCGGTGACGATGACCTCGTCGAAGGCATCGAGCGTATGGCAGGTGCCCTGGCCTGACACCGATTTAGACGATGGTGCCTGGCACTACAATCGCCAGGCGCGAAGCGAGGTCTAAAAGTGTCGGTATCAGGGAACAGTGCACGGGCCATGATCCTCGTTGAGCCGCGCCGTTTTACTCCTACCCGGCTGGCTGTCTCCGAGATGGAAGTCGGCGGTTGGCTGGCCGTGGAAGCAACCGGGCTTTCAGGTGTCGACCTTCAGGCTTGGGAGGGTACGAGCCGTTACGTGAAGTATCCGCTGATCCCCGGACACGAGGTGGTTGGCAGAATTGCCGAGAGCATGACCGACTTTGGGATCCCGGTCGGTACTCGAGTGGTCGTTGAAAGTTCTATCCGTTGCGGGATCTGTCGGCGCTGCCTCAACAACGTCTCGTCGTGCAGTCAACGCCGCCCGGTCAACTCGTACGGGCAGCTCCCCTCGACGGAGAGCCCTGCGCTTTGGGGCGGCTTCGCAGAGATGATGTATCTGGATCCCGGCTCTCGACTCCATGTCGTCTCCGACGATGTGCCGGCGGTGGTATCGGCATTCGCCCACCCGCTCGCCGCCGGGTTTACCTGGGCTGTTGAGGTACCGAATCTGGCCGCCGGCGAGAACGTTCTCATCATGGGTCCAGGCCCGCGGGGCTTATCGGCACTCGTGGCAGCCAAGGCGGCCGGGGCTGGATGGGTTGGTATTACGGGACTTTCACACGATGCGGACCGGCTCCGACTCGCTACAGAGCTTGGCGCTGACATGATCGTCTTCTCTGACGTCGACGACCCCGCCAGCGCGGTCGCCGACAGTTTGGGTACCCGACCTGACATCGTCGTCGATGTCACCTCCAACGACACCGAGGCAATTCTGCTTGGCCTCGATCTCGTTCGGGTCGG
>CBDTUI010000225.1:0-2120 GCA_965363765.1 uncultured Acidimicrobiia bacterium
GAGTGGGTCCGGTGGGAATTGAACCCACAACCAACGGATTAAAAGTCCGCTGCTCTACCGGATTGAGCTACAGACCCAATGGCCCCCTTAAGATACCCGGAGAAGCTGGCTCTGGGGAAATCGTTCTAGGGGATTGACGGAAGAAAAAGGTGTGCCACCGCAGCGATGTGCCTGGACGTGTGTCATGAACGTAGTGGACATGTCGCCTGGTTCCCCGTTTTGTCGTTTTTGAAACGGCGTGTACCGCCGATCAGATGCATGCCCGCGAGAGGTCGGGTGAGCGACCACAATGGGACCATGTTGCGATTCGGTATGTCCGGGCTACCGCCCGAGGACGGAGATGACGAGACGTTCCTCGACGACTTGATCGAGCTCGGCCATTCGGCTTTCGAGCTCGGGTTTACCAAGGGCTTTCCCTGGAAGGAGAAGCGGTGCACAGCTTTTGGAAAGCTGGCAGCGGCCCGGGGAATCGACCTGTCGCTTCACGCACCGTATTTCGCCATCCTCACCGGCGACGACGACGAGAAGGCCAAGCAGCCCGTGGCTGCGCTCGAGCATTCGATGAAACTCGGCAAGGCCCTCGGAGCACGGATCATCTGTTCACACATTGGTGTCCACGGGGATCGGGAACCCTCCGAGACCATGGACCTCGTTCGGCGTCGCCTTGACTATTTGTCGCCCAAGATTGCTCACCTCGGTGTGGCACTCGGGTTCGAGACGTCCGGTAACGACACCAACTTTGGTTCGATTGGCGACATTGCCCTGCTCGCCGAGGAGTTCCCCTTTGTGTATCCGCTCATTGACTGGGCGCACGTGCACGCCACGACCCGCGGAGCCCTCACGTCGGTCGAAGCGTTCGATCAGGTGCTCGGATTCGTAATCGACTCATTTCCGGAGTGGAAAACCGACCCGCTGCAATGCCAGTTCTCGGACAACGAGATCGGCGATCGGGGCGAGATCAGACATGTGCGATACGGCGCTGGGACCTTGCGGATTGAACCGCTCGTCGAGGCCGCCTGGAACCGGGGCGTTGAAATGGTGGTTATTTCTGAATCGCGGGATCGAGAGAGCCACGACGAGATCTACCAGGAGGCGATGTCTGCCTACCAAGGCCTGGCCGCGGCAGAGCTCGGCCGGCCGGTCGGAGTCCATACTACTGGCGCCCCGAGACAGATCCACGTCGTAAAGGAGGCCGATCGATGGAGGGTGCTGCGGGTTCGGCGACCGCTGTCGGTCTCCAACATTGACAAGGAGATGTTCCCCGGCGAATTCACCAAAGGGGACATGATTCAGTACTACGCCTCGGTGGCGCCACTTCTGTTGCCCCACCTCGCAGATCGCCCGATTTCGATGAGTCGTTATCCGAATGGCATCAACGGTAAATCGTTCTATGAGAAGCGAGCTCCCGGACACCAGCCCGACTGGATGGATACGGGGTTGGTCTCATCCGAGTCGATGGGCGGCGACATAGACTTCCTATTGGCGTCGAATCAGGAGTCGCTGATGTGGTTTGCGAACATGGGTTGCATCGAACTGCATCCGTTTCACTCCCGCTCGACGACGCCCGAGACGCCGGACTGGGCCGTTTTTGACCTCGACCCAGCCGGTGATGTGACCTGGCAGCAGGTTGTGGACACGGCCCGGCTGTTGGAAACATTGCTCGGTCAACTGGGGTTGGTCGGGTATCCGAAGCTGTCAGGATCGCGGGGCATCCATATATATGTGCCCCTTGCTCCAGGGCATACGCAGGAGCGCGTCCGCAACTTTGTTTTCGCCGTAGGGACGCTGATGGCGGCAGCCAACCCGGCTGACATAACGATGGAATGGGACAAACCCAAGCGCGGCAACCGCGTCTTCGTCGATGCGTTCCGCAACGCCACCGGTCAGACGATCGCATCGGTCTATTCGCTGCGGCCCCGGCCGGGCGCTCCGATCTCGATCCCGATCCGCTGGGACGAACTCGACGATCTGAAGAACGGCGATGTCACTTTGGCGAACGTATGGGACCGGCTCGCCACCCATGGCGACCTGTTCGCTGGCGTTCTGTCTGGCGACCAAGATCTCACGGCCGCCGAAGACGCCCTCCAAATCCCCTGAAATCCTACGAACCCTGGGTTCCC
>CBDTUI010000226.1:0-2114 GCA_965363765.1 uncultured Acidimicrobiia bacterium
TTTCAAATGTTGCGCCGCGAGCCACCGCCAAGGCGTCCGAACTATCGAGCGACGAACTCAAGGAAGGGGCGGTCCGCCTAACCGAACGCGTCCGACGTTGGCGTCCGCGGGTTGTAGCGATTGCCGGTATCACTGCCTACCGGACCGGCTTTGAGAAGCCGAAGGCAGTCATGGGGCGCCAAACGGACACCATTGGCGACGTCGAACTTTGGGTCCTACCCAACCCGAGCGGACTCAACGCCCACGAGTCGGTGGATTCGCTGGCAGCCTGGTATCGGAAAGCTGCCGACGCCGCCAGAGTGACAGACGGAGGAGCGGTATGAGCCGGGATTTTGTGTACGAACTCATTGGCTATGCCGGTTCAGCCCTTGTCATCACGGCTTTGCTGATGACATCGTTACGCCGCCTCCGCATGGTCAGCTTCGTGGGCGGCCTCGTTTTTGCGATCTACGCCACCCTTATCAATGCGGTCCCGCTCATCGTCGTCAACGTAAGCATCATGGCGATCAACGCCATGTCGCTGTACCGGATGAGTCGAGTAACCGACTATTTCTCCTCGTTGTCGACCGGTCGAGAGAGTGATTATCTCAAACGGTTTCTCGAGTTCTATGAGGAAGATATCCGCCATTACTTCCCGACCTTTTCGATGCCAGACAGCGGATGTCGGGCAATCTTTGTACTGCGAGATCTGGTTCCGGCAGGATTATGGATCGCCCACGAGATCGCACCGGACGAGTGGCAAGTCGACCTCGACTACGCCATTCCGCGTTTTCGAGACTCAAAGATCGGGCGGTATCTGTACTCAGCCGAGGGGCCACTCCCCAAAGGCACCTTTGTCGTTCCATCGCCAACGTCTGACCATGTCGACTATCTCAAACGGATGGGTTTTGCCGAACGCTCAGACGGCTGGTTCGAACGACCGAGTATCTAAAGACTGGGTCAGGTTGAGGTCTCCAGGCGGTCAACGTGGGAAATGATCCGTTGATACGGGGCAGGTGCTTCGAACGGCGACCAGGCTCCGACCGGTTGGGCGAGGCGATCGGCGATGATGTATGCAACCGCCGGGTTGAAACCTAGGCCGGTGTGACTGCCGGTCACGCGTAGGTTTTCGGCGTTTGGAGCGTTGTGGACCAGGCACGTCTCCCAGTGAACCACCCCATCAGCGCGGGTATGGACTGCCGTGACGGGAACCGATAGTGGTTCGCCATCGTCGAGCAAAGGATGGCCAGGAGTGTGGAACGCGCTCAGCCGATCGAACAAGCCCTGGGCATTGCTTGCTTTTCTGACCTCTTGGCGGACCGGCGTTCCGAGGGTCACGACCACGCGAACCTGTTCGGCCGTTCGGGCGGCGAGTTGACGAGCGTAGATACCGCCCAGACTCCATCCGATAATCGACACCGGGCCATTTGTATCGTCCGCGATACGGTCGAGCAGCTGGGGCATTTCGCGAACGACTCGCTCGGTTGGTCCAACGTTGCGACCCAAGCCCCAGCCATACGGTTCGTGGCCAAGCGACGACAGAAGCCGCCGGAGTGGAGCCGTCGAACGGTCAGTGGCCATAAAACCTGGCAACACCAGTACTGGGTGCGGCTCACCGACCGGGAGACGGGATCTGAACGCCAGCAAGCCGACTGATGTGACGAACTCGCCACTAGCGCGGAAGGGCTCGGTTATCGCGCTGACCAATGAAGGCTTTTTCAAGCCAGACGTTTCTTGAGCGTTGCGATTTCTTCTTCGATGTAGCCCATGATGTCCCAGATGTCGGGCACCAGGTCGCGGTCACCAACCAGCCCGAAACAAAGCTTTCCCCGGTAGCTGTGCAGCGTGATGTTCAATGCGGCGCCATCGATGATGGCCGAAACGGGGAAGTGGCCTTCAAGTTCGGCTCCGGCGAAGTAGAGCGGGTAGTTGGGGCCGGGAATGTTCGAGATGACGAGATTGAACGGAGTGACCCGGCCGGCTCGCCCATTGCGGAAAACGAGGCGGGCGGCCCGTGCCGCAACGGCGGGTGGAGCGAACTGGGCGAAGTCCTGCAGCAACGTCGCCGGCGTCGCCTGGTGGGTGTCCTTGGCGACTTTCATAGTTTCATGGACGAACTCGAGTCGTTCGACGGG
>CBDTUI010000227.1:0-2059 GCA_965363765.1 uncultured Acidimicrobiia bacterium
GGCCCTGCTCCCGACCGCCAGCGAGCCGCCGTCTGGGGCGGGACGTGTGTGTGGGGCAACGCTGGCGTAGTGTCGTGTCTGCGCCGGTTGTGTGGTGGGTGCGGGAAGGTCTTCAGTGGAGAAGCGTAACGAGGTGGTGATGTCCCCGGCGGAGTTCTTGGCCGATGTCGAGGTTGCGGTTACCGATCGTGACGTCGTACTGCGTCGCTCTTACGTGGATGACGATGATTTAGACGAGTTGATCCCAGCGGCAGGAGCGCCGCCCGCGGACACCCGCAATTCTGGTCAGGCGGGCTGACTCGTGGGTGTGCGTCGCCTGTTGTTAGATGGTCCTCCGGTCACGTCGCTCGATTCGTACATCGAACGTGGTGGCGGACGCGCTATCTCAGTGGCGAGGGAATTGGGTGTGGCCGGTGTGCTCGACGAGGTAACGCTGTCGGGGCTCCGTGGCCGCGGCGGTGCAGGATTCCCTGTTGGTTTGAAATGGCAGGCGGTTGCCGCTGGTGACGACGGTGTGGGGGAGCGGTTCGTGGTGGCCAACGGCGCCGAGGGTGAGCCCGGTACGTTCAAGGATCGGTTTCTGCTGCGCCACAACCCCTATCAGCTGGTCGAAGGGGTGCTGCTCGCAGCGTGGGTCGTGGGCGCCCGTCGAACGTTCATAGCGTTAAAGCGGTCCTTCGAACGCGAAGCCATGCTTGTCGCCAGCGCGGTAAAAGAGATCCAGGCGGCCGGCTGGTTTCCTGATATCGCCATCGAGTTGGTGCGCGGCCCCGATGAGTACCTGTTTGGTGAGGAGAAGGCGCTTCTCGAGGTGATCGAAGGCGAAGATCCGTTGCCGCGGATGTTGCCGCCCTATCTGTATGGACTGTTCACCAACAATCCGCAGATGGGATGGTCGGCGGGCTCGTCGACTGGTGAGACCGCCGGGGTTGCGTCGAATCCGACATTGGTGAACAACATCGAGACGTTGTGCGCGATCCCGTCGATTGTTCGTGAGGGTGGCGAGTGGTATCGATCGTTCGGCACAGCCGAATCACCCGGCACGATCGTCTGCACGGTCTCTGGCGACACGCGCCGTCACGGTGTCGAAGAGTTCGAGCTCGGCACACCCGTGGTGGAGATCATCGACACCGTCGGCGGGGGGATGCCTGACGGGCGAGAGATCGCTTTCGTGCTGTCGGGCGTCTCGAATCCGGTTCTTCGACGTGAAGATCTCGGGGTGGGTGCGAGCTACGAAGCGATGAGCGAGATCGGTAGTGGTCTCGGTACGGGCGGATTCATCGTGTTCGATGACCGGACCGATCCTGTCGAGTTGGCCGCAGCGGTGTCGCGATTCTTGTATGTCGAGTCGTGCGGGCAGTGTCCGGCCTGCAAGCTCGGGTGCGAACACCTCACCTTGCTGCTCGAGTCCCCCAGCGGCACTCCGGTTGACCTCGGCATCTTGTCCGGTCGGCTGGCGACGGTGGCTGACGCCTCGCGGTGCTACCTACCCACTCAGGAACAACGAGTGATCCAGAGCCTGCTTCCCGCCATGCGCCGAAGCCGGGCCGGGGCCGAGCGGCGCGATCTGCTGATCACCAAGATCGTCGACCTAGACACTGACCGGTTCACGCTCGACGCCCGTCAGCGCGAAAAGCAGCCTGACTGGACCTATCGGGCCTGACTGGATTCGTGGGACTGTCGCGACGCTGCTTAACGGTCGGAGTCGGCGATGTCGCTGCGCGTTCGAAGCTCTTGGGTTATGGCGTATGACGGGGGATCGTTGTGCCGCTCTTTGGTGGTTGGGCGGAATCCTTCAAATGGGTCTTTTTCTTCGGCAGGGTCGCTTGCCGGGAAGTGTTGTGTTGAGGGATCGCCGCACCTTTCTTCCAGACCCTCAGTTCGATGTGGGCTTCACCCAAGGCAGCCTTGAGGTCTTCGCGATGCTGTGATCGCTTTTGAGGACGCTGAGCACGATCTGGATTCGTTCGCCGCTACTACGCTACGGATCAGCCCGACTACGGATCTGTGAACGATTGGAGATAGTCGACAAGGTCCTGCAAGTCGGCTTCCGTCATCT
>CBDTUI010000228.1:0-2037 GCA_965363765.1 uncultured Acidimicrobiia bacterium
GTGGGATCGGCCAGTTCTCCGAACGGCGGTAGGAACAGTGCATGTTTCATGACGGGATCTTGGCATATTGTCGCTTCCATGTCTGGCCGTGCTGATCGACATCTCGGCAGTCCATGACGTCGGCTCGCTTGTAATGAAGCGATTGGCGATCGGTCAGCGATAGGGTCGCTGGGTGTTGGCAGCTGTTCGTGATGCGTTCGTCGGTGATGGTGAGTTGACCGAGCGCCAAGGCGCTTTGCTTCTGATCGGGGCGGGGACGGTCTTCAGCGTGACTGCAATAGCGGTTGCTGCGGTCGACGAGGCCAGCAGTTTCCAGTTCCTCACCTACAGGGGGGCGTCCACTGCGTTCGCAATGTTGCTTCTGATCCTCGCGAGGCGTGGTGGTCGACCAGTGTCGTTCGCAGGGATCACTCCCACGGTGTGGCTTGCCGGGTGCATGCTGGGCGCGACGTCGATGCTCTACATCCTGGCGCTGTCGCGCACATCGGCTGCGACCACGCTCTTTCTGCTGGCGGCTGCACCTGTGTTCGCTGCAGCGTTCGGTTGGATCTTGCTGCGAGAGCGGGTGGAGCGAGCGACGATGATCGCGATCGGGGTGACGCTCATCGGCGTGGCGATCACGGTGAGCGCAGGGCTCGACGTTGGTTCGGTGTCCGGGTTGCTTTATGCCGGAGGTATCCCGGTGACGATCGGTTGCTACAGCGTGCTGATGCGCTCAGTGTCTGGCATCGATCCGGTGATCCCCACGCTCATTGCTGGCTCGGTACTGGGGCTCGTTTCAGCCGTCATCGCACTTACCCAGGGAGGGCTGATCATCAGCCCACGCGACGCGTCACTCGCTTTTGTATCAGGAGGGATCGCTCTGGGAATTGGATTGCCGATGTTCAATCTCGGCCATCGGTCGGTCGCCGCTGCACGGGTTCCGCTGCTGTTGATGACTGAGGTCGTACTTGCTCCGCTCTGGGTGTGGATCTGGCCCGGAGAGACTCCGGGAGCAGCCACGCTGCTCGGTGGTGCGGTGATTCTCGGTGCGGTGACGTGGCTGATGCTTGTTTCGAAGCAGGCGCACAACACTGCACCCAGCAGCCGAGTCGCCGCCATCCCCGACGACTGAGTCCTGAGAGTCGAGCGGCGGCCACCACGACCTGGGTGCAGTGTTGGGCGGACTCGTTGACCTGGTTGTTCACGGTTTTCTTGGTTTTGTTGTCACAAAACTGGGGTTCGGCGAACGTAAGAGTGGGTATGAAGCGCAAAAACCAAGACTTACGACTAGCGAATACACGTGTGTCGATTGCTCGCAGACCGTTGTGCTCGACCGGCTGTGCGGGAGCTTCTGTGGGCCGTGGGCCGCCTCGACGACGAGTGCGAAAAGTCTATAGCGAGCGGTTGGCACCCAACGTGGCACCCGCCAACTGCGCTCGACACTGGTGTGAGCATCCCCGAAACAGCATCGATTGACCGAATGTATCACGCGTGATACATTCGACGGATGGCTGATGTATCGATTCGAGAGTTGCGGAACCACGGGGGCGATGTTGTTGACCGGGTTGCCCGCGGCGAGCGTGTCACAGTGACCCGCAGCGGCAAACCAGTTGCCGAGCTCCGACCGATCAGCGCCGGGGGAGTGTCGACCGCTGAGTTGGTGCGTCGCCGCGCTCATCTTCCTTCCGTGAACCCGGATGACCTTCGTTCAGACGTCGATGCGGTGATCGACGGATCGCTGTGACAACCAGTGGAATTCTGGATACGAGCACGCTGATCCTCCTCGGGCGTCTCGATGACGTTGAGGCGCTACCCGACGAGGCCTTCATAACCGCAGTGACGCTGGCCGAATTGTCGGTGGGTCCACTAGTCGCGAAGACGGATGAGGAGCGTGTCGCCCGTCAAGCGCATCTTCAGGCGGCTGAATCAGATTTCGATCCGTTGCCGTTTGATGCGGCGGCGGCACGCGCTTTTGGTGGGGTTGCTGCATCGTTGCGACGTGTTGGTCGTAAGCCTGCTGCTCGTTCTTATGACGCAATGATCGCGGCGATCGCG
>CBDTUI010000229.1:0-2035 GCA_965363765.1 uncultured Acidimicrobiia bacterium
GGGATGCTTCCGCCCACGCCAGTGCCGCAGCCAACATGGTGCCTTCACCGTCGTCCACGACGCAGATCTTGTTGCCGAACACCCCAAAGGTCCCGACTTCCTGAGGGAAAACCGGCTGGGCCGATACGCAAATCGAGAATCCGGCCTGGCGGTTGGCCGCCGCCCGGTCGAGTTCGGCGAGGATCCCACCTTTGCCTCCCAGCGAAATGACCGCTGTCGTGTTCTTCGCTTCGACGACCACCCGGTCCCCTGAACCGAGCGTCACCACAAAGTCGCCGACTTTGCCTTCGATTGAGCCGCGTTCCATGGAAGTGCGCTCAACGAAGGCGCCGCGTGTTCCGGTAAGGATGGAACGGAGGGAGGTCTCGACCACATCTTCAAAGTCGAAGCCTTTCTTGGTCCCACGCTCCGCTTCGATTTCGGCTCCTTGGCGCACCATGATGAGGTCGCGCAATTCACCGAATCGAAGGTCAATCGAGGTCGCCAGAGCTGATAGTGCGCTTCCATCGGCGTCAGGATCCAATAGCGACTGGAGGCGTTGTTCGAGCGCTCCGTCTGGCCCTACGAGTTCGGTCAGCGAGTCCACGAGGCGGGCGCTGTGCGAGTCCACCACCGACGGGTCCATCGTCCGCATGAACTCGTCTCGCCAGGTCGTAAACTCTTCGATCGTCCGCGACACGACCGAGGTTCGGTGATCGGGATCGAGTTGCTCGGCCATGGCTTTCTGAGCGGCTTCAAGGGTTAAAGCAACGTGGCGTTCTGCATCAGACGTCACCATGAGCACCGATTGCTTGACGCGCTGGTCTACTTCGGCAAGGTCCACGCCCAGGCCCATCGTCATCAACCCCCGAGCCCCAACTGCAAGTGCGCGTTCAATCAGATCCGCCCACCGATCAGCCGGCTGGGAACGAAGTAGCTCGGCCAGGGCAGGGTCGGTTGACTCCAGGCGGTCGATCCGCACGGTCTGGCCGTCGATGGTTACTTTTGGCTCCATGAAGGTAAACCTATCGAGAAGGTGTGACAGATTCGCGCATTATGCGAGAATCGGCCCTCATGTCTCCTGAGCTGGCCGAAACGACCCGACTGCGCGCTGCGCTGCATCATCTGTCGGAAGTAGTTGCCCCCCTTGAGCTCGGGTTGGACCCGGGTCGAAAACTGGCGGCCGCCGAACTCCGTGACGACATAGTCTGGTCGATCAATGAATATGCGCTGGCGAGGCTCGGAGACCTGGACGCGCCAGTAGTAGCCGTCCTCATCGGTTCTACGGGGGCGGGCAAGTCGACGTTGATGAACAGCCTGGCCGGTAGCCAGGTGAGCCTCCCTGGGGCGGTCCGGCCGACGACCCGACATCCGGTCATCTGGTGCCATCAGCGCAATGTTCATCGCTATGAGGACAGTTTCTTGACCGGATACGGCCCGGACGCCGCCCGGCAGCTCGACGTCGTCGCCATGCTCGATCCGATGTTGGAAGGTCTCACCTTGATCGACGCCCCGGACATTGACTCGGTGGAGGAGGTTCATCGTGACATTGCCGAGGAACTGCTCGCAGCAGCCGATCTGTGCGTGTATGTGACGAGCGCTCAGAGGTACGCAGATTCGGTGCCATGGCAAATTCTGAAAGCTGCCGCCCGCCGGAACCTACCCTTACTCTTTGTCCTGAACCGGGTACCGGCCGGTGCTGAGAACGAGTTGGTTGGTGACTTCTCCCGGCGGCTCCGATCGGCCGGGGTGATGGACGAACGAGACTCGGTCCTGACGATCGCCGAACAATCGGTCGAAAATGATTGGGGCGGATTGCCCGCATCCGCAGTCGCTCCCGTCCGAGAACGACTCTCGAACTCGGGAGGCGGTGACCGGCGTTCTACCGCCGTACAGGCGGTCCGGGGATCGGTAGCCAATGTTCTGCTCAAGACGCAGGCACTTTCTGACCTCCTCGAGACCGAGCGTCGGGAAGTCGCCAAACTCGAAGAACTGACCCGCAATGCCTACGCCGACCAGATGGGGGAGATCGAGGCGGCATTACGTCAAGGAACAC
>CBDTUI010000230.1:0-2007 GCA_965363765.1 uncultured Acidimicrobiia bacterium
CAAATCGGACACGGGCAAAACAACAATGATCGAGGCCTTGATCCCCGAACTGAGCGGTATGCTCTCACCATCGGGGTTTTCAAGCATCACAACTATCTCAGCTCATTCGACACACCCGGCAACGACACTACAGCGCTCGAGAAACGAACCCTCGAAGCGGTGAGCCTGTCAGGAATCGACGCCGACGTCGAGAAAGTCACCGACTACGCCGCCATCGCCGCACACGTCGTACTAGCTGGACGAGTCCCCAAGGCCTGGGAACTCCAGAGTTTGCTCAGCAGGGCACGTTGATGGCCGACGCCAACGTCGCAACAGACGCACCCGTCTTAGAACGGCTGTCGCGTTTGGATCGGCTCCTGCCGGTGTGGATCGTCGTCGCCATGGCAGTCGGGCTTGGCCTGGGGCGCCTGATTCCGGACCTGAACGACTGGCTTGATGCCGTCAAGATCGGCTCCGTCTCGCTGCCCATTGCTATCGGGTTGTTGGCAATGATGTACCCGGTGCTGGCAAAGGTCCGCTATTCGCAAGTCGGCGAAGTGGCTGCTGACAGGCTGCTCATTGCTACCTCGCTGTTTCTCAATTGGGTGGTCGGTCCCGCCCTCATGTTTGGGCTGGCTTGGCTGTTGCTCCCGGACCTGCCGGAGTATCGCACCGGCTTGATCATTGTCGGGCTTGCCCGCTGCATCGCGATGGTGCTCATCTGGAACGACCTAGCCTGCGGCGACCGCGAAGCCGCCGCCGTCCTTGTAGCCCTCAACTCGGTCTTCCAGATCCTCGCCTATGCGGTCCTCGGCTACTTCTATCTCGAGCTTCTCCCCGGATGGCTCGGTCTCGATACCGCGTCGTTGGATGTCTCGATGTGGGAGATCGCCAAGATCGTCCTCATCTTTCTGGGGATTCCACTTGCAGCTGGCTATCTCACCCGCCGCTGGGGTGAACGGACCCGGGGTGTCGAATGGTACGAGACTCGGTTCCTTCCCAAGATCGGGCCGTGGGCACTGTACGGATTACTGTTTACGATCGTGATCCTGTTCGCTCTCCAGGGCGAGACGATCACCTCTAAGCCGACCGACGTCGCCCGTATCGCACTCCCGCTTCTCGCATACTTCGCTCTGATGTGGGGCATCTCATTCGTACTCGGGCTTCGGTTGGGGTTCTCATACGAGAAGAACACCACAGTGGCGTTCACCGCAGCAGGCAACAACTTCGAACTCGCCATCGCAGTAGCCATCGGCGTATTTGGAGTCACCTCCGGCCAAGCCCTCGCCGGAGTTGTCGGACCACTCATCGAAGTCCCTGTCCTCGTCGGCCTCGTCTACGTCGCCCTCTGGACCCGACACCGCTTCTACCCGAGAACCCCAAAGGAGTAATCATGAACCCGTTGACCGCCCGATGGCCGCCCTTTTAGGCAGCGTTGGATCCGGTCTTCGAGTGCCGTCCTGTGTGGGTGGCCGGTGAGGCGGTCTGTTGGAGGCGGATTTGGTCGACGGTTTGTGGTGAGGCGAAGACGTGTTCGGTTTGGGTGTTTCGGTAGCCGAGCGAGCATGCTGAGGGTTTGACACGCCGAACAGTGCGCCGGAGGCTTCTCCGAAGTGACAGCTACGGGCTGAACGGACTGGGGGAGCGGTCGCATCGCACGGAACAGGCTTTACACAACCTTGATCTAGACGAGTGCCGTTCCTTGATCTTGCTCTGGTCAACTGTGATCAAGCAAAAGAAAGGAACCACCATGATGTGGGGTTACGCAGGATACGGAGCAATTTGGATGCTGCTCTTCTGGGTTGGAGTCGCTTTTCTGATCGCGTGGGCGATTCGTGGGCGCGACGAGTCCAGGGAAGAGAATCGAGCGATCGCAATTCTCGAAGAACGATTTGCTCGAAGCGAACTTGAAGAAGACGAGTACAAATCTCGTCGAGCCCAGCTGGGTAGGTAGCCAGTGAAACGGCACTATCTGCTTATTGCTGGTTTGATCCTTGTGGCGGTCTCCGCTTGCGGGCCGGCCGTCCA
>CBDTUI010000231.1:0-1999 GCA_965363765.1 uncultured Acidimicrobiia bacterium
ACACCGTGCAGAGTCACTCCACCCGCGATCCGACTGATCGCCAGGTCGGCTTCTTCGTCGGTCATTCCGAACTGTGCTTCTGCGCCGGTCGTGCGGATTTTCGAATGAGTATCTGCCCCTACCTCGATGTTCAGGCGCAGCATGGTCCGAACCGACCGACCGGTGGCGATCTTGACGATGCGGGCCATCTCGTCCGGGTCATCAACGACGATCCGACCGACATTGGCCACGATGGCCGCTTCGAGTTCATCGTCGGTTTTTACATTGCCGTGAACAAGGATTCGATCCGGTCGTATTCCGCCGGCGATCGCCGTGGCCAGTTCACCACCCGACACGACGTCGACCCACCATCCCGCCTCAGCGATGAGACCGGCCATGGACACAGTGAAAAAGGCCTTCGCCGCGTACGCGATGACCGTGTCCGGACCGAAGGCGGTTTGGAACCGGGCCAGGCGGTCGAGCAAGTGGCGCTCATCAACCACGTACAGCGGGGTTCCGTATACGTCGGCCAGCTCGGACAGGGGACACCCACCGAGCGCATCACCATCCCAGTTATCCGGCAATACGTCCTTGAGACCCACCGTTGCCCTCTCGATATGACCTTCCAGCGTAGCCGCCGGCCATCAGCTTCCTGAACTCGCCCAAAACATCTTGACACAATGTTATATATCGCTATTGTCGTCTAAATACCGCCTATCAGACTGAAAGGCGCAACCAAGAGGAGGTTGCCAATGGCCCAAACGATCTACAACCCGGAATACATGGCCTCATTGCGAAGTCAGGTGGGGAACACCCGCACGACCATGGAACAAACTTTCCAGGACCTACGGAATCTGTACGAAGGTCACGGTGGCCTATGGGAGGACGCCGAAGGCAACGGACCATGCGCCACGTTCGGGCAATTGGTTGCCGACTTCCAAACGGTCATGACCGGCTTCCTCACCAACCTTGAGGCAACTTCGGGCAACGTGGCGGGCTATGAGGAAGCAATGTTGAACGTGTCTCAGACCTTCAACTTCGCCAATTCCGCATAAGGCATGAACGAGGACCGGTGGGGCTCGTCCGAACAGCGAGCCCCACAAGACTTCTGGGGCACCAGCCATGGCATACCGCGACACTCTTATCTGGGCCAAGAGCCGGCTCGAGACGCTTCGGATCGATCTTGGCGAGATCGAGACCGACGTGATCAGCTACCGGAACAATCTCCCGAACGCCATCGACGCCCCGGTGACCACCGACCTCCTAGATGAAGCCTGGACCTGGAAGCAGGCGATCAACCGAGCCCAAGCTGCCGTCACGTACTGGATCAGCGACATCCAACACGAGATCGAAAGGCTCGAACCGTGACAATCCGGACCAGGAGATCGACCATCACTTCTGCCACTGTCTGCGTGGCCGCCGATGACCGCCTCGTGGATCTCGCCCTGACGTTCGGGCCGACTGCCACCATTGGTCAGCTCGGCACGCAACTGGAAGAACTATGCGATGGCGACTGGTCAGGAGACCTATGGATCGACGGTGGTCGGTTCACCGGGGATCGCTTCCTGGTTGACACCCCGCTAACCGACGGCGCCTTGGTCGCAGCGACCCAAGCAACGGTTCCACCACCAGCCGCTGGGCAATTGGTCGCCGTCGCCGGAGCCGACAGCGGTCGGGTGGTTCGTCTCCAAGCTGGGACCTATCCCGCCGGCTCGGTCCTTAGCCAGACGGTCACGGTCACCGAAGCAGGCAGATTGCACATCGGGGCCTCCCGACTGGCGCCCAGCGCAGTGTTTGGCGACCTCGAAACAGCCTGGCGCTATGAACTTGTACCCGCTTCTGTATCGATCGCACCCGGTCCATTCAACCGCCCTCCCCGGGCGACCGGGCCGCCGATCCCAGACCCACCGCCCCTCCCGAAGCGTGAGGTGTCGACCAAGGCAGGCGATGTCCTGCGATGGACGATGATCGTCGGACCACTCATCATGGGTGCCGCGATGATTCTCATCTTCAAGAGACC
>CBDTUI010000232.1:0-1971 GCA_965363765.1 uncultured Acidimicrobiia bacterium
TTCGATCGGCCTCGGAACGATGGTGGTCAACGCCGATGTCAGAAACCCGGTTCAGACACCCCAGGTTCGTAAAAGTCAAGCGGCGATCTGAAGTTTCTTGATGTCGGTGTCGATCCGGTGTGCCCAGGCGGTGTTCTCGTTGTAGAGGGTGCGGTGTCGGAGGCAGCCGTGCAAGATGCCGACCCATCGGTTGCCGAGGGAGCGTAGTGCTTTGTGGTGCGAGTCGCCGGCGCCTCGTCGGGCGTCGTAGAACGCGCGGGCGCCGGGACTCGAGGTGATCGAGCAGAACGCGGCCTGGTCGATCGCGTCAGCAAGGCGTTTGTTGCGAACGAACCGGGCCAGGGCAACATGTCGTTTGCCTGATGCGCGGGTGATGGGCGACGTTCCGGCATAGTTTTTGCGAGACTTGGCGTCGGCATAGCGGTTCGGGTCGTCCCCGAACTCGCCGAGCATCCGGGCTCCGAGGATGACACCGATTCCAGGCAGGGAGAGGTAGATGTCGGAGTCCGGGTGCTGCTCAAAATGGATGGCCAACTCGCCAGCCAGTACTGCGATCTGGACGTTCAGCTCGGCGACGATCGCGACGGTCGCCCGCGTGGTCGCGCCGTGGGCTGCTTCGACGGCCGTCGGGGCATGCAGCGCTTCGGCGCGCAACCCCGCAGCGATGGTGTCGGCACGGGACTCGATGTTGCGTTGACGGCCAGCATTGCGCAGCACGGTGCGAATCTTGCCCGGCGTCAGCTTCGCGGCTTCGGTCGGTGTCGGCGCTTTCGTGAGCACCGCCAAGGTGTCGCGATGGGCCAGCTCATCGAACGTGTCGAGCGCGGCAGGGAAGTACTCGCGCAGCGAGGACCGCAACCGGTTCGTGGCCCGAGTGCGTTCCCAGATCAGCGTCTGATGCGCACGCGCCAACACCTTGACGCCCTCGGCGAGTGCGGTGTCGCCGGCGACTTGGCGGTGGTTGTGGCGGTCGGTGCGCACCAGCTCGGCGAGCATCTTCGCGTCACCGGGATCCGACTTCGCCCCCGACAGTGTGTGCCGGTCCCGATATCGCGACGCCGCCCGCGGGTTGATCGCATACACCGCGTAGCGGGCCTCGACAAGCGATTGCACCCACAGGCCCCGTCGGTCTCGATCCCGACCACCACCTCACTGGGGTCGGCGGCGTGGGTGGCGACGAGTTCATGCAAGATCGCGATCCCGCCGATCCCTTCGGGCACCCGCCGCGCGGCCAGCTTCACGCCGGCCTCGTCGCACACGTAAACGTCGTGATGGGCCTCGGCCCAATCATCGCCAACAAAGATCATCTGCTATTCCTCCTTCGCTCAGGTTCCATGACTGACGAACCGGAAGGCCACCCGCGCGGACTAATGGATCAGTGCTCGAGGCACGACACCCCATCGGTGCTATCGGTAACCCTCACCAACCAACCGGGGCACGTTCTGAACCCAGAGATCGAAGTCTCCGTCGGCGAAAGTGCTCACCGGAAGGCGGCTCGGTCACCACCCTCACCGTCAAGCGGCAACAGGTGGTGGATACCCATTAGTTGGAGTGGGAGGCCGCCTCGATCAACCGGCTCTCCAACGGTCGTTTCGAACTTGGCGTGGGCGCTGGCCACACACCCAGGAATACACCGCCATGGGGCTCCACCAGGATCAACCCGCCGTGAGGAAGCGTCGTCTGATGGAGTCCGTTGAACTGATCTCCGAGTTGCTCGACGGCCAGGCCGTGACCCGGCACGGCGAGTTCTTCAACATCACCGACGCCTGCGTCACCGAGCCGGGTCAGCCCATTCCTCTCCTGGTCGGCAGAAGACCTAGTTTCACGCGCAGCACCACGATGCCTATCGAGACCTGTACGAGACATACGCAAACAGCGACTTCTGGGCCACAGCCGACGTGCACCGGCTTTGGACATCGACAGAGATCAAGGAATTTCCGAGGGCGGTTCCAACGAACTGAACTGCACGAG
>CBDTUI010000233.1:0-1962 GCA_965363765.1 uncultured Acidimicrobiia bacterium
TGATGGCGTTCACCATGTTCATGGGCGCCCTGGCTCTCTTCATTGGATCCTGGACAGGCAACGCCGGGGTGGCATCGGGCGCCTCAGTGGGGGTGCTGATATTCTCGTTCTTGGCTGCTGGCTTGCTTCCGTTGGTGAATGGCCTCGAGAATCTTGCCAGGGTCTTTCCCTGGTATTACTTCAATTCGAGCAAACCGATTGAGACGGGCATCGACATTTTGGATATGTCTGTACTGGTCGGCGCGTCGGTGTTTCTCGTCGTCGGCGCTCTGGTCGGTGTGAACCGGCGGGACCTGCGTGCCGGTGTCGGCGGCACCCTTGTCGAGCGCCTGCTCAAGGATCGTCCGAAGGTGGCGGGCTACGTGGAACGATTGGCCGGCAAACCGATGGTTGCGAACATATCGATCAAGACCGTCACTGATCATCAGTTCGCCGCCACCATTGCGGCGGCGGCCATCTTCTACACGGCAATCCTGGTCGGACCCATGTTCAATGGCCTTAGCTCGACGC
Organism: uncultured Acidimicrobiia bacterium; assembly: GCA_965363765.1. Lineage (GTDB taxonomy): Bacteria > Actinomycetota > Acidimicrobiia > Spongiisociales > JAENVV01 > JAENVV01. The sequence continues at coordinate 511 of CBDTUI010000233.1, forward strand.
TGGGAGAACTGACGAGCGCCATGCCGGAGGGCTTGCTGCGAATCGTTGGAGGGGTCGATATGTCGACGCCGGCTGGCTGGTATCACGCTGAAGTGTTCTCCCTCACACTCCCGGCGGCGATCGGAGCCTTGACGATCATGATGGGGTCGCGGGCCCTTGCCGGCGAAGAGGACGCAAGCACCATGGACTTGTTGCTCGTCAACCCGATCACTCGGTCCAAGGTTGTCGTGTCGAAGTTTGGGGCGATCATCGCTATGGCGACGCTGCTCGGTCTGGCCACCTTTGTTGGTACGGCGGCAGGGGTCCTGATCGGCGGCCTTGATCTGTCGATGGTCAATATCGCTGGCGCCTCAGTCCAGGGCATTGCACTTGCTGTCTTGCTGGGGGCTGCTGCTCTTCTTGGTGGCGGCATAACCGGACGCCCCAAGGCGGCCGCATACACCGGCATTGGGGTTGGTTTGATCGGCTTTGTCATGTATTCGTTCTTGCCGGTCAACGAAAGCCTCGCACCGTGGGCGAAACTGTCACCGTTCTACTACTACTCGGATAACTTGCCATTGACCAATGGCATCAGTTGGGCGTATACCGGAGTGCTATTCGGCGTAGCCGTGCTACTGGCAGCGATCGCAGCCATGGCCTTCGAGCGGCGAGACGTCCGCAACTAGTCCCCAGTCGGGCTATTTGGTTGGAAGGGGCTCTAGTTTCCACCGACCGTAGGAGATGAACGAGAGCAGGATGGCGAACACGATGTTCTGAACGATCTGTTGAGTTTCGCCGCGGCCGATGTGCCAGACGACCGCCCCGAGCATGACAAGAACAAGACCTTCAGCTGCCAGTACGGTCAACATGGGCCGAATCTTGGTTAGGCCGGGCAGGATCAGCCCGAGGCCACCGAGGATTTCTGCGATACCGCTAAACAGATGGAGGTTGTCATTGAGCTCGTACATCCAGTCCATCGCCGCCGGGAGATTGTCGGGTAGGACGAAGTGGATAACGCCCGTGAATACAAAGAACAGACCAAAAAACCATTGCAGAACCCATAACACCCGCGAGCGTGTCGACATAAGCACCTCTCCGTGCGATCGAGGTCAGTCTACGCATGGGTGTCCGAGAGGGCCCGGCAGAGTGGACGAGTCGTTGACCGTGTGCTCGCTTTAGTGGGTAGCTGAGCTCGCCAGGTCAGGGTGGACGGGGCTCTCCGGCGGAGGTTCACCGATCACGGCCACCGTCTTGGTTGGGTTCGGATCTGGAGCTATCGACCGTGGCCGTTTGATTGTTGCTGGCCCAGGTGGCGCCAGCGGCGCCTTGATTGGCGAATCCGGGATGACAGCCGTTGGGGCATCTCCGGCGGGAAGGTCGGGTTCGTCGGTCGCGGCGGCGTTGGCTTTGGATGGCGTTGGTGCGGCGACGCTGGTCATTACGAGGGGCATATCGATGGTGAAGACGGTTTCA
>CBDTUI010000234.1:0-1958 GCA_965363765.1 uncultured Acidimicrobiia bacterium
ACTTGCCGGCCAGATTCTGGCGGGGTCATCTTGTCGGCTCCCCCAAGAAGAATGAGAGTGGGAGCTTCGACCCTGGCGGCCGCATCGAGAATCGAGCCCCGGTTCATACAAGCGAGGAATCCTGCATGCAGAACACCGGGAGCGGAACGCTCGACCACCCGCTTAGACCCACCGAGCATCCACGATCCCGGTTGCTGGTGACCACCCCGATGCCCGGCAGCCGAATGCGACCAGCCAACCATGAGGTCGATTGCATGCTGCTCGTCGGCTTCAGCAGCAGCCAGCATCTGTGGGTGAACGGGCATCTCAGCTGACACCGACACCAGCGCCACCTTGTTGATGAGATCGGCATGGTCGGCGGCGCACTGGATGGCCACCAACGCACCCATCGAGTGACCGACCAGGGCAGCCGAGCCGAACCCGCACGCCCGAATAACTTCTGCGATCCATTCGGACATCGCCTCGACCGACACCATTGCCGGGCCAGCGGATCCGCCATGCCCCGGAAAGTCGACCGCCAACACCGAGAACCCATGGTGGGCGAGATACCGGGTTTGCAGCACCCAGATCGTGCGATCTTGACCCGCTCCATGCATTAGGACAACGAGTGGTTTGGTCGGATCCAACGGGCGGCCGCCCGTGGCTGCAAACACCTTCTTGTTTTGTACGGTGAGGTCCATCGCTATTTCTGTGACGCCCGCAAGGCGCTCTTCAGGTCGCCGATGAGATCGTCGATCGACTCCATTCCGACGGACAGGCGGATCAGGTCTTCGCTGATGCCGGCCGCTTCGAGATCCTTGGCAGACATCTGCTGATGGGTGGTCGAACCGGGGTGGATGACGAGGGACTTGGCGTCGCCGACGTTGGCCAGATGTGAAAAGATCCGGACCGATTCGATGAACTTACGACCGGCATCGCGCCCACCCTTGATGCCAAAGGAGAAAATGGCTCCAGGCCCTTTCGGAAGCATCTTCTTGGCGCGATCGTGATCCGGATGAGAGGCCAGGCTCGGGTAGGAAACCCAGGAGACCTCCGGGGCCGCGTCGAGGAACTCGGCGACCGCGATGGCGTTGGCAACGTGGCGCTCCATGCGGATGGGGAGCGTTTCAAGGCCGAGCAGCAAATAGAACGCATTCTGAGGACTCATCGAAGCTCCAAAATCTCGCAGGCCTTCGGCCCGGGCCCTCGACATGAACGCGGCCGGTCCATATTCTTCTGAAAAGTCGATGCCGTGATAGCCCTCGTACGGTTCAGTGAGTGTCGGGAACTTTCCGGACGCCTCCCAGTCGAACGTACCTCCGTCGACGAGGACACCACCGATCGCCACCCCATGGCCGCCGATGAATTTTGTGGCCGAGTTCATGACGATGTCGGCGCCCCACTCAATCGGCCGACACAGGTAGGGCGATGCGAAGGTGTTGTCGATCATCAGCGGGACCCCATTGCGGTGAGCCAAGTCGGCCACGGCGGGCATGTCCATGATCTCAAGGCCCGGGTTGCCCAGGGTCTCGCCATAGATCAGCCGGGTGTCGTCGGTTAACGCTTCGGCGAATTCGGCGGTGTTGCGGGGGTTTACGAAGGTGGTGGTTATCCCGAATCGGGGAAGCGTCAGGTTGAACATGTTATGCGACCCGCCATAAATGGAACCCGAGGCAACGATATGACCGCCCAGTCCCATCAGTGTGGCCACTGCCAGAAACAGCGCAGCCTGACCGGACGCCGTAGCTACTCCTCCAACGCCGCCTTCAAGAGCGGCCATACGCTCTTCAAATGCCGCCACAGTCGGGTTGGAGATTCTCGAATAGATGTGCCCGGGGGTCTCCAAATTGAACAGTGAGGCGGCGTGGTCCACCGAGTCGAACAGGTACGAAGTCGTCATGTAGATCGGCTGAGCGCGTGCCCCATACGTCGCATCGGGCTGCTGACCGGCATGCAGCGCCAGCGTCTCGAAACCAAGG
>CBDTUI010000235.1:0-1922 GCA_965363765.1 uncultured Acidimicrobiia bacterium
GGTGGTAGCCGCGACGGTAACCGTGACAGTGGCAACCGCTCTGGCGGGGAACGCAGCGGGAATCGGGACAGTGCATCGGATCGTCCGAGCGAGAGTGACTCCGGTAACTCAAGCCAGCCCGCCCGCAAGATGGTCTCATTTGAGGATGAGTTCGGCTCAGATCTCTAGCCAGACCAACAGTCAGTTAGGAAACGAGGGGCTCCCGAATCTGGGAGCCCCTCGTTCGTTCCTCCGCCAGTCGACCGCCCCGCGGTTACGCTGTGGAGTCGCATGAGCACAAGTACCTCCCGTCCCGTCCGTCGAATTGTGGCCGGGGTCACATCTGACACCACGGATCTCGTGGCTGTAGAAGAGCCGTTAGAAATCCGCCTCGGTGACGTTCCGATCGCGGTTCTCATGCGGACACCGGGCCACGATGCCGATCTGATCCGTGGATTTGCGATTACCGAGGCGATCGTATTGGGCGTCCATGAGTTGGCTGAGCCCCTCGACCTCGGAGAAGGTCGCTGGGAGCTCATGCTCGCCGAAGGGGTCGTCGTCGATCCAGAGCAGTTCCGGCGGAACCTGTTCTCGTCGAGTTCCTGTGGCGTCTGCGGGAAAGCCTCGATCGATGCCGTCCTGATCGCCGCTGCAACCCTGCCAAATGGCCCGGTAGTCGATGTCGATATTCTCAACCGGCTTTCCGCCCAGATGCGAGACCACCAAAGTGGGTTCGAAGCAACTGGCAGTCTGCACGCGGCTGCGCTATTCAGCCCGGCAGGGCAGTTGCTGACCCTGCGCGAAGACATTGGCCGCCACAATGCGGTCGACAAGGTTGTTGGAGTAGCCGCAGTCGAGGGACTTGACCTCGCCTCGTCGATATTGTTTGTTTCCGGGCGGGTCTCGTTTGAAATCACCCAAAAGGCCGCTGTCGCTGGCATTCCAATCGTGGGAGGCGTCTCAGCGGCCTCATCCCTGGCGATCGACCTGGCCGGACAGCTCGGCCTTACCTTGGCGGGATTCGTCCGAGACGGGTCGCTGGTTGTCTATGCCGGCTCTGAACGCCTCGCCTAAGCTCACGCCATGCCCGAGCTTCCCGATATCGTTGTATACATCGAGGCACTCGAACGGTTCACGGTCGGCAAGACGCTCGAAAAGCTGAGAGTCCGTTCCATCTCCCTTCTCCGGACATACGACCCGCCGGTATCGGCGGTGGAAGGCAAAAAAGTCATTGGGTTCCGGCGGATCGGAAAGCGCATCGTCTTTGAGCTGGAGGACGACCTCTTCATGGTGCTCCACCTGATGGTGGCCGGACGGCTGCGATGGACGAAGAAGGGCCAGGCAGTTGCCAACAAGGTGGGCCTATGTGCGTTCGACTTTGCCGACGGGACTTTGATGTTAACGGAGCAGGGCACCAAGAAACGGGCGTCGCTTCACCTTGAGCGTGGTCTTGACGCCGTGCTCGCCCATGATCGGGGTGGCATCGAACCACTAACAGCTACCCGAGACGAGTTCGCCGAGGCACTAACCCGAGAGAACCGAACGATGAAACGAGGCCTCACCGATCCTCGGATATTCTCGGGGATCGGCAATGCGTACTCCGATGAGATCCTCCACGCAGCCAAGTTGTCGCCGGTAAAACGTACCCAGCAACTCACCGCTGAGGAAATAACGAACCTCTACGAGGCAACGCAGGCGTCCTTGCTCGATTGGACTGATCGGCTGAGACAGGATGTCGGGGAGAAGTTCCCTGGCAAGGTCACCGCCTTCCTTCCAAACATGGCAGTTCATGGCAAGTTTGGTGAGCCCTGCCCGGTTTGTGGGTCAAAGGTGCAACGGATTGTCTACGCAAGTCACGAAACCAACTATTGCGCGACCTGTCAGACCGGTGGCAAGCTTCTTGCCGACCGATCATTGTCGCGACTCCTCAAGGACGACTGGCC
>CBDTUI010000236.1:0-1898 GCA_965363765.1 uncultured Acidimicrobiia bacterium
CGAGCCGACCAGATCTGAATCTGAGCCAGAACCCGACCGAAGTCTTCGTGTCGTTCTGGCGCAAGATCGTATCCCGCCACGGCGGCGGCTTCGGCCTCTGCGAACCGGTCGGTGTGGGCCAATAGCCAGGCATGCCGTAGCTTCGTCTCGGCCCGCTGCGCGGCTGACGACGCCAGCGCGTTCATCTGATCGAGGAGGTCCACCTGTTCGGTACGATCACCCAGCACATCGGCGACTCGTTCCAACGCGTCCAAGAGGTCAAAGACTTCGTCATCGGAAGAACCTGCGACGTGAGCGGCCTCGATCGCCCGCCGGTAATGCGTCCGGGCGGTGTCATACGCCGAGATTTCCTCGGCTTTATGGGCAGCCTGCCGACTCCAACGGAAAGTTTGATCCCAGTCCTGGGCTTCATAGAAGTGATGGGCGATCTCGGCTGGCGCGGCTACGAGATCAATGAGTACCTCGGCTGATCTGATATGGATCTCGTGAAGGCGATCTGGGTGTATCCCGTCGTAGGCGACCCGACGGATGAGTTCGTGACTGAACAGCAAGCCGTCCGCTTGGTCAGACAAGACTTGCCGACGGACGACGGTCGTGACGGCCTCAAGCACTACCGGGTAATCCAGATCGGTCAACTCCGATAGCTGCGAAGTGGACATCGGTCGGGCGAAAACCGCCGCGGCGTCAATGACCTGCCGAGCGGTATCTCCGAGCTTGGCGAGGCGATGCTCGACGATTTCGGCGACGCTCGACGCCACCGGGAGACGGTTCGGCATTTCGAAGGGATGCCCGGGGTCGTCTTCTCGCAGGCTTTTGAGAGTTTCGACGACAAACAACGGATTCCCGCCCGTGTGGTCCACGAGCCATCTGGCCAGATCATCGGAATGGTCACCGAACCCACCGATGGCGTTTATGAGTCGGGTCACGGCATCGGCATCCAAGTCGTTGAGGACGATACGTTTGGTGAACGCCGACCGATCAAGCTCTTGGAGCAGTGCCCATCTCGGCTTATGCGTTTCCGCCTCTTCGCGCCGGTAGCTGAGCATAACGACCAGCGGAACCCCGCCCAGGTCGCTCGCCAATCGCTTCATCACCGCTAACGAATCGAGGTCGGCCCAGTGCACATCTTCGAGAAGCAGCATGGTCGGGTAGATCGAGGCCAAGCTTCGCAGCACTTGAACGAGCGATTCCTGCACTTTCCACCGGCTGTCTTCGCCGGTCAGGCCGAGCTGGTTTTCGGTGCGGCTCCCCAACCTGGGAATGACCCGGCTCGCTTCTTCGAGCCAGATCGGTTCGCAGACAGCTCGAAGCTGCTCGATCCGTAGCGGGGTCAATGCTGCATCGAGAGCGCCCCGCAACCCTTCGAACGCTTCGCCGCCGATCCGGTCCTGGTAGCTGCCACGCAGGATCTCATAGTTGCGCCATTTGGCGTCTTCGCCGGCTTGTTCGAGGAGTGACGATTTCCCGACCCCCGGTGGACCTTCGACGAGGGCGACGGCACCTTCGACGCTCAAGGCTCGTTCGAGCGCTCCGATGAGCACGTCGCGTTCGGCTTGGCGAGCTACGAACACCGGGGCTTGTGACCGGTCAGAAGTGGGCGGAGACGACAGAGTCGATTCGACATGGGAAGCAATATCAGCGGCCAACTGGGCGGTGGCGGCGGCTGGCTCCGTGCCGAGTTGGTGTTTGAGCGTGCGGCGTACTTCCCGGTATTGGCGGAGCGCGTCTTCGGGTCGACGCAGCAGGGCCGACAATCGCATGATGTTGCGATGGGCGCCCTCATCAAACCAATCCAAGGCGACCATACGTTTGGCCACGAGCAACGCCCGATCAAACTGCCCGTCGGCTTCGCGCAGTGTCAGCAGTTGGGCCAAGGCGGCGGCCTGAGCGTGGTGAAG
>CBDTUI010000237.1:0-1861 GCA_965363765.1 uncultured Acidimicrobiia bacterium
TCGGGGGTTTTGTCTTCCCGGTACCCTTTGACCCTGGCGAAGCGGAGCGCCATCCCAGCCGGGTAACGGGGGCTGCGGACGACGCCGTCGATGGCGATCTCGACGACCAGTTCGGGGCGGACATACACCGTGCGTTTGGTGCGCCGTTCCTCCAACTCCAGCAGGCGCTCAGTCTGCCATTCGAGCATGACATCAGTCATGCCCTTAAACGTCTTCCCCAACATCACAAACTCGTCGCCGTCACGGGCTCCCAGATGCAGGTTCGACAGCCACCCGGTCCGACGCCCGTGTCCCCATTCGGCCGCCAAGATGACCAGGTCGAGCGTGTGAACCGGCTTGATCTTCTTCCATGCCGATCCTCGTCTACCTGCCAGGTACGTTGAGTCGGCGTCTTTGACCATGATGCCTTCGTGGCCGGCGGCGACCGCCACCTCAAGCACCGCCTGTGCTTCGGCCGGGTCGTCGGTGATCGTCATCGGGATACGCATCTCGTCGGGAGCGATTACGTGAAGTCGTTCGAGCCGCTCCGTGATCGGAGTGTCGAGCAGATCTTCACCGTTCAGGTAGAGCAGGTCGAACAAGAACGGCGACAGCGCCGACTCTTCCCGGATCTCATCGGCTCCGAACTGGCTCATCGTTTCACCGAACCGTCCCGGCCGTCCATCGGGCCCGACCATCAGCGCTTCCCCGTCGGCGATGAGGGAGTCAACAGGCAGAGCGAGCGTTGCGGCGACCACTCCCGGCAGCCGAGCGGTGATGTCGTTCAGATTCCGGGTGAAGATCCGCACCTCTTCGCCGAGACGGTGAACCTGGATTCGGGCGCCGTCGAGTTTCCAATCCACCACCGACATCCCGGTGACCGCTTCCTGCGGGTCGGCTGCGGTGCTGGCCAGCATGGGGCGGACCGGCCGCAACACTTCGATCCGGAAGGCTTCCAACGCAGCCGCCCCACCTTGGTAGGCCGCGTCGGCGGCCGAAGGGAGCGAGCCTCCCAGCATGACGGCTCGTCGCACAAGGTCGGAAGCGATTTCGAATGCACTGGCAATCGCCTCGACCACCACGCCTTCGAGGGCACCTTGCCGCATCTCTCCGGTGAGAACTGACCGTAAATAGGTCTGTTCTGGTTCGGTGCAACGGGCAAACAACGCGGTGATCGTCTCGTTGCGCATCGCCGACGACCCTGCTCCTCCTAGGCCGGCAAGATCGTCTATCCATGCGTCGACTTCGCCAACGGTGACACTCGGCTCGGTGGCCGGTTCGACCTCGGCACCGTATGCGGCCGCGTAGCCCACTCCGATCTTGCCTTGCCGGGGTTCGCCAGCCAGGAGCGCCACGAGGACTCCCGGCTCAGTCGATTGAGCGACCAACCCGGCGAGTAACTCCGTTTTGAGTTTCCGTGACCGGGTACTTCCCACCTGTTGGGAGACGTCGACAACAGCACGCAGCAACATGGCTAGGACTCTAGGAGGCGACTGGCTCGATGGCTGAGCAGCCAGGGCTCCCGCCGCAACCAAATTCCGACCCACAATCACCCAACAAACAGGTCTGTCGGGCGACGAGGTCGCGTCCTCGTTGCTACGTAGTCTTCGTGAGAAACCCCCGTAGATGAGGTGTGAGCATGGAACGCAGAAGTTGGGCCGAGCCATACAAAATCAAGATGGTCGAGTCGATCAAAATGACTACCCAAGCCGAACGTGAAGCGGCGATCGCAGAGGCCGGCTTCAACACCTTCCTCCTCAGATCAGATGATGTCTACATCGATCTACTGACCGATTCAGGCACATCGGCCATGTCGGATGCCCAATGGGGTGCCCTGATGATGGGCGACGAGTCTTACGCCGGATCTCGCAGTTTCTACAGA
>CBDTUI010000238.1:0-1805 GCA_965363765.1 uncultured Acidimicrobiia bacterium
CGGGGATCCGTTCGGCCATGTACCGGGCCCCCTCGATGGCCGCGTCCCGATCGCCAAGCCGATGGATCATCAATGTAGGAACCGAGACAGTGTCGAGGATGCTGCGGATATCCGCGTCGGTATTCATGACGGCCAGAGCGTGTGCGGCAGCAGGGCTGGCCGCAGACCGTAGGTACCGGTTGTAGTCCTCGATAAACGACTGGTTACCTGTCATCGACGGGGCCACCGATTCGATCCCCGATAGGTCCGGCCAGTGGTTGAGTACCTGATCGAAGAACCGGGCGCGATCGTCCGGTGTCGGCGCCCAGGGATAATCGGCTTTGGGGGAACGGGCCGCATAGGCGCCATACAACATGAGGCCCCGCACCCGCCGCGGGTAGGTGGCAGCGAACAGGGTGCTGAGTACCGATCCTTCGGAGTGGCCGAACAGGTAGGCCGACTCGGACCCGGCTGCATCGAGCACGGCCCTTACGTCATCCATCCGCTGCTCGAGGGTGGGAAGGTGATCGATCGACACCCGGTCCGAGAGGCCAACGCCTCTCTTGTCAAACGTGATCAGGCGGCTGAATGTGCTCAAGCGGTCCAGGAACGGAGCCTGATAGGCGTTTTGCCACATCATGTCCAGATGAGACGCCCAACCCGATACGTAAACGAGGTCGGGCCCGTTCGCCTCGGACACCTGGTATGCGATATTCAGGTCGTCGCTCTTGGCGTATCGAACCGGCGGGGGCGCTCCAGTCGGCAATGTGGTCCCTGTGTCGAGTCAGCCGATACTAACGACGTAACACCGGGTGACTCGTTGGTCCGGGCAGATAGTGCGAGCGGCGACAAGGGGGATGTGCGTGACGTTTGCCGACGAAACCTGGATTTTGACTGGCTCCTCTCGAGCGGTTGGAGGGACGATCGTCGACGGGCTGTGGGAGCCACGCGCGCCGACTCGTCTTGAATGGACGCAACGCCCATGCGTCCAAGGCGGCTGCGTAAGGCGATTCTGTTCGCGTGCGGGCTGTGGCCGGCGATATCGGCCTGGCCGACAACAAGCGCCGAGATCGCCCCGCGCTGCCGCCGGACTCGGTGGAACCGAAGCCACGCCAATGACCGCTTGCAATAGCTGGTTCTCCAAGAATTCTTGACAACGCGAATAGCGAAACCCCAGGTCAGAGCGACGCGGTGCCCTCGGCAGGATTCAAACCTGCGCACCCGGCTCCGGAGGCCGGTGTCTCCAAACGACCCTAGATTTCTGTAAAACCCCTGGTCAGAGGCTCGCGCACCCACTCTAAGGTAAACCCAAGCCGGTTGCGTAAATCGACGCTTTGTTGGTTCTACGGAGGTTCCGGCGTCGAATGCCTGACCTTTAGGGCGGTCCTTCACAGATTGATTGAGCGCCGGTCTTTTCTAGGATCAGCTCAAGATCGAGAACAGATTGGGAGTCCGTCGGCTGGGCGGCCGCCGTCAGTACTACATCCCCACAATTGTAAGTCACGAGCCCGTTCGCACCGGACAGGATCGCTTCGCTGTACTTTTCCCAATCCGAACTTGTATAGATCGAGACGACGACTTCGGCATCTCCGACGAGGATGGTCACAGCGGCGTTGCCGGGCAGATCGCCATGTACCTCGTACGCGAACAAAGCTCTCTCGCCCTGCCCGCGTACTTCGAAACCTGCAGACTCAAGGGCATAGGCAAGAACGATCACCGGCCGGATGGAACCCGCTTCCCACGCCTGAAACGCGTCCATTTCTGCAATGATCGCGTCCAACTCGGAGGAGGATGGGAACTCGGGAAGGTTGAGACCGGCTTCGCAT
>CBDTUI010000239.1:0-1803 GCA_965363765.1 uncultured Acidimicrobiia bacterium
CCGATCGTTTTCGACATCCATGAGAACGTCCCCGCGCAGATCCTGACGAAACAGCTGCCAATGCGAAAGTTCCTCGCCCGGCTTGCTGCCCGTATTCTCAGAACGGCTGAGCGAGTCGGGACGGTGGTCCTAGCGGAACCGGGATACGCCCCCCTCTTCCAGCGGGACCACCCGGTCGTCGAGAACTTCCCGATGTGGGAAGCGATGCCAGCGTTGGCGGCCAGCGACGGGGCTGTCATGTACGTCGGGGACATCACCGAGCAGCGGGGTGCTTCTGATCTGGTCAATGCGGTCGGCCCGACTGGCTTGCATCTGGTGATGGTTGGCAGCTGTGATCCCGAACTAGCGTCCCACCTCAAGAAGATCGCCACCGATCACGGTGGGACCATCGAGCTGACCGGGCGGCTGGCGTGGCGAGAGGCAATGACCCGGCTCGCCACGGCGGCAGTGGCCGTATCCCCACTGACGGACATTCCCAACTATCGGCACTCGATGCCAACCAAGGTTCTTGAATACCTGGGCATGGGTATTCCGGTGGTGGCGACCAGTCTGCCAGGTACTGTCGAAGTGCTGGCGGGTCGTCCCGGGGTGGCCCTGGTGGCCGCCTCCGACGTCGAGGGGCTGCGGGCAGCGATTCTGGCGGCCCACAGCGAAGATGTTCGTGCTGTCGCTCAAGAGGCTGCGTCAGCAATACGAGCTGATTACCAGTGGCCTACCGAGCGGGTGCGGCGCATCTATGCCGATGTCTATGCCGACGTGGGTGGAGTCCCTGGCTTGAGTCCGGACAGGTAGCCGACACCCCAACTGAGGTGCATGACGATGATGGCGATCGGCATGAGCAGTGCAGGTGTCCGCCGATGGGTGGCGGCGGTCACAAGAGTCGCACCGATGAGCGCGGTTGCGTAGGCAGCTGGAACGACCAGCGAGAGTATTCGCCACGGCGTAAAAGCCAATCCGATAGACACAGCCAGGCCAATGACCAACAGCGGAGCAGCCAACTGTCGGAGTCGGATCGCCTCGGGGTGGCGGCGGTGGACGATCCGCTTCCATGCCCCGTACTGAAAATACTGTTTGGCCAACGCTGCCAACGTGCTGCGGGGTTGGTATTCGACAGCCAGACGTGGATCAAAAAACACCAACCCGCCGTTCCGACGTAAACGGATGTTGAGTTCGTAGTCCTGGTTGCGAATCAACGTCTCGTCGAAACTTCCCGCCTCAACTAGAGCCTGGCGATTGAAGACCCCGAGATACACGGTGTCGGTTGGTCCTGGTTCGCCTCCGTAATGAAACTTTGCGTCACCGACCCCGAGCCGACTCGACATCGCCAGCGCGACTGCTTGTTGCACGAACGTCGTTCCGATGGCACGTTGGATTCCGCCCACGTTGACGGCACCCGTTTCTGCCATGACCTGCTGGGCGACCGCCACATAGTCGGGGGGTAGGACGGAGTGAGCGTCGCACCGAACGATGATGTCGCCCGTGGCAATTTCAATCGCCGCGTTGAGGCCGGCTGGAGTCGTAGTGCCGACATTGTCGATGATCCGAATGCGGGGATCGTCGAATGCGGCAATGACTGCACGAGTTCCGTCGGTGCTCATGCCGTCAGCCACGAGAATCTCGATGATGTTCGAGTAGGTCTGGTCGATGATCGATTCGATCGCGCCACGGATGGCCTGCGGTTCATTTCGTACGGGAATCACCACCGTGACCGTCGGATCCATCGGGTCATTATGGCTGGCTAGGAGCCCGCTGAACAAACACATGCCACGCATCCTGACGGCCAGCCATCACCACTCGCGGTGT
>CBDTUI010000240.1:0-1678 GCA_965363765.1 uncultured Acidimicrobiia bacterium
CTCTAACCAATGGAAGCCACATCGTTTACACACACCAATGCACAGTCCCCTAGATGCGGATTCGTACCCAGCAGCAGATGCGCCAGATCGTTCTTGTCGCGGCCCATCGAACCATCAGGAAAGACAAGATGTCCACAAGCCAGGAAGAGTCTGTCTGGTAAACCAACGCGACGATCCCGATGAGCAAACCTAGGAGCAGAGACGCCTGAGCGTCACCCCTGTTTGGGTGTGATTGGTCTCGAGCTATCGGGCTCTTCTCATCTGAGTGGGGACTGGCGTGTTCGGATGCGTGGTGGTGAAGGACGGGCTGGCCAGGTGACTCCGCCGGTGTGGAGCAGGACGCGGAGTCGGTAGTTGTCGAACCGGCGGAATCCATGGCCGCACCGTTTGACCTTCTTCACGCAGAGGTTGAGACCCTCGGTCGGCCCGTTCGATGCTCCCGTCGAGTGGCGGGCAAGAATCTCGGTTCGCCACGACGCAAGCGTGTTCCCGAGCGATCGGATCTCGTCGACGTCGTCGGCCTGGCACCCAGCGATGGCCTTGTCCAACAGCACCGCAGCCTCGGCGTAGTTCGCGGCAAGATAGACGTCACGCACCGATTCCTTCGCGAGCCAAGCCCCGACCACTTCGTCGTTGGGGTCACCAGCCCGCAACGACAACAAGATGCGGTCTCGGCCCCGTTCGTTGAGCCGTTCGGACCCGGTGAGGAGCAGTTTGCGGATCTTGTAGAGCGGGTCGTCCTTGCGGCCCCGATGGCCCAGCGTCTCGTTCTGGACCCGCCGCCGGACAGCATCCGCGCACCGGTTCGCGACCCGAACCACGTGGAACGCGTCAGCAACCCGGACAGCGTGATCGAGGTGCGGCGACAGACCAGCCCGGAACGACTGGGCCAGATCCGTCGCGACAACCTCGACACCTCTCAACCAGCCAGGATCAGCGTTCGCGGTCCATTTACGCAGGTCAGCAGCACTGTTGCCCTCGACCATGTCGATCAGCCGGCGACCCTCCAGGTCCACGAGACCGGTCACATAGACCGTGTGGTGGTGCTGGTTCGCGGCCAGGAACGACGTCTCGTCTACACCGAGCTGGCGGACACGACCGACCCTGGCCGGGTCATCGACCAGCGGTGTGCCGTGCTCGACAACAGCGTTCATGACCGTCTCCCAACACACCCCGAACTCGCCCGCAACCTGCGACACCGGCCGGGCAAGTTCACCCACACGGCGGCACGCCTCGACCCCGGTCCGGCGAGTCAGCACGACCTGGGCATCAACGAACTCGAGCCCTTCGGTCCACGTCCTCACACAACACAACTCTTCGCGGCACCGCCACCTGCGCTTCCAGACACGCAACCGTGTCGGTCGCCCGAAACACTCCAGATCGCGTACATCAACCCACCGTCGATCCTGGGACTCGGCACGACAACCACACCCCGCACACCACGCGAAAGCCGTCACCGTCTCGACCATGATCGTCACCTCGCCATCACTCTCGACAACGTCGATCACGCGCACACCATCAAGTCCGAGCATCAGCTCAGCAAGCCCACTACCGTCACCCATCGCAGGGATCTCCTCAACGTCGAAGTCGTAGAACAACTCCAACAATGGCGGGATCCCTGCACCCCCACGCGGACCCTCACCCCAGGACCCTTCTCCCCACCCCAACGAGAAGAGCC
>CBDTUI010000241.1:0-1631 GCA_965363765.1 uncultured Acidimicrobiia bacterium
GGCCAGAACGTGCTCACCGTGTCGATGTCGGCGCCATCAAACACGAGAACGTGTCGCTGCAGCCTCATCACAACAGTCTGGCCGGTCAGCGACGGCGGCTTTCTTGTCGATCTCGTCGAGGTTTACCGTCCGGTTCCTGTTGGTACGAGTGTCGCTTCGCCGAGGTCCCACCAGATCCCGGCCATCAGCTTGAGGGCTTCGTCAACGACGTCTTTGAGGATGTGTTCGTCTGGCGCGTGTTGGCAGCATGAGTTGTATGAGTGCGGGATCCAAACGGTGTCGACACCGAGGAGATCGGTGAAAACGTCATTGGGCAGCGATCCACCGTTGCTTGGCAAGACCTGGGGTGCCCGCCCGAGCGTGCGCTGAATGGACTCGGAAACGAAGCGCGGCCATCGTCCATCGGGCTGTCCGCACGTTGCCCGAAGATGGGTCGATGGCTCTAGTGACACTCGGACACGGTTAAGCCCGCGTTCGTCGAGGAATTGCTGGAGCGAGGGGAGGATTATCTCGGGGTCAATCGTGTCGGGGTAGCGCAGCCCACAGTAGGCCGTGCTGGAGGGGTGGATAGCGTTGACTGGGTTGTCGGGATTACCGTGATCGAATGCAAGGACGCTGAAGCTCGGCCACAATGCCGTCCTTTCCCAAACAGTGAGACCCGGCTCGCCCCACCAGTCGTCGGGTTGGTCGCCGCTGTCACCAGCGTCGAACGGGCAACCATCGAGAGCCAGGCGCAGCGCCGGGTCGGGTTCGGCGGGGCGCCACGCTGGAACATTGATGCGGCCGTCCGGTCCGCTGATCGCTGCGATCGCATTCGCCAACACGATTGCTGGATCAGCTATGAATCCGCCCCAGTTGCCGGAATGGTGGGCCTCGTTGCGTAGATCCACGGTCAAGGTGAAGCTCATTGCGCCGCGGGACCCAAGGAACACGGTCGGTACATCCGGTGCGACCCGAGGCCCGTCAGAAGCGATCAAGACATCGGCGTCGAGTCGGTCGCGATGAGCAAGAACAAACTCGTGCAAGCCAATCGCCGCTACTTCCTCTGACGTTTCGATCAGATATTTCAGGTTGTAGCCAAGCTTTCCGTTTCGACCTTCGATCACGGTGCGAAGCGCCATCAAATTGGCGAGGTGTTGGCCTTTGTTGTCGGCGGTGCCGCGTCCGTAGAGCCGATCCGCAGTCTCAGACAGCACATACGGCTCGCGTCCAGCGCTCCACCGGCCAGCAAGACCGTCGACCACGTCACCGTGCCCGTAACTCAGCACCGTAGGGAGATCGTCGCCTTCGTGGCGCTCGCCGACCAGCAGTGGACCGCCACCCGCCAACGGATTGTCGAACACTTCGACGTCGAATCCTAGATCGATCAGCATTGGGCTGACTCCGTTGCGGAGGTACTCGTAAAGATTTTCACGCCGCTCCGGATTCTGGCTCTCGGTCTTGATCCTGACAAGCGGTGCGAGTTCGTCGCGATAGGTGTTGTCTGAGAGCAAAGCGCTGGCAGCAGCAATCGCATCGTGGCGTGGGTCGAAGCTGGTCGCGGTGTGCATGGTTCGAAATTACTCGAAAACCAGAGCTGCATCTGAATCGTGCGCGAGGGGGGACTTGAACCCCCACGCCCTTTCGGGCAC
>CBDTUI010000242.1:0-1532 GCA_965363765.1 uncultured Acidimicrobiia bacterium
CGAGCGCACCAAGCTCTTCCTCAGCCAGATCCTGTAGGCGCTCCCTACCGGAGAATTCTGGATGACGCCAGAAACGTGCTGTCTGTGATCAGGTGGCGCTAGCGAGAGGGCCAGCGTCCTTGCTCGGCCATATCAATGATCGTGTAAGCCATCGCCAGCGCCCCATCCCGGATCGCCCGATGGCCGTCTGCCGATATGGTGTGGGCCGCGAATTCGGGTTGGTGGTTAACGGCCGGGGCGCAGTTGATGGACAGGAATGGATGGATGGTCGGCACCACATGGCTTACATTTCCCATGTCGGTCGAGCCGGATGCTCCCGGCGCCAGGTCGCTTCCTCGCAGCATGCTTCTGCCAAGGCTGGCAGCGTTGGCAGAGAAAAGCTCGACCATCGTGTCGTCCGACACGAGATTGTCGTAGGGGTGCCCGCTGTCGGTCATCTGCCAGGTGCATCCCGTTGCCGTGGCGGCCGCTTCGAAACAGGCTTCGACCCGCACAGACAGCTCCGCCAATCGAAGTTGGTCGGCGGCCCGCACGTACCAGGAAGACTTTGTATACGAAGGAATGATATTGGGGGCGTCTCCACCATGCGTAATGATGCCGTGGACCTTGTCGGTTGCATACAGCGACTGGCGGAGGGTTGAAATGTTCACGTAGGCC
The DNA here is from genome assembly GCA_965363765.1 of uncultured Acidimicrobiia bacterium. Classification (GTDB taxonomy): domain Bacteria; phylum Actinomycetota; class Acidimicrobiia; order Spongiisociales; family JAENVV01; genus JAENVV01. The sequence continues at coordinate 658 of CBDTUI010000242.1, forward strand.
TGGACGAACGCGTCGAGTGCGTTGATCCCGAGTTGCGGCGCAAACGCGGCGTGGGAATCCTTACCGTGGAACTCCACCTCTATGTGTCGCACGGCCAGCACACCAGGGTCGACGACGTCGGTGGGAGATGGATGGACCATCATCGCCGCGGCTGCGTTGGCGAACGCCCCGGCGTTGAGAAGGTCTACCTTGCCACCGAAGGCCTCTTCGGCTGGCGTGCCGAGGATCGTGACCCGCACTTCGAGCTCGTCGGCAATGTCCGCCAGAGCGACTACTGCCCCGATTGCCGAGGCGGCGATGATGTTGTGGCCGCAGGCATGCCCGATCCCCGGGAGGGCGTCATACTCAGCGCACACGACTATCTCGGGACCCTTGCTGCCCACCGTTGCGCGAAAAGCCGTCTCAAGGCCATAGGCTGGTTTGGTTACCTCCAGGCCCTGGGTCCGGAGGTAGGTAGCGAGCCGTTCGGAAGTATGGAACTCTTCGAAACCGATCTCGGGGTTTTCGTACATCCAGAGTGAGAGAGCTTGTAGATCGGATTCAACGGCGTCGAAGGCTTGAGCGGCTCGGTCTTTGTGGTTCATGAGGTCCTCCGTTGGGGCGGGGCGCATGGCTCTGCCGGTCGCCTACCATCGCTGCAATGACGATACGCCCTCAACTCATCTGGTGCTTGCTAGGGCTGGCGGCTTGTGGGTCGGCTCCGTCGACCCAGTCAACCGCGGCGGTGGTAACCACGACCACAACGACGATCATCGCAACCACCAACACCCGCGAAACGCTGTCGCCGTGTCCCCAGCCGGACGTGTCAATTGCGGTGCCACCCCAGACCGTGTCCGAGGTGCAGACCGTTCCCACCGACTACGCCGACGATTACA